>CAZJRS010000136.1:0-1942 GCA_964548585.1 uncultured Methanocella sp. | reverse complement strand
GAACGCCAAGAGCAGTTCATGGGTAAATGAGCCATATTAACAGTGTTCTTGGCGTGCTTGGCCCCTTGGCGGGCTTGGCGGTCATGCAACCCATGCAGAGTTACCGCTAATGATCGATCCTATTATGCCGATCCCCCGGTACATCGGCAACTTTTACCCAAAATGTTCATCCAAGATCAGGAGAAGAGCCATATTATATACAGCGCAGCGCTCGTCTTCTTTTACAGGGGATATACGAGCGTTGTGCGTGTCCCCCTCAGCTGGGCATCCATCTCCCCGGAAATACTATCGTAGTCGTCCCTCGTTAATAGTATGTTAGCCGAAGTAATGCCGTTTGACTCCAGGTGTTTCATCACAGCGGCCACAAGGTCGCGAGCGTCTGCCTCCGCGCTCCACCCGTAGACGGTCGCTTCGCCGGCCGAACTTGATTCCCAGGCCAGCATAGACGGGGATCCTGCCACATTGAGGAAATACGTCCGTCGGTCTATGTTGGCGTAAGCAGGCAGTGCATATGCATCGGAAAGCTCGAACAGGTGGAAGGCCGAGCTCTGGAGTCGTCCGACAGGCATGCGCATGCCCCAGGTAAAGGTCTGCTGGCTGAGGGGCGGCTGCAGTACTGACATCTCTACAGGATATCTTCTGACAGGTACTGACAGCTGGACCAGGGTGCCGCCAGAGGTGAAACCGCACTTGTGGTAAAACGCCTCGTTATGGGGCATAGCCGACACTGTGAGCGTATCGCAACTATTGTCCCGGGCAATCCGGCGTGCGTGCCGGATCATCTCGATCCCGATCCCCTTGCCCGCGTAATCTTTATGGATATACAGGAGCCCAATGTGGCAATTCTTGCCACACGGTTCGCTTTCGCGGCCGATGAATAACTCTACCTCACCCACGATTCGGCCTTCGGATTCTGCCACAAAAGGAAGGTGATGTCGTAGCAGCAGGTTATTAAGGTGAATTGCACAGGTCTCCGGGCTCATCCACGGGCCGCCGAAGCCCCAGCGCTCTTCGAGAGACAGAGAGCTGTACTCGACGTCGAACTGCTCGGTATCTGATCTCCGGTACCACCGTGGCACGTGAGAGCAATGGATGACGCAGATATCGGCTGCGTCGTCGAGCCGGGCCGGTCGGATGGTTATACCCCGGTCGCCGTCACCTGAAGACATGATATATAGTCGTATATGAAAAGCCTTATAGTTGCTTGTGGGGAATAAACTGGCCCATCTCGCCAGCTCATTCTGCTTTGCCGGGTACAGATTGTAGAAATGTACCAGTATTACTCAAAGAATGACCTGTACAGGTCTTCGAGACTGGTCATAGTCTGCCGGGCTTCGTAGATCTCGGTCTGCGCCGAAGCCTGCCGGATCACGTTAGGGATATGTATGATATCGTCCACTTCGACGGTCACGTAATCGCTGCCGAGATAGGTGCGGTTGACGAAGAGCTGCTGGTTGATCGACTGGACCAGCCGGGGCAGGTTCATCTGGCTGGTTCTGAGCGTGATGGCCGGCCTCCCGATCTTCTCCCGGACCGAGGTCATGCTTTCGTTCAAGAGCGTGGCACCTTCCTTGATGATTGTGACACCGTCACAGATGCGGTCGAGAAGTTCCATGTTATTGGCTGTGATCAAGATCGTCTTGTCTCCCGAGGTACGCAGGTCATTGACGAACTTCATGCAGAATAAGGGGTCCAGCTCGGCCAGCGAGCCGTCCATGAGAATGACGTTGGCGTCGGTGATCAGTCCCATGCCGAGGGAAATCCGCCGCTTCATGCCCCGGGATAGATCGCCGATGCGGGTGTCAAGGAAACTGGTCAACCCGAGCATCTCGCTGAGAACATCTGCACGATAGGAGATCTCCTCTTTGTGGATCCGGCTGGCTTTGCCCTGTTTCCACAGCATTTTGCGGGGGGTCTGGTTATCTGGTATGCTGCAGATATC
>CAZJRS010000135.1:0-2133 GCA_964548585.1 uncultured Methanocella sp. | reverse complement strand
TGCGCCTGCATCATGACCAGCAGATTCACCGCATCACTGCCAGTCGTACAGATGATGCTGTCGGCCTCAGATATGCCAGCTTCTTCCAGGATCGCAGCAGAAGTAGCATCGCCCGGAATACTGATGAGATCGTATTTAGCTGCAATATCCTTACAGCGCTCATGATCTACATCGATCACCACGACATTGTGCTTCTCAGACACGGCAATACGGGCGAGGTTCTGGCCGATCCCACCAAGGCCCACGATGATAATATACATGTTACCCACTCGTCTTTAAGACAACTTCTACCCTATAGCGGCTTTTTTCTATAAATATTAATAGGCTCCGGTAACCTCACAGTCTGAAGCCTTTCACCAGGTATCTGATCAGCAGAGTAACAGGTATGATCTCCAGCCGGCCAATCCACATGTTAACCATCAGTATTACTTTACCGAGCCAGTGTGTGGACGGATCTGGAAAACCCACCCATAATCCCACGTTACCCTGGGCAGAAGCTACCGTGAAGATGATGTGGCTCAGATCGTACTTCGGATCTATGAGATGGGGTAGTAACATGACGCTGATCAGGATGGTCACTATCCACAGGAAGGAGATCAGTGCTGCCTCAGCCAGCTCTTTGTTCAGCACGTCCTCTCCCACTCGTTTATTACCGAGTTGAACCATCACGATAGCGTTACGGGGTAGTACAGTCCGCTTCAGCCAGACCCTCACCTCATCAGTCAAAAAGATCGCACGGGCTACCTTGATACCGCCTGCGGTGGAACCCGCGCATCCGCCGACAATCATGGCGAGAGTCAATATCAGCAATGCGGTAGAGGACCAGTCGGTCATCATTGAGGTCTGCAAGCCGGTACCGGATATGCCAGATACGAACTGAAATGCGGCCATCCGGAAAGAGTTCCATGCCTGACCTGTGGTCAGGTATAACTCTAACAGGAGGAAAGAAGTTCCGGCTATGATCAACATGATAAAAGACTTAACCTGAGTATCGAGGTTGAACAGGGATTTCGGGCTGATGATCGATTTATAGATGAACGCAAAGGGCAATGCCCCAAGGAACATGATGATGATCAGCCCCACTTCGATAGGAAAACTGTCGTAGTGTGCAATGCTGTTTGAGTAAATGGAAAAGCCACCCGTACTTATGGCTACCATACAGTGGTTGATCGAGTCCCACAAAGGCATCCCCACCAAGACCAGCAATGCAATGCCAAAAATGGTCAGGGACAGGTATAAGAACCAGATAGTTTTGATCGTCGAACGGATACTTGGTTTTATTCTATCCTTCCTGGCCTCAGACTGGTACATGATGTAAGTGCTCGTGCCAGGACGGATAAGTATCGTGACCATGAGCAGGATGACACCAATGCCACCGATCCACTGGGTCACACTCCGCCATAGCTGGATGGCATGGCTAGAATTTTCCGGATACAGGATCATGCTGAAGCCAGAACCTGTCCACCCGGACATGGCCTCGAAGAAAGCATCGAGTGAGGACATGTGCTCGATCACAACAAAAGGAATGGCACTCACTGCGGGTACTACGAGATAAGCAACGGCGGCAACCACCATTGCATGTCGCAACTCGAGCTCACCTGAGTGAGGGAAAATGATCTTCAGTACTAAAGCGATTACTCCGCTGACGAGAAACCCTGCGGCAAACCCGGGAGCAGCCTGTGGCTCCCCCAGAATGAAGCAGATGACTGTCATCACGGCCATAAGGATAGCTGCCACTGCAAACAGGCCCGTCAGGTTAGCCAGAATGATGCGGATATGCTTGAACGGTAGTACGTTACTTCCCAAGCGTTCCAACCGAGAATAGGTGGAAGATTCGATCGACAAGGTTTCTCCTCACAAATACGTACACCGAGTCACCCTCAGTGATCACCGTGTTGCCCTCGGGAATGATCACGTCGTCAGCCCGCTCTACTGCGATGACAAGCACGTTTGCCGGCAGACCCAGATCCTTGACGGCTTTCCCCGCTGCATGCGAGTTCTCTTTAACAATGATCTCCAGAATCTCAGCCTTACCACCGGCAAGGCTGACGAAATCGTTGATCGTCGGCCGTAGCATTGTATTATAGATATCCTCCGCGACGACAGCATCCGGATTCTTCTGGATCGTGATAC
>CAZJRS010000134.1:0-2258 GCA_964548585.1 uncultured Methanocella sp. | reverse complement strand
TCATCTGTACGACTGGCAGTGATGCGGTGAATCTGCTGGTCATGATGCAGGCGCAGGAGCGGGGCGTCAAGCACCTCACCACGATTGTGAATGAGCCCGAGCATATTGATATTTTTAAGAGAATCGGTATCACGATCCAGAAGAATCCGGATGCTGTCGTCGCGGAGGATATCTATAATACGATGCTGCGGCCGACGATCAACGATTTCGTCAGCCTTGCCGGCGGTAAGGCTGAGATTCTGGAGATCATTGTAAAAGAGAAATCACATGCAGCAGGGAAGGCTGTCAAGGATCTGGGTCTCCCGGCGAACGTACTTGTCATCGCTATCGAACGGGGCGATGACGTGATCATTCCCGAGGGCAACACGGTGATCACTGAGGGTGACTCAGTATACGTGTTTGTGAGGAGAAACCTTGTCGATCGCATCTTCCATCTATTCTCAGTGGGAACACTCGGGAAATAAGCTGGTGTCGCATAAGCACATCAACATTATCCTGAGTAATCTGACCGGGCTCTTCGCCATCACCGCCGCTCTTATGGCGTTTATGGTGATCGTATGCTTCATTTTGAATGAGGCCTATGCAGCGCCAGGCTTTTTAATAGCTCTGGTGATCAGCGGTGGCCTTGCTCTTGTTTTAAAAGTTATTTTCCCCCGGACTGAAGAGCTGGAGTTGAGGCACGCTATGGTGGTTGCAGCGATCGCCTATCTAGCAGTACCTGTCGTCAGTATTTTTCCCTTTCTTATGGTACAGCACATGTCGCTTCTGGACTCTTTTTTCGAGTCGATATCCAGCTGGACATGCACCGGCCTGACCATGATCCCGTATCCTGAACACTCCAGCCGCTCGGTACTGCTGTACCGTAGTGTCATCGAGTGGATAGGTGGCATTGGTGTCATCCTGCTCATGGTCACCATCCTGATCAGGCCGGGTACAAGCACTTACCTCATGTACCAATCCGAAGCCAGGAAAGACAAGATTATGCCCAGTATCCGATCTACGATAAAAATGATCTGGTTCCTGTACTTCATTCTTACCGTCGGAGGCGTGGCGCTATTGATTATGGCCGGAATGCCTCTGTGGGATTCGATCAACCACAGCATGGTAACAATCGGTACAGGGGGTTCCTCGATTTATTCTGACAGCATCGCCCACTATGACAGCTTCCCTATCGAAATTGCCACCATGATCATGATGATCATTGGGGCGCTACCCTTTCTGTTCTTATATAAATGTATAAAGAACCCAAAAGGTCTGCTTAACCTCGACTCAGAGGTTAAAGCTTTCTTCTTCATCCTGCTGGTCGGTGTTGTACTGGTAACTGCAGAGAACTATCTTCACATGGGTGATTGGGTTTCTACGTTCCGGCACAGCATCTACCTGTTTGTTGCCTGCCTGACTAGCGGTGGCCTGCAGACCTCGACTCTGGCCGGCTGGTCCTACACGTCTCTTTTAATTATGTCCATCGCTGCGATCATCGGGGGATGTGCCGGTTCCACTTCCGGCGGCCTCAAAGTCGCCAGAGCCATGTTCCTTGTCACCGAGTTCAGGCTGTGGCTGAAGAGAACCCTGTTGCCTCGCAACGCTATTGTCACAATTAAGATCGGCAATAAGCGGCTTGGTGACGACGTTATAACGAAAGAATTGTCCGAGGCCGCTTTGATCTCCTTTCTGTACCTGATCACGATTTTGGTCAGCGTTATGGTGCTGTCCCACGTGGTCGACCCGAAGTTCGACCTCAGCCAGATCATCTTCGCGATCTGCTCTGCCCAGGGCAATGTCGGCATTCAGAACGACCTGATCAACCAGGGCATGAGCAGCATCGGTAAAATTCTGCTGATCATCAACATGTGGCTGGGTCGTCTCGAAATCATTCCTGTGTTGCTATTGCTCCGTTCACTTTTCAAGGGATTCAAAGTGTAAATTTGAAATTTTACCGGATATCAGGCTATTTTGGCGGATACGAGCGTCTCTACAACATTAAGGCTAAAGCTGGTGCGCCCATGAGTATATATGGGAAAAGCCGCAAAGAGAAAAGTCATCCGACGGCAAACGATGAAGTCATACTGATAGTCATGAAAAACCTTCGTATGCGATAAAGATCTTGCGACCTTGATGAACTAGCCTGGATTTGTGTAGTGGGGAGAAACCTTGTCGATCGTATCGTCCATCTATTCTCAGTGGGAACACTCAGGAAGTAAGCTGGTGTCGCATAAGCACATCCGCATCATCCTGAGTAATCTGACAGGGCTCTTCGC
>CAZJRS010000133.1:0-2716 GCA_964548585.1 uncultured Methanocella sp. | reverse complement strand
ACGCCGGGGCGATTAACAGCATTACCAGCATCAGACATATGCTGGCCAGTTTTACGTAATTTCTCATTTCTAGTTCTCCTTTTACATTGAATAAATCTGTGATAGTCAATCGTTGTTTTTTCTATTCTTTTACGATGAGCCCGTCTCTGATCCGGATGATGCGGTCGCCGTACTCGGCCAAATCAGGCTCGTGGGTAACCATTACGATGGTCCTGCCCTTTTTGTTGAGGTCCAGGAACAGCTGCATGATCTCCTCGCCGGTCTTGGTATCCAGGTTTCCCGTAGGCTCGTCCGCGAGCAGGATCGCCGGATCGTTGACCAGTGCCCTGGCGATAGCTACACGCTGTCTCTGGCCGCCAGAAAGCTCGTTGGGCTTATGGGTCATACGTTCGGACAGGCCTACTTCGTCCAGGATTTTCTTTGCAACTTCAGTGCGCTTCTGCTTTCGGGTTTCCTGGAAGATCATCGGAAGTTCAACGTTCTTCAGCGCGCTCAGCCTGTTGACCAGGTTGAACGACTGGAAGATAAAACCGATCTCTTTACCCCGCAGTGTGGACAGCTCCACATCGTTAAGCGGGCTTATCGGCTTCCCGTTGATCGCGATCTCGCCCATTGACGGGCGGTCGAGGAGCCCGATCAGGTTCATCAGGGTCGACTTGCCGGAACCGGAAGGGCCCATGATGCTGACGAACTCGCCACGGTCGATGCGTACGTCGACGCCTTTGAGTACCTCGAGCTGGGTCTTACCCATCACGTAGGACTTGCGGACGCCGGTGAGATCGACGACTGTTGCCATTACTTTTCCTCCTTTTTGTTCTTATGTACCACGATGGTCCTGGCGATCTTATCGAAGCCACGCTGGCGGTCCTTCCTGAACAGGATGACCATCAGCAGGGCGTCCAGCGCGAGGAGCGAGAAGCTGCCTATCAGCTTCGGCAGGTTGCGCAGGAGCGAATCGACGTAGCCGATCCTGGTACCGTCATCCTTCAGCACGCGCAGCTTGAGCAGCCATTTGCCGGGCGTATACCCGAACCGGCCTTCCAGCACCACGAAGTAGACGATCGAAGTCACGAGTATGCCCAGTGCCCAGAGCCCGGAGAATACCATGCCGGCCAGATCACTATTGAAGGACAGGTTGTACTCGTGTTCGTGGATGGTATCGACATTGATCGACCCCGGGAAGAATGGCAGTAAGGGGAGAGTCAGAAGCGCGATGACAACTCCGATGGTCAGTCCAACGATGATCATGTCTATGATGAAAGCCGCCGTCCGGCTTACGATGCCGGCCCTGAACAGCGAACTGACATACGATTTCATGTAGCCCGCAGCGATTTCCTTCGGGTCCTCGGAGTCGGCCAGTACGGCCTCTACGTCGTCTTTTTCTATGACTCCTGAGCCCCGTGCCTGCGCACGCGTCATGGATGCGTCGTAGAAATGGGAATTCAGCTCGCGGACGATCTCCTGTTTATCCGAATCGTATACGTCGATATCCCCGATGATGCGGGCGACCCGGTTGTCGAGCCTCGCCTTCGCTTCCTTATTGATTTCCACTGCCATCCCCCCAGATGTCGTCCATGGCTTTTACGTACCGCTTCCACTCCCTGATCATCCCGCTGAGAAACTCGCTTCCTCTGGGTGTGATCTTGTAGTACTTACGAGGCGGTATGCCTTCACCTGTTTCCTTCCAGTAGCTATCTACCAGCCCGTCGCTCTCCATCGAATGAAGTGCCGGGTAAGCATTGCTTTCCTTGATCACAATAATGCCACCGCTACGCACCTCCAGCTCGTGGATCAGCTCGTAGCCGTACTTGTCACCGGACCGGAGCAGCGACAATATGGATAGTTTGGTGCTCCCCTTTTTGAGCTCTTTTAGCCACTTGTCGATATCTTCCTGCATTAATACCTCTATAGTTTATACACTACGCCAGAATATACACATAGTCGTTATATGTACATATTAAGCAGAGGTAGTAATCGGGGCTGGGAATATATATCTTTTGGTCCTCAAGGATTTATTTAATATGTATAATTGTATGGTTTTAGCGGAGATTCCTCTAAAAAGCTCCTTTTCATGATGCTGGTGTAATATTTAGGGGACCGGTATAAGTATTGGGCCGCGCCCATGGCGATTAGGCTACAGAACACCGCTTTGTCCTGATTCTGACCGCGATCCCCGGACATATCAGCCCGATGCTCCAGGAGCTGTCTCAAGCCACGGATCGGCTACATAAATAATAAGCTACATAAATAATAAATACGTTGAGAATCGATTTTTTCTGGAATTGTCGTGTCTACACCACCTGGCGAGATTGAGTTGTCCGCGCTGGATATCCTGGATGGCGTGCCGGATGGCATTGCCCTGTTAAGCCTTGATGGGTCGGTGATCTATTCGAACAGGACACTGCAGCATATGTACGGGGTATCTGGCGAGCATGTCCGACACCTTAGTGTGGGTGACCTTGCCGGATCTGACCATCGAATCCGGTGGTTACAGTTTTTCAAACAAGCCACAACGGCCCGCGGGGAAGTGAGCTTCGACACCGCGATACAGCGACTGGCGGGAGAATCCTGGTTTTACGCAGAGCTGTCATTCTACGCGAAGACTCTGAATGACGTACCGGTTGTCGTCATGACCGTCAAAGACATGAGCCGGCACAAGCTGACTGAGGATGCGCTGAGACTGGAAGAAGCCCGGCTGGAGGCGCTGCTAAGGCTC
>CAZJRS010000132.1:0-3091 GCA_964548585.1 uncultured Methanocella sp. | reverse complement strand
AAATCATCCGGGGGTAATCTCGGGGTATCGGAGCTAAGTCAAAATATGCTCTCTCTCGTATGTCTCGTGAGGTCATCCGACCATCTGACATGATTGACACTAATAGCATGATGCGGTGTAGTGGTAGTCGTTTCAAGGTAGCTTACAAAGATCCTCTCTCACATCTGGGTAGGCCACGTGAGGCCTGCGTATGATGAAAGAGCCTTCCATGTCTTCGCACATGGCGATGGCCAGCTTTATCGGAATGCCAAGGCCCATCAGGTTTTCCGGGAACCATTGATTGCCAGTAGGGTCCATGGGTCCCAGGTATGCAGAGCCCGCCGGTGCTTTTTCCGCCATTCCGGACGGGTACGTAATCCATGATGCGCAGGTCGGGCCCCAGGCGGCCAGTACGGGGCTGAACGGGTCCGTGCTCCTGAAGTGTATCAGGGCGCACAGGTTGCGTATCTGCTCGCTGTCGCCGAAGCACAGGACTGATCTGACGCCAGGGTCGCTGTCCATGTCGGCGCATTGCCGGATTACCGTATAGGTTCCCGGAGGCGTAATGGTGCCTACGGCCTCCTTCGACTTCCTGACGATCTCGGGACTTGCCTTCAGGTATTCCGCCTCGCCGTTCCTGAAGGTCGGAGACCCGGTGGACACGAAGAAATCGATCATGGGGGGAACACGTCCATAGCCCGTCCACCCGGTGCCACCGGGACAGCATCCTGTGATCGCGCCTTTGCCAAAGTAGAGGGGCTCCATATTGCCGCATAACGAGGCCGCAGCTATCGCCTTTGCCAGGCACCGGTCGACGGAAGTGGCTGGCTTTCCTCCCTCCGGGATCGTTTCCGAGCCATATACACACAGTGGCTGAGATTTAAGCCTGCCCGCTATCGAGAGTTTTTCTCCGATCTCTTTGACTGAAATGCTGGTAATAGATTCCATCTCCTGATCCTGCAGCCTTTTTTACCGGCTGCTCATACTTGCGCCTGATCTATCACGTAGCATAGCAGGCATTATTAAATTTTTGTAACTTGATAAGTTACTGGCGGCAGATGGCATTATCTGGAGCAGCCCTAACTACAGGATAAACGTGACTGCCCGACTTAAGGTGGAACAGGCTTCGCGTTGGCTCAAAGCCTGGGAACTGTGGAGCCAGCCAACCCTCGCAACCTATACGAATCTTTATTAAATATCAGCTTTATCTGAATGTCAATGAGCAAGACCCAGCGTAAAGGAAAATCCGCCAGACAGTCTTCTTCCCTCAATATCACTCGACGTAAGTCGTGGAAAAACGATCTGATCTTCATCGCCATCATCGTTCTCCTGGCATTCTCTATCCGCTACGTGAGCCTGAATGACAACGGGATCACCTCTGATGAACCTATCTATAGCCTGATTGGCGTCTACTATGTTGACGACCTGCTCCACCTGAATTTTGGTTCTGAGAACTGGGCGAAGAACCTGGAGCACCCTCCCATCAGTAAATACATTTATGGGGCGGCATCTTACCTGGTGAACGGTCCGGCGCACACTGAGGATGTTTTCCCGGTCGCCAAGCTGGCCAGCTTGATTATGGGTGTGCTGACCTGTGTGCTGGTGTATCTCATCGGAAGGGACTTCCTGGACCGGAATACAGGCTTCGCTGCGGCTGTCATCCTGGCGCTACTGCCTACGTTTATCGCTCATACGCAGATCGCTGCGCTGGAGTCTCCTCTGGCCTTCTTCGTCACCTTGACTGTCTACCTGTACCTGCTGGCCTTGAAGAACGAGAGCAGGAACCTGTTCCTTGCTTCAGCGGTCGCATTCGGGCTGGTTATGAGTACCAAGTACAACGGTGCGCTGATCCTGCCAGTCCTTGGTCTGTTTTACCTGATCTACAGGCTGAGCCAGCTCAAGGCCCGAGAAGGCCGGCTGGACCTGACGACGATCCGGGCAAACCTCGGCACACTGGTGCCCGTCAAGTCGGTGCTCATCTTCCTGGGCCTGGCGGTCATCATGTTCTTCGTGTTCTGGCCGTATCTCTGGTCGAACCCGATCGCTCACCTGCAGCAATCCCTGGCCCACTGGTCTGCCCCTATGAGCGAGTATTTCCTGGGTGTCAAGGTAACTCCGCCTCTTTACTACTACCCGGTTTACTTCCTGGTGACTCTTCCGCTGCTGCTCTTTATACCGCTGGCTATCGGCATTGTGGACGGGATAAGATCGCGGGACCCGTTTAAGGCGGCCCTGCTGCTGTGGTTTGTGGTTCCGTTCGCCTACGGGTTTTCCAGCTTCATCCAGGACGGAATCCGGTACATCTTCATCATTTACCCGGCCGTAGCACTGCTCTGTGCTCTGGGCCTTGCCCGGGCAGCCGTGTGGATCAGTAAGGTAGCCGGGGCCCGGCTGGGGAACATGGACTGGAGTAAAGTACTGCTGACGCTGACGGCAGTGACCGCGATTTATCTGCTCATCACCGCGTGGTCTGTTTATCCCTACTACCTGGACTACTATAACGGGCTGACGGGCGGCCCAAAGAACGTGCAGGAGCACCGGCTGTTCAAGATCGGCTGGTGGGGTGAGGGAATCAAGGAGTGCATGAACTGGATCGGTAGCACGGCACCTTCGAATGCCCAGGTCCTGATGCTAACCCTGCCGGAAGACCCCACCAATACGCTGGCGTTCACGCACGACCAGCAATACGTGTACCCCTGGCTGAACGATATTGGCGGCACCAACAAGACCTATGCCTTTTCCCGGGAGCCGCTATTGATGCCCATGGGGGATGGAAGTACCATGCCAATCGTGCCGGACTACGTGATCATCAACCAGAAGATGCAGGAAGATTTCAACGTGACGTTCGTCGATCCAGGCTATTCGCTGGTATACGAAGCTACAGTCCAGGGTGCGCCGCTGGCCCAGGTTTACCAGAAAATCGGCTCCTGATCAGTGTTTCAGATGTTGGAGCTGCTGTTTACCGATATGACCGACGAGGATAAACAAGTGTTATTTTTTTTTAGCTTTTCTTTATCAATTCAATGTCCGGACAACCCCGGTTTATTGGATCGGTAGTAGATGTTGCGTATAAGCCCGGGAAGGTAAACGATCGCTGCGCTGTGCCTGTGCC
>CAZJRS010000131.1:0-3775 GCA_964548585.1 uncultured Methanocella sp. | reverse complement strand
TCCTGACATCGTTCTCCAGCGTTTCTTCATCGGCGAGCATCTTGGCGATGATTGCATTGATGTTCTGATTGGCGTGTTCGAGCATCTCTTCACGGGTTGGCATATGTGATCACCTTCGCTACCTGACAAACCCACAGGCTTGTAGCTTAAAAAAATATGCGCCGATTCGATAAATAGCTAATTCACATTAAGAAGTCCGACAGTCTTGTCATTACGCTTCGTGGCACTTATCAAAAGAGTGAAGTAAGTGCTTGAATGATTTAAAGCTTCAGGCTGTGGAACTCAAGCCGCTTGTCCAGCTTATCCAGGACTTTTGCCATAGCCGGGTGTACCGAATACAGGATACGGCCGTCTGGACTCTTTTCTTTCCTCGTAATGCCCTTGTTACACAGCAGCTTCAGGGTTTCGTTCACCGAGCTCTCTGACTGCCCTACCCTGCAGGACAGGTCCGAGTTTGTCAACATCGCGGAGTTCATCAGGGCTTGCACGATGCCTCTCACCGGATCACGCCTCAGCAGCGCTATGATTAGCTGCTCCTCCGGGCTGTACAAATTAGAGTTGGGGAAGTACCGGATGAACTTCCCCTCCTTAAATACCCTCACCTTGTGGTTCAGCCCCAGGATCAGTATGTGATACCGGGCCGTGCCCATGTTTATGTCGCCTTGCCGAGATATCTCACTGAGAGTTGCTCCGGGATAGTCGATTACAAACCGGAGCACACGGTCCCGATTCTCGTTGTGGCCGAGTCTGGACTTCGCCCTCGCGATCGCTCCCAGGAGAAAAAATTTCCCGAACAGAATGGCTGATGCGATGACCACGACCCCTGCCGCGGTCCCTGCGAGGACCCCTGCTATGTTCAGCTTGCCATCCTGGGCGACGTAGTATACTGTGCTGTTATTGGCCGCCACCGCCTGCGTGAACGAGTTGAGCGGCTGCTCTAGTACCAGCCCGGATGTCTTGTTGATCGCGTACAAGGCGCTGGCGTAGGTGATGTTCGTCCGGCCGGGAACCACAGGACTGTCGTAGATGGCCGCCCGGAAGTCCACGTAGACAAGATCGCCCGAGGGGATGACGTTTGCCCAGGTGTATCCATTATCCTGTGTCGCAGGATGGAAAACCATGGTATCGTGGAAGAATAGTCCCGCGTTTTCACTCGTCAGCAGCACTGTGTGAGTCTCGTTGACGGGAAGGGTATAGTTCCACAGGTAGGTGCCACGTTTTGCCTCGAAAGCCCGGACCGTTACAGTCCCGAGGCAGGAGCCGGGGTCCGAAGCCCGGACCGGGACGACTGTATATAGGACACCGTCGAACGCCGTGCGAATGTTGCCGCTGTCGGCCTCAACTACAGTAGTCTGACCTCCGTCGGGCCCGATGATGAGCAAACGGGTCAGAACGGCCCGATCAAAGATCTCGTAGTAGAGATTACCCCGGGCATCCATAGGCATCAAATCGAACAGTAATATCTTTCCTGATTCGGGGAACTTGCTCGTCCATTTCACGTTTCCACTTAAATCCAGAGCGGTGATACATTCGAACGTGGGCACGTAGATGCTCTCGTTACAGTACAAAGGCAGGCTTCCGCACAGGCGCCTCGCATCGGGCACCATGTAGGAACGCTGTGCGTTATCGCCGAGGTCCTTGCTCCAAAGCAGTCGGCCATTTTTTCCGTAAGCTTCAAGAATGTGGCCAGGGTTCCGGTAATCGGCGATCGCGCCACTTGTCAAGTCCACGAAGAGAGGAGGATTCTGCAGTAAGATGGGGTTATTCTGCCAGGTGGCAGGCAAGACATAGATCGTGCCGTCGTCGCCTATAGCCGCCGGGTCCGAGACATCCGCCAGGTTGAAGAGTACCTTGCCGGACTTATCCAGCACAGTTTCGTTGTAGCAGTGGAAGAAGTATACCCGGTCGCCGGCAACTCTGACGCTTGCCTTGTCCTCTACGCCGACGTTGTCCGTCACCCGGTAGGTCCAGGAGACCATACCGTCCGGCGCTATGGCCATGAGCGCTTTCTCTATGCTTTCGCTGTGCGCTTTCGTCGGGTCCGTACCATCCCAGCGATCCACAGTGACCGAATCGTCGTCGGAAAGGCCTTCGAGTGTATACAGGTAAAGGTAGCCGTCGTCAGTGTCGAAGACCGGCTTCGGAGTTTCCCACATTGTCCCGTACCCGGTCCCATCCATGTCAGTTACGACCTCATATTCGTCGCCGTACATCCACCTGCCGACGATCGGCAAGCTCCACTTGAGGTCACCGTCTGGCGCGTAGGCCTCCAGCTTGTGCGGATAAAAGGCGTAGATGGTCCCGTCGCCCGACGTAGTCAGGTATTTCAGGTCGCCCCCGTTACCTGAGGCCGCAGCCTGGCCCTTATCATCGCTGACTACTGCAGGACGCTCAGGGACCATCCAGTCGGGCTTGACGACAGTTCCTGCCAGAGGATGGCCAAAGTCAATCTTGACTGGAACAGGAGAATAATCAATCAGGCCGCCATCGCCCAGCTCACCGTACTCGTCGTGACCCCAGGCCCACACGTTGCCCGACGTATCGATGGCCAGTGCGGTGAGTTCGGAAGCAGATATCTCGACGATGCCTGAGAGGTTACAGACTCTGACCGGCCGGTTCCTGGAGACGAATGTGCCGTCGCCAAGCATGCCATAGTACCTGTTGTCGCCCCAGGCCCACACCGTGCCATCGTCCCGAAGGGCGTACGCTGACCAGGAGCCAGCCGCAATGGAGGTGATATTTGAGAGACCGGGAACCTGCTGTGGGTAGCTACGGTAAGGCTCGGTGTCATCCGTCTGCCCGTCGCCTAGCTGACCCTCGACGTTCCTTCCCCACGTCCAGACTGTGCCATCGGCTTTCAAAGCCATAGCATATTCAGACCCGACGGCGATCATCCTGACATCGTTCAGCTTGTCGACAGTGAGTGTTAAGTCATCCGCCGATATCTGATTGTGCTCGCCCTGGCTGGTCGATACCGTGCCTCTGCCTAGCTGGCCGTAGTTATTCAGGCCGGTCGTCATGACCGTGCCATCGTTCTTGACCAGAGCCCAGTTATGATCTGCCGCAGAAATCTGCTTTACGTTGTCTATGCCCATGTAGACAGATTGCCCCTGGTCGAAGCGGTACTGCCACATCGTCCCATCGGACTTTAGTAGCAGACACAGTTCACCACTGAAAGTGACGTCCACGACACCACTCACGTTGGCCAGCGGGGTGGGAGAACTCAACTCGTAGTATTCCTCCGGTACACTCCCACAGGGCATGTAGTCGAGCATCCACACAGTTCCGTCGCTTTTCACCACTGCGGTGGGGGACCTGCCCCCGGAGGCCTTCGAGGCGTTCGTAATACCGGCCACCACATGAGGCATGCTCGGGTTAACGCAGTTGCCCCAGGCCCATAGTGTGCCGTTATCGTCTATCGCGGTGCCCCCATAGTAGAGGCTCGTCGAAAGGGACTCCATCCGGGCTTCAGCAGTACCGACACTGGCGATCAGGATAATCATCCCTGCAAGTAACAGCATCGTTAGCAAACAGACAATCAGCTTCTTCATACTTCGCTCCCCTGTATAGAGCCCGCGCAGACCCATAGATTGATTAATCACTGATAGGCCGGTGAGTATATGAAGCTTATATCAAGATCACCGAAGAAGTCACGAAGTAATATTCGAATACAGCAGCTGTCTGAATATTTCTGGTAAAAATATAATGCGAAGCGTCCTCACTTGAACGCGTCGCCGATCTTCTCAAAAATATTCTTATGTTTTTTATTGGACTC
>CAZJRS010000130.1:0-3895 GCA_964548585.1 uncultured Methanocella sp. | reverse complement strand
TATGACGGTGTTATAAGTGTACGAGCAAAAGATTCGATCCATAAACATAAACGATCTTAAAATGAAGCTGAAGAAAAAAGACAGGGCTTTTATGCTGATGGATGCCAGGGAAGTCGAGGCTTATGATAAGGGTCATATTCCCGGGTCTTGTAACATGTTCGACGGGGAACTCATGTCGATGGCCAAAGATTTCGACAAGAACCTGGAGATCTGCGTTTATGGCCCAGGGCAGGCGGAAGCATCGCCCGAAATGGCCGACAGGCTGTCAGGCGATGCTTCTAAAAAGCTTATGGATATAGGCTTCAAGAACGTAATGACGCTGAATGGCGGATTCGAAGCCTGGGCAAACAGCGGCAACCGGGTCGACTCTTCGATGAGAAAGAATGTGTGAATATACCAGTTAATACTTTTTCAACCGGTATTCGTAATACTCAAATAAGCAGGTTGAGGGATTAGACCCCTTAACCTGATTTTTTCATCCCATTTATCCCTTGCGTTTTTTTCAGCTTATGATGATCAACTTTATAGATAAGGCTTAAATATGATCTTGGATAAGCTTCAGGCATCTACTGGATGGTTTATTGGGATGGAAGGCGAAAAGTTCGTACTTGAGACATTGTTGACACTTTGTTTACTGATTTTTGCCGCTAAGATCGGCGGCGAGATCGCCCGTCGCCTAAAGATCGCACCAGTCGTAGGCGAATTGTTGGCCGGTGTATTACTAGCACCGACACTACTGGGTGGTATCTATCTATTCAACGTACAGCTCATCAACATAAACGATGCCGTCTACGTCTTCGCCCAGCTTGGAGCAGTACTTCTCTTGTTCCTGGTTGGTCTGGAAACCAGGTTTGCAAATTTCGCTAAAAGCGGTATAGTGGCCATGATCGTAGCGGTAGGTGGCGTGGTCGTACCGTTTATCCTTGGCTATGGCTTGGTGATTCTCTGGGGCTATCCTCAGAACGAGGCATTATTGGTAGGTGCTGCTTTAACGGCAACTAGCATAGCCATAACCGCAAAGGTGTTGAAAGACATCGGTAAGTCCAAGACTCCGGAAAGCGGCATATTGATAGGTGCTGCAGTGATCGACGATGTGCTGGGTCTGATTGTGCTGGCGATAGTTCTGGGTCTTGTCAAGAGTGGCTCGGTCGACGTCGTTGCTATCGCAGAGACTACGCTGATATCAGTGGGGTTCTGGATAGTCATGACCTTGTTTGGCGTATTTGTCGTCTCCCGGGCGATCAACTGGATATGCCCGAGAAAACAGTGTGTCACATATACCGATCTTGGCGAAGTACGAGCACCGCACAAGAATGGTGCACATTGTGTTATAAAATGTGACGGAGCTCAGGAAGCATCCATCCTTGCCATGTGCTTCGGATTCGCGTATGTAGCTGGTATCGCCGGTCTTGCCCCCATACTTGGCGCGTTTGCTGCTGGTATGTCTGTGGCAGAAACCAAGATATTGTCTACCATTCAGGAAATGACCGAAAAGATCAACTTTCTCATGGCACCGCTCTTTTTTGTGGTCATCGGAACGCTGGTCGACCTCAGCAAGCTTACCGTTAATTCGTTAGTATTTGCCGCCATACTGATCGTGCTGGCCATGCTTGGAAAGATCGTGGGTTGTGGTATTCCTGCCTTGGTTATGACTAAAAACGTGAAACAGTCGATCATCATAGGCCTGGGAATGATGTCACGGGGTGAAGTTGGTCTGATCGTAGCTGGCATGGGTGCTACTTCTGGAGTATTTTCCAACGATGTATTCTCAGCTGTCGTATTAATGGTCGTAGTGACGACCGTAGTAACGCCGATCACGATGACCTGGGCATATAAAGTGCTGAAGATGAATGGAGCCGAAGATAAAAAATTAGCCGACCATTAAGGAGAATAAGCAAGTACCTCTGTTACCTGATTGATGCTACGTAGCAGAGGATAATTTTTTCTATCCTTTATGCAGGTATCCGTGCCTTGGTGAATAAGCGACCCCGGTTTCCAGCATTTTATCGATCCATGTATCGAACTTTTTCCGGGCTATGCCCTCAGATGATACGATCGCCCAGTATTCGTCGATCGCCACGTCGCCTCGAACGCTGAGATCTTCGAAGGTCTCGGTTAGTATTGCCTGCTGTCCCCTTGTTCGGGTCTGCCGGGCTTCTTCTTTCATCAATTCGTCGACTTGCCGCTTATCCTCGGTAAACCTCTCGTCTTCGATGTCGATGGCAACCTCTTTATCTAAGGCTCCACAGGCTACTCCTTCGTCAAAAGTAGGGTCACCACATATGCGGGCGTTGATCGAGCCTCTCATCAGCTGGGCGTCTTTGAAGTCATCCGTCGCCATAAAGACCCGTAACTTCGCAGCTTCCTGCCTTTTGTTACAACTGCGACATGAGACTGTTTTCGGACCAGGCTCGATGATAAACGGGTTACGGCAATCCGGACAGACAACCACCGCGTATTTGGGCATAGACGTGAAAATGGCAGGACGAGTATAAATAGCTTAAGAAGGTGAGCTGAATCTAAACGTACAACCAGAAACTTTTTTAAGTTCGTAACCATACGAAATTAAATGGACGAATATATGAAGCGGAAGATCATCAGCATCGACGAAAATAAATGCACCGGATGCGGGCAGTGCATCCCGGACTGTCCTGAGGGAGCCATTCAGCTCATCGATGGTAAAGCGCGGCTTATCAGCGACCTGTTCTGCGATGGCCTGGGCGCATGCATCGGAACCTGCCCCGAGGGTGCGATCAGTGTCATTGAGCGTGAAGCCGCCCCATACGATGAAAAGATCGTAATAGAGAACATCGTGCGACAAGGCGCACCCGTGATTAAAGCGCATCTCGAACACCTTGCCTGCCATGGCCAGACGAATTTGCATGATGAAGCGATTGAGTACCTGAAGGAGCACAAAATTAAAATTCCCGGTACCGTACACACAGGTGGCCTGCCGCTTCACGCACCGCCCGAGGGAGCCTGCCCGGGATCGACGGCAAGGAGCATACCCAGAAATAGCTCTGCTCTTGGCCGGCCGCCATCTGAAAAAGCCGATTCCGAGCTTCGACAGTGGCCGGTACAGCTCAAACTCCTGAATCCGGCAGCCCCCTATTTTGACCACGCCGACTTACTGATCTCGGCAGACTGCGTCCCGTTCACCTACGCGGGATTTCACGCAGATCTTCTCCGTGATAAGATTCTGATCATCTTCTGCCCAAAACTGGATTCGGACATTGAAGGATACGTCACAAAGCTCGCGGAGATCTTCACAAGACACCAGATCAAATCGATCACCGTTGCCCGAATGGAAGTCCCTTGCTGCGGCGGTGTGCGCTCTGTGGTGGACCGCGCGCTGGAACGATCGGCGAAAAAGATCCCGCTTAGTGAGAAGACGATCACGATACAAGGTGAAGTCAAATAAAGCGATAGCTAATGATATTGAATAAAAGTTTGCCCCTGTACCGTGAAGGAACACGATCGCTGCGCTGTGCCTGAACACAGATTTCACAGATCACCAGTATCCCCGTGCATAATCTAATAGTGCTTACTCTGAGATAGTTTAAAAAATTGAAAACGCTAAACCTGCCTGCAAGATTCAGTCTCGAAAAACGCCAATTATGGTTAGGCTTCAAAAACGCCAAAGGGCCAAAACGCCAAAACGCCAAACGCTTTTTAATATACATGGCTTGGCTGATTCTGGGTGTAAAGGATGTGTCTCAATTTTTCTGTGAATTCTGTCTGATGTCTGTTAAGATGATCATTACGGGAATTTCGGCGTAAGGAGGTCTGGGAGTTCCCGGAGGTTGGAGGTTTGTGAGTTCCCGGGAGATCGCAGAGACTTTTTTCAGGGGGAGGTCAGTGAGGTCAGGAGATCGGAGAGGAGGAAGGTGAGGGG
>CAZJRS010000129.1:0-4119 GCA_964548585.1 uncultured Methanocella sp. | reverse complement strand
TCTCGCCCTCCCTGAACTCTTTGCGGCTTAGCGGCTTAGCGTTTGATCTCCGTGGCGTCACCCAAACGATTTTATCGTCCCTCATCGAAAATACTACCATGCAAGAAACCCGGATCGGTTTTTCTACTCTCTCCCTCTTTTGGAAGTCTCCCGAAGAATGGGTTCAAGCAGCCAGATCCGATGGGTTCGGAGCCATCGAGATCCTCTGTGAAGGGCCGCAGTGGCCGAGACATGCTGATCCATGCAGCATCCGCGATAATACGGCTGACAGTGGTCTGGAAGTTTATCTGCACGCTCCCACCATCGACCTGAACCCTGCGAGTGTGAACCCGGGAATACGTGAGGAGACCTTGCGGCAGACCCGGGAAACTCTGGATATGGCGGCCGTGTCCGGTGCGAAATATGTGACGACGCACCCGGGGGTCGTCCATAAGGAAATCGTCCGACCGATTTGTATCGAGTACGCAAAGCAGGTGCTAGGCGAGGCGTCCGACTATGCCAGATCCGCTGGTGTCGCCCTTTCAATCGAGAATATGCCTGTGTCTAAGCAATACTTATGCAATACGCCTGTCGAGCTCTCTGACTTTCGATCGCACTGTCGCTGTGGTGTTACCATCGATATCGGGCACGCTATACTCTGCAAAAGCCCCGAAGAGTTCCTGAAGCTCCCTGGCATATCTTACCTCCATGTCCATGATAATCACGGGGAGCGAGATCAGCATCTCTGTCCCGGCGACGGCATCCTCGACCTTTCGATGCTCGCCGGGCAGCCACGAATGATCCTTGAACTGGATGATTACCGGTTGATCTTGAAAGGCCGGGAAGCGGTTTTGCGGGCTATGACTACCTCACACCTGTAGTCATTTGCTTGATTAGCAAGCGTTTACGGCATATAAAAGCAAAATGCTTCACCCGGATTCATGATATATAAGATAGCAACCTATTTTGGAAGATTTTTTCTATAAGAGTGAAGAAAATAGCCGATTTTATATTAAAGCAAGCAAAAACGACAAAGTTAATAAAACATACTGAATTATTGAGATTTTGTGTGGGGACGATCTGCACCAATCAGACATTAATCACTATCATTGATCGTCTCGAGCCGTCCAGGCTCGAAGGCCCCAGGAAATACAATGCGCTTTACCATAGACAGGTGAGTGGATGGAATACGATCAGGCTTTGAGAATGGAAATCATGAACGGATATCTAAACGATACACGCGAACGGTTCGAACACATCAACGAGACCTACTTTGATAACCGGATTCCGGACATCATGCTCCGGATCAGCGATCGGCTACTTAGCCGGATCGGCTATGCCCACAGCAACCCGCTGGGTATCGTGCTTTCCTACCGGTATCTGGACAAGTACGGGTGGGAAGTGCTGGACGAGGTGCTGAAGCACGAAATCGCCCATATCTACGCGTTTCACTTTTATGGTGAAAGAGGCCACCGTGGCGCAAACTTCCGAAGTGCATGCGATATGATGTGTGTATCTCCCACAGCCCGGACTAACGACCTGTTCGTGGACCGTGAAAAATGCCACTACAGGTGCCGCGCCTGCGGGCAGAACTACTCTACCTACCGTCCCTTCAGCACAGTCCAGTATTGCGACTGCGGGGAAAACTCCGACGCAACCATACTTGTCAAAGTGGCAAAAGATCAGGTCACAATGCCATTACACGAGTTCCGGGCGCACATCAAGCCCAAGATCACCGTTTACCAGTGCGCGAACTGCGGCCGCGAGGTCAAGCGATACAAACGCTGGTCCGAAAAGCACTCCTGCGCAATCTGTCATCCTGACGAGTACAATGAGGCTTGCCTCATGCAGCTCATGAAATGAGATCTAAGGTCTTTTTCTTTTACATTTTCAGTTCACAGTCCCAATAAGACGCTGGGCTCCGGTGAGCCCAGCGCAGCCTTCCCCGCGTTTTTACCAGATTACTCATTTAATTCCATGACCCCTCCACTTAATCATGGACTTCGCAGCCGTCATAACCAGGCACGGTGAAGATACCACGCAGACAGCGATGATCCAGCTTGTATCCCGGATCCAGCAGATCATCCAGTACCGGACGGATTCCGCGGTCAACGGGGTGTTGAATATCTCGATGGAGGAGTTGCGGGAAGACGCGGTAAAAGTTGCCCGGGAACTTGACGACTTTCCGTTTTCGCCTGACGAGAAGTGCGCTGTCATCGAAAAGGCGTGGGAGATCATTAACCCGTAGCCACCATCGTCCCTTTTCAATGTGGCCGGGTATCATGTACACAGTTACTTCGGCGATTCCATCTGCACCCTCCCTACGAAACTATTTTAAGACTGGCATGATATCGGTGCAGTGGTAGATCATGAGTGAAATCAGAGAATTCAAGTGTGTAATGTGCGGCCAATGCTGTGCCAACCAGGACCTTATCCAGTTGACGTCGTACGAACTGTTCCACCTGGCAGAACACCTGAAAATGTACCCTGTCGACTTCTTCAACCGGTACTGCGCGATCGAGACCACTTCACTTAACCCCGAACTTCACCTGTATCTCCGTACTGTTGAGCAACACTGCCCGTTTTTATGCGGGAAGCTATGTTCCCTGCACGATGCCCGGCCCTATGCCTGCCGCGCTTACCCCACCCGACAGGCTTACCTGAAGGCGGGGGATATGAAGGCGTTTGTCAGGTCCAGATATCCCATGCTCGAAAAGACCTGTGATCTCTTCGAACTGGATGACGGGGTGGAAATGATCGGCGATGGCAACGTGCTTGCCGACCAGACGATCGCCTATATGGTGGACGAGATCTACTTCAACACCATCAGGCCGGAGACCGTCGACCTCACCGTGCCGTACGACATCACTGAATCGTTTTTAAGCGATGGATTCGTGAGACAAATCGTGATCTCCTACCTCGCCAGGCCTACGTTAGGCCCGCTGGCTGACAGCCACATGACCGGTATCATTGCCATGTCCCTTCAAGCCCGCACCTGGGGCACACCCGTCTCCTTCGTACGCCAGCCTTCTGATATCTCGGTCCAGGAGGACGCTCGCATCGGCCAGTACTTGCTTGCAAAGACCGATTCGCTGTCCGTCGATGCTTTGCGCGCACTGGTCGAAAGCGGCAGGATGGACCTCGGCAGGGCTTTCTTCAACACCGTAGATGGCAAAGCCCGAGTAAGTGCCGTATATGGTTCCTCCGCAGACAACGTCGCCATCGGCTTCCAGCTCGAAGTGGCAGCTGATGTAGTGGAGCGCCTGACTTGCGGCGGTGCAGGGCCGATGTACGTGTTCTTCCTGCCCGAAGACGGGTCCACGACTAAAGCTGTGGGGCTCACTGTCGGTAGCTGATTTCACCGGATCGGCGGAATCGAAAATGTGGTGAAAAACAGGTTGTATCTATGCATGTGGGGAAAACGATCGCTGCGCTGTGCCTGTGCCACATAGATTTCCAGTATTCCCCTGCATAATCTACTAGTACTTGCTCGGGGGTACTTCAAAAAGTTGAAAACGCCAAACCGCCAACTTGACTTTGGCTTCAAAAACGCCAAAGGGCCAAAACGCCAAACCGCCAACTTGACTTTGGCTTCAAAAACGCCAAAGGGCCAAAACGCCAAACCGCCAACTTGACTTACAGGCTGTCCCGTGATTGATGGTAATTCTACATAATGGTTCGAGTCACGGTATTGTATCATCAACCAGGAGAGGATTGATGGCGTGTAAGTGGTAACCAATAAAATGGAAGATTCCCACTGGTCCGATTGGGTTGTCCTCCTTTAACCTCTGTACCTCCTTAAACCTCCTTTTTTAAAACCCTCCCTGACCTCCGTGTATCTCCTTGAACCACCTCATTTCCTCCTGACCCTCACTTTACTCGGGTTTCAGCGTTTTCACCTGTTAGGCACACCACGATAATCCCGAGGAAAAAGAGGTACCAGAGGAAAGGAGGTGGTTCAAGGGGGTCGTCGAGGTTACAGGAGGGTTTTAAAAAGGGAGGTTTAAGGAGGTACGGAGGTTAAAAGAGGCTGATATAGTGTGATATAGGAATCTTTCGATGAACATGGATAATAGGTATATGCCCCGGCAAACGTTATTACCCTTTAAGCGCTTATACGAAGTAGAAGGTCATATCGTG
>CAZJRS010000128.1:0-4148 GCA_964548585.1 uncultured Methanocella sp. | reverse complement strand
ACCAATTTTTCATGGCCTCTACTTGAAAAACCCATTTTTCATAAACGAGTTCTGTTTACAGGAGAGACCTTCGTCTCGGTCACAGCGCAGCGTTCGTTTTCCTTCTTATGCACCTATGCGATTAATTGCGATACAGTCGATTATACTTTTTGTAGTAAATAGCTTCGCGTCACGAACGGCACGCTATACCGTCGCTGCAGAATGACGAATCCCGCAGCCTTCGCCGTCGCCTCGAAGGCCGCCCATCCGAAGGTATCTTCCTGGGGCTCTTCCACAAGCAGAACCCCGCCCTTGCGGAGCATGCGGGCGGCCTCTTTTACAGCTTTTTGCCAGTCTGGAATGTGGTGCAGGACAAGGATGGAAAAGACCGCGTCCAGGCTGGAATCAGGCACGTTTATATGGCGCATGTCGCCGACGAAAAAATCTACCGGGAGCTTTTTGGCTTTAGCCATTGCGATCTGCTCGTGCATGTAGTCAAAGGCGATCAGCCGTGACGGGGAGAACGCTTCAAGTATAAACCCCGTACCCAGGCCTGATCCGCAACCTGCATCCATGATCGCAGACCCTTGCAGGCTTATACCTGATTTCCGTAGCATCTGTTTCATGACCCGCAGTTCCTGGTGTTTCAGGAATATTCCTCGCAGGGAGCTGTCCATTGCCCTACGTTGACTTTCGTTCATTCCTATTGATGCAATTTCACTCATAAGAATCACAATGACCAAATGACTAATGTGGTCATAGAGTCATTATAAGAGAAGAAGTATTTCTATCTTGTGATTCGCGGCAGAGAGAATAGGATGACGACCCAAGTAAATACTGGCCAGGCGACTGCAAGCTTACACTGGCCCTGGACACTCGAGCCGAACCATAAATTATAATCCAGAGCTCACCGGTTCAACCACCATATCCCGGCGTTTAGTACCGTCGCAAAGCCTACCCACAGCAGATAAGGCACCATCAGGTATGCAGCACGCTTGTCAACCTGGTAAAACGCAGCGGTAGTCGCCCCGATCGCCACGAGCAGTAAAACGATCAGATTCAACCCGTTTAAGATCATGTGCCCCCCGAAGAATACGTAATTCCATAGCACGTTCAGGAGGAGCTGTAGCCCGAACAGCCCCATTGCGAGTTTTACCTTTTCCGCTGGCCAGCACTTCCATACCAGGAATAGCGCCAGCGCCATGAGGATGAAAAGCACGGTCCAGACGGGGCCGAACACCCAGTCGGGCGGTGCGAAGAATGGCTTATTCAGAGTATTCTGCCACGCCACGCCATTATTCAATGTGATCGGTATCGATCCGAGTATTGCTGCGGCAAAGCACAGGGCCAGCGAAGCTGCCAGTTTGAACCAGTCGGTTCTGCTCATGTAAATCCCCTTAGGTACTGGATGACAATGCGATCATCAGCGCATCCCGATAGAATTATATTGAGCATTTATAAAAATAAAACCGAGTACTTTAAGATGCGATCAATATCAATATTACCTGTGCACTGATTGAATTTCTTGTTTTTTGAAATGTTAATTTTAAAGCAATTATATATAAATAATTTTCTTGTGTTTTGATTATTATGCATATTATGATCGCATGGGCAAATGTACAAACAAATCAGATGTGTATTCCGATTTTGATTTTTAATTTTATGATCGGTTATGTTCTTCTGACATAAAGTTTGCATAAAAATTCATAAGTAATATTTATATAGTAGTAGTGGGAAGTATGCTTCCGTAAGTAGCTGGAGGTTCCATGCGCTGTGTGAAAATCTACGGTCATGGCCGCATCCCCAGGCAGACGTGGGCTCAAAAATATACCGCCGCCCCATTGCCCGCTGATGTGTGCCCCGCAACAGCGCTGGAAACCAGATATTACCAGCCCCGAAGGGACTGCAGATGAAATGACAATTATTCAATCGAAAACGATCCAGGAGAACTATACAATGCGACAAGTGGCAATTTACGGAAAAGGCGGAATAGGCAAATCGACCACAACCCAGAATACCGTGGCAGCTCTGGCCGAAGCCGGCAAGAAGATCATGGTCGTAGGCTGTGACCCGAAAGCCGATTCTACCAGGCTTCTGCTCCACGGCCTGTGCCAGAAGACGGTACTGGACACCCTGCGTGACGAGGGTGACGACATCGAGCTCGATGCGATCCTCAAGCCGGGGTACGGAGAGACCCGCTGTGTCGAGTCGGGCGGCCCGGAGCCGGGCGTGGGTTGCGCAGGCCGTGGCATCATCACGTCCATCAACCTCCTCGAATCGCTCGGAGCTTACACAGATGACCTGGACTACGTGTTCTACGATGTGCTGGGTGACGTCGTGTGCGGTGGGTTCGCGATGCCCATCAGGGAAGGAAAGGCAAAAGAGATCTACATCGTCGCCTCGGGCGAACTGATGGCACTCTATGCAGCCAACAACATCTCCAAGGGCATTAAAAAGTACGCTACAACCGGCGATGTGAGGCTCGGAGGCATCATCTGCAACAGCCGTAAGGTCGATAACGAGCTGGCTCTGCTCACGGCTTTCGCGGAGGAACTCGGGTCTCAGCTGATCCACTTCGTACCGAGAGACAATCTCGTGCAGAGGGCGGAAATCAACAAGAAGACAGTCATCGACTTCGATCCGACTGCAAACCAGGCTAACGAATACAGGGCCCTTGCAAAAGCGATCGACGAGAACAAGATGTTTGTCATACCGAAGCCCATGACCCAGGACAGGCTGGAAGAGCTGATGATGCAGCACGGATTCCTGGACGCGATGTAAACTGGAGAAACGAAGGAGAGTTCACAAATGTTACTGATCAGATCAATCGTAAGGCCGGACAAGAAAGACATAGTCCTGGCAGAGCTATCGAAGGCAGGCTTCCACGCCGCGACTGTAGTCGATGTCGTAGGCAGGGGCAAACAGAAGGGCATCAAGATGGGGAGCATGGTCTACGATGAGATCCCCAAGACCCTCATCATGGTCGCCATCGAAGAAGCAGACAAGAACAAAGTCATCAACGTGATCCTGAATACCGCGAAGACCGGTGACAAAGGCGCGTTCGGCGATGGCAAGATCTTCGTCAGCCCGGTGGAAGAGGCCTACACCATATCGAGCGGCCTGAAAGGCCTGTAATAGGGAGAGACTGCGATGAAAGAGATCATGGCAATCGTACGGATGAACAGGACAGGCGCCACGAAAAAGGCATTGATCGATGCCGGCGTGGCCGGGTTCACCGCTCTCAGGGTCCAGGGCAGAGGCAAGCTGGTCACCGACCCGGCGCTGATCGAGAAGCGCAAGGCACAGCTGCTTTCCATGACGGTCGACGATGTCACCGAGTCCGGTGCGACAGAAAAGATGGTCACCGACTTCCTTGACGGTACCAGGCTATTTCCGAGGCGTATGTTCATGGTACTGGCGCACGACGAGGATGTGCCCAGGATCGTGGAGGCAATCGTGCAGGCAAACAGGACCGACTGTAAAGTAGGCGATGGCAAAATATTCATCATGCCCATGCTCGACGCGGTGCGGGTTCGCACAGGCGAAGAGGGCGAGGCTGCCATCTGGTAATTGGAGGAAAGTGCAATGGCAATTACAGAAAAAAAGCTGGAGGATATGCTAGCATCTTACCCGGATATAGTGAAGAAGAACCGGAAAAAGCATGTGATAGTAAAGAACTCTGGCGAAGCCGGCGAAGCCTGCCAGACAATCGAGGCAAATACCAGGACTATTCCGGGCATCATCTCCCAGCGGGGCTGCTGCTACGCAGGATGTAAAGGTGTAGTCGTAGGGCCGATCAAGGACATGATCCACATCGTCCACGGCCCCATCGGCTGCTCCTACTACGCCTGGGGAACCCGCCGGAACAAGGCAAGGGCGGACGACACGACTCCGAAGGAGAACGTGTACTCGACGCTGTGCTTCTCGACCGATATGCAGGAGCCGGACATAGTTTTCGGCGGAGAAAAGAAGCTGGCCAGGATGATCGACGAGGTCGTCGACATGTTCCACCCCAGGGCAATCTCAATTTGCTCAACCTGCCCGGTAGGGCTGATCGGTGACGATATCGGCGCTGTGGCTAAAGCCGCCCAGGAACGCCACGGTATCCAGGTGCTGTCCTTCAACTGCGAAGGCTACAAGGGGGTCAGCCAGTCGGCGGGCCACCACAT
>CAZJRS010000127.1:0-4206 GCA_964548585.1 uncultured Methanocella sp. | reverse complement strand
CTGTGCAATAGCTGAATCCTCAGAACCCGCAGGCCAGTTCTAGCGGACATCCGCCGCCGCACAATGGGTATTGTATGCACTTGTGGCACTTCTCTGGCGCGTACTTGTGTCCCCTCAGGCTTTTTGCCAGGTCCTTCTGCCATATCTCCTTGAACTCATCAGTCACCGCATTCCCGAGCGACTTGAAGTAGGACTGGCAGGGGATGACGCTGCCGTCGGGCTCGATTGCGAGTGTCAGTCTGGCGGCGCTGCAAGACTTTGTTCCCATGCCCATCTCCACCGGGTTTAGTTTGTGGTATGGGGTGGGGGTGTACCAGATGAAATCCATGTTGTGCTGCTCTGCGAGAGTGATGACCTTTGGCAGCAGCTCTTTCAATTCCTCATAGGTAACGCCATCAGCGTCCACACCACGGCCGGCCCTGATGATCGCATTAAGGCCGAACCGCTTCACGCCCAGGCTGTGTAAGAACGGCACCAGGTCCAGTATAGTCTCTTTGTTGGCCTGGGTGATCGTCGTGTTCGTGGTGGTGAAGACCTCTGTTACTGCGTTCTTAATCCCGGCCACTGTCTCGTCGAAGCAGTCTGCCTTACACATCTCATTGTGGATCGCCTTATCCGGGGACTCAAGGGTGATCTGGGTATAGTCCAGGCCGGCTTTCTTCAGCGAAGCAACCCTTTCCCAGGTGAGCAGCCTGCCATTGGTGATCAATCCAGTCACAATGCCGATCTTCTCAGCGTGGCCGATCAGCTCTTCGAGGTCGTCTCTCATCAGCGATTCGCCGCCCGTGAAAACGATGTTGGGCACTTCGAACTGGTGCACCTTGCCGATGATCTTTTTCCACTCTGCCGTGGAGAGCTCCTTCACCTGTCGGGGACCTCCGGCATAGCAGTGAGTGCAATTATTGTTACAGCGATAAGTCAGCGCGAGGTCGACTCGCAGCGGTGACTTGAGATCGCCATACTCCGGCTCTTTCACTTTGATGTCCAGGCTGGAGAACGGGCAGGTATTCCCTGATGCTACGCCCCATATGGAGTTCATGAGGCGGTCGTAGTCTTGTCCGGCGGTCTTTTTGCTCACCTTGTACTTCAGCCTCATGCGGAGCACCACGTTGTCTCTGGTGCTGCCGACCAGCGGCTTGTGCTGGCTGTAGTGAAGGTAGTGTTTGACGTAGTCAGTGCCGGTGCGGTCCAGGTGTAAAATCCGGGACGCGTTGATCACCAGCAGTCCCGCTCCGTCGCTTTCCTCTCGTAGGTGAAGTTTAGTATCGTTGATCTTAGCTGTCTTCATGTGCATCCCCCTCCTCCGCCTGCACAGGCGCAGGCACACGCACAACTGACGCAGGCACACGCACAACTGGCGCAGGACGATGGCGACGATGATGAGTGCGGTGTCGTGGTGGCCGGTGGCGGTGCGTTAGCCGCATTGCGAACGCCCAGCAGCGATTCGACGCTGCCCACCACCCCGGCTGAGACTGACTCGACAGAGTTGCTCACCTTGTTGGCGAAGGATTCAACGCTGGAAGTGGTCTGATTAGTTGCCTGGGGCTGGCCGATTGTTCCCGTTTGGGACTGCCCTGTCGCTGGTCCCATCGTCGTAGGCGTTGTGTGCTGCCCGAAATAGACTGGGTACCACCAGTAGTACGATGGTATTGTCATCGTATCCCATCCGGGAGCTCGCAGGTTGTCCTTGGTCCTCGTGGCAAATTGTTCGTCAGCCATGAGCCAGAGCATAGCCGTATCGTACTTTTGGAGCTTAAGCTCTGGAGTTTCTACTGCTTTTACGTCATTCCAGGCTGCCTCGATTTTCTGGGTGTAGAACGTTTCAGTGTCCTTGCGGCAGAATGGGCGGGTCTTATCGACAACTCGCTTTGCGAGCAGCTTGAAGCAGTTCACTAGCTTATCTTCGTTGAGTTCGTCTCCCTTGATGGAATCCATGAACGCGGTTTCGTAGTAGTTCAGGTCCTTCCGGGCAACCGGCTCAAGCCGGACCGGCTCGGTTGAGATGAGCTTCACGTTGCCTTTTTTCATGAGATCGAACATGATCATGGTGAGGATCCGTCTCGGGTCGATACGCAGCAACATCGCCGCCTCTACGGGGTCGAGGTCCTTGTTGATGCCTACTCCGTCCATGCTGACGACCGGGGAAGAATACTGCTTACGATTACCAGCGCTGATGGCAATCATGAATATGATGAAGCCGACCACGAGAAACGGTAGACAGCCGGAAAGCCCGCAGAAGTCTGCGAGGAATCCGCCGGTGGTATCACTATTGCCTGAAACATAGCCGCCTGTACTGTCATCCTTCGACGTCACCACTCCCGGGTTCATATAGCTGTCCGGGAAGCTGACTGCGGTGTCGAACTGCTGGTTATTCGCTAAAGAGGTGCTGTTGAAGTATACCATGGTGCGGCCGTTTTCTGTGCCAATACCAGAATACTGGCGGCTCCCGGTGAACACTTCGCTGGTGTTTATTTCTGCGGGAAGTAAATATTTCACGCTTGTGTCCGGGATGCTCATGTCCCACCAGGGCGGGGTGAATGATACAATGTCATATCCCTGGGTATCGGACTGGTATACAAATCCTGGCAGCGCCGAGCTGATCTGCAGGTTCACGTGGTCCCCGGGCTTGAGATCGAACCCCTGGACTTTGATCTGCATGTCCGACGTATCCAGAGTAAAGGCGTGGTTCTTGCCGGTTTCATCTTTGACACTGTAGACCTGCATGTCTCTCTTCGTCGCAGGGATCCAGACTTCGTACCAGGTTCCTTTGACGATGTCTGCATCCACCTGGTAAATCATGTCAACCTTGCCGGTCTGGCTGATGTCCAGCGTGACATGCTGGTAGTTTACCTGCCATCTGTACTCTTCCGCACTGGCGACCGGCACCAGGTACGCTGCCAGGATTACTGCCATCAGAAATAGTAATGTTATTCTTGGTATGCGGGCTGTAGTTTTAACCATTGTTTACCCCCTCTTTCAGGTCTCCCGGGCGAGCCTTGTCCCACTCCACGGGTGCGCCGCAGCTCGGGCAATTTGTCAGGTTCAGGTCTATCGGGGTGCCGCAGTATTTACACCGCATCCTGACCTCTTGCGGGAACATGTATGTCTTTACACCTGAGTACTTCGTAGCGTCAAGGTTGACGTCGCAGAGCCCCTGCTTTCCCATGTGATCGAGGATTGCCTCTGCGTCTTCTCCTCTGAAGCCCACTTCTACCAGATCGGCTGCTCTAATCACTCCGTTCCTCTTTTTAGCGACCGCCATTACCTGTCGCTCCATATTGTGTTCCCTGGCTTCTTTCATCTTACTCTCCTGAGCCATCGAGTAAACCATGTATATCGGGACTGCAGCTGCAGCCAGCAGGGCCAAGCCTACCAGTCCTGTCGCGATCGACCAGGACCGGCCTGCGATGAGGGCCATGAGCGTGATGAACCAGATCGGCAGGCTGACCACGACGAGGATCACGCTCGCAGCAATAAGCAGGGTAGAGCGATTATTCATGTGCTAAGAATAAGTGATGTGATCTATAGATATTTTACCATCCGGCGAGCGCTGCAATAGCAGCACAGAGGAATGCCGCCATAACTGTGCTACTGTTGTCCCCCCGGCCAGAATACGCTTCAACGACCATTCCGCCGAAAGCGCCGGCGATGGCAATGGGGCCGGCAACGAGGTATCCCACCGATGCAGAGAGGATCAGCCCTGTAAGCAACCCAGACCACGTCTTCTCGCAGAACGGCAGCTTTGGCCCGCGAATCGTCTTTCCGGCGAGGGTAGCCGCACCATCGCCTACAGTCAACACGATGATTCCTACATAACAGGCTTCGGGTACAAACACCAGCGAGATCGCTAATAGTGATGCAATTGCCAGGAGATACGTCAGCGGCTCGATAGCGGTACCAGACATCTCCCCGTTACGGTACAATAGTTTCGAATATTTAGGATCAAGTTTCCGCTTCAGCATCTCGAGCAGAAAGAAAGCGACGATGCCGAGTATGGCCATCCCAAAGGCCAGGTACTGGTTGTATATAGCCAGCGGCACGAATAGCACGCCGCCGATATGTACGAGCTTCCTCAGCGAGAACATTAAGTATAGTGCTTTGTGGTGGATAATAAAGAGTTCGGCCATGCACTACCAACATCAGGTAAAAAATTTACCACAACGGCACGGCGGCACAACGACTTTTTTTACCACAACGGCACGGCGG
>CAZJRS010000126.1:0-4443 GCA_964548585.1 uncultured Methanocella sp. | reverse complement strand
GGTCCGGGAGAACGTTTAAAGTGAGAGGTCAGAGAGGTCGGGAGGTCAGAGAGGCTGCTATTCACGAATCAAATGAACAATTTCCTTGATATGCAGATCGTTATATGCAGGTCGAATTTATTGCTCCTCAAAATCAAGAAGTTTTTCGACCTTGTAACTTTCTCTCACATCGTACGTGATACATCTTAAAAGGTCATCGCCGCTGATCACCTTTTCGGCTTTGGTGACTGGTATCGTCGCCAGGTCGATGAACTCCTCGGGGAAAATTTCGCTGAACAGCCTGGCGTCGATGTGTCGGATCTTTCGCTCGATCTTCACGAGCCTGTAGGCATCATTTTCTGTCATGCCCTCGGATTTGATCTGCTCTACGATCTCTTCAAGTGATTTTTTCGCTTTATCGAGGTCCAGGTTTAGCTGTGAGACTAATTGTTGGAGCCGATAGGCGTTTTCAAAGAGTTGTTGATTCGCACCGTCGACGGCGATAGGCGAAACTTTGTTAGTTTCTACCCTGATCGAAGAAGTACCGCCATCGCTAACAAGGCGGCTCTGGCCCTTCTCTGGGGTCACAAAGCTATTGCCAACAGGCAGACTATGGCTCTTCTCATGAGTCACAAAGCTATTGCCGACAGGCAGGCTCTTGCTCTTTTCTTGTGTGACGAAGCCGTCGGCTTTGACGTAATCCCTGATCGTCTGGAGAAACTCTTGTCCAAAGTTTTCCATCTTTTTCGAGCCGACGCCGGGAATTTTGGATAATTCGGGCAATGTGCAGGGGAAAGTTCGGGCCATTTCTTTTAGTGCCGTATCATGGAACACTACATACGGAGGCCAGCCGTTTTCGTCGGCAATCCTCTTTCTTAAATCTCTTAGTATCTGGAATAGCCGGGCATCGTACTTATCCTCCGACCTGGGCACGGCGATGGGTTCAATCACAGGCTTGGTTAACTGTATATCTGGCGTGCCAAAGGTGATCTCCAGGCTTTTTTCGCCGGAGACTAAAACAGGGTACTTGTCCCCTGAAATGGCTAGATACCCCAGCTGGACCAGCTCTTTGATAAAATCGATCCACTGAGCCTTCGTATACGGTTTGCCTCGGTTATACACAGGGTTCAGGTTATGCTTATAATCAAGTATTTTCTTATTTGTGGAACCGCTGATAATATCTGCAATGTGATTGATGCCGAATTTACCCCTTAAATTGGATACACAGGTCAGGATTTTTGTTGCGATCTCTATACCGTCTATCGTATCCCGGGGATTCCAGCAGTTATCGCAGGTGCCGCAGGCGGGGGTATCGTATTGTTCCCCGAAATAGTTCAACAGGAATTTTCTCCGGCACAGGCGAGTTTCGGAGAAGTCGACCATGGCGCGCCATTTCTGGAAGGCAATGCTGTTCAGCTTCTCGTCGCCATATTCCTTTTCGATGAGGTTTTTTATTTTCATGGCGTCTGCCGCAGAATAAAACATGATGCAGTCGCTGATCTCACCATCTCTACCTGCCCGACCGGTCTCCTGGTAGTATGATTCCAGGTTTTTTGGCATGTCATAGTGGATGACAAACCGGACATCGGGCTTGTCGATGCCCATCCCGAAGGCTACGGTGGCGCAGATGACATCCGTATCGTCTTTCACAAATTTTTCCTGCGTTGACGAGCGGATCGAATCGGACAGGTCGGCATGGTAGGGGAGCGATCTGATGCCCGCCTTCCGTAGCTTTTCAGCGAGCTCTTCGGTGGTTTTTCTCTGCCAGCAGTAGATGATACCCGACTGGCCCTTATGATCTTTGATATAAGCGATGATATGCTCTACGGTGTCCTTTTTATCCCGGATTTCGTAGTGCAGGTTGTGACGGTTGAAACTGCCGATGTATTTTTTCGGCGCAGACATGTTGAGCTGATTGACGATGTCTTCCCGGACTTTAGGGATCGCAGACGCGGTCAAGGCAATGAGAGGAACGCCTGGAAAATGCGTTTTTAAGGATGCCAGTTTCCGGTATTCCGGCCTGAACTGGTGGCCCCACATCGAGATACAGTGAGCCTCATCCACGGCGATCAGCTTCACGTTGATCTTCTTCAGAAAGTCCAAAAAGGCATCCTGTACGACCTTTTCCGGAGAAATATACAGTACCTTGATCTTCCCGTCCAGCAAATCCCGCTGGATAGTCCGGACCTCATCGAAGCCCATCGAACTATTGAGAGTTGCTGCCTGAATCCCGTTGGCCCGCAGTGCATCGACCTGATCTTTCATCAGGGATATCAACGGCGATACCACGATGGCTAACCCGCCGGATAAAAGTGCAGGAAGCTGATAACAGAGGGATTTCCCGCCCCCGGTGGCAATGATGGCAAGGACGTCACGGCCCTCTATAACATCGGTGACGATCTCTTCCTGATAAGGCTTGAAGGCTTTGTACCCAAAATATTTTTCCAGCGTAGCGAGTAATTGTTTCTGATCAGCCATTCAAGTTCACCCTATAGGTTATCTCAACCATCAAACACCAACCAGTGCTATTATTAACAGACTGGTTGGTTCCTATGCATTGAGTATGGTAGTCAGAGATATTAACTGTGATTGATAGCTTGGTGAAAGTATTGATGGCTATCATAACTGAAGATTTTTCGATGTGAGTTACGAGGAAGAAACCGGGTGCTTATTGCGACAATCGCATCAGGATAATTTAAGACTGAAACCAGACCGGGAAATGTGCCAGAGTCAGATAAAAAGAGTGGGTCGATGTGTTAGGTACTCTAAACAATGGTAAGCAGGTAGGCCCTCAGGCCTACATTATGCAGATATCGAATTTCTGGCCTGCTCGAGGTTGAGAGTCAGAACCTTTATCAGCTTCAGGTTCTCCGGCGTCTCGGTATTTGAGACTTCCAGGATCTTCAGGATGTAGAGTGATACTTTAACGCCCTTGTCGGTCAGCTTATAGCCTTCGTCATTGGCGCACTTGTCTAAAATGCCGTTAGTGATCAGAGTCTTGAGAACTCGGTTAAGGATACCGGGGTTCAGCTTAGTCTCGAACATGATGTCGCTGAAGCGTTTCGGACCTTTTCCGACTGCTGCGAGGACTTCCATGGTCCCTGCGTAAGAGATTGTCTTCAATATTTCCATAGGCATACCAGCATTAAATTATAAGTCAGCGAGAATCCGGCAGAGCAGCAATTGTTTGGGGGGGTATATAGCTTGCGACTTATTTGCCAGATTCCTGCTGCTTCTATAACATACTTAGCAATCGCAAGTATATATACAAGTACAACGCCCATGTACTGACAGAATGGACAAAATAGTAAATAGGAAGTGTGAATTACAAATAAATATAGAAAATGTAGAAATTTTCCAAATTAATTGGTATATATTTTGAATTGGCAGGGTTAAAAAGGTATGAGACAAAGACGATATCATCAGATATCTACACTAATTTTCCCACCCTCAACCTTGACCGCATAGGTCTTCAAATCATGTATTTTCACGTGTTCCATCAGTTTATCTATCCAGATAAACGTCGGGATCATGGACTTCGGAAGGGGTAGTTCGCCCCCGTAGGAAGGAATGATACCGCTTAAGGCTTTACCGGTCATTGCATCGAATTGTACGCTGTGGAGCGGACAGGTCACGATATAACCATTCGCGGTGCCCAGGTCAAGCGGAGCGTTCATGTGGCCGCAACGCCGCTCGATCGCATAGAACGTACCATCGTTGTTACAGAGTACTAACTCTAAACCATCTACCTCGTATGCTTTCATGCCACCTGACAGGATCTCATCGGTGCTGGCTATTTCTCGGAACAGGTTATTCCCTCCCGGAGAGTTTGAGATATTCGTTGTAAGGTATCTGCCTCAGCGGATTGGGGTCAGTCACTTCCTTCAGGACATAGAGGCCGCACCAGCACATTTTCATGAAATCGAAGTGCTCTTTATGGAATGGGATACATGGACATACGATTTTCATGTTCTCCTTGTGATCGTTGGACAGCCCCTGACATGGGCAGTATGGTATCCCATATTTTTGTTCAAGTTTCGCTTCCTGCTCAAGGCAAAAATCGACGGTATCTTCATCCGGGGTAAACTTATACCCGAGCAGATCGATGGTTTGCTGAAACTGAAAGCGCAGGGCTTTCTTTCTTGCCTCGATGTCCATTATACCACCTACCCGACTGCTACCGGGCTCATCCCGGATTTTAGCAGCTGCTCATATCTTTCCGGGTTGTATCCCATCACTACGGTATCCCCTATCCTGACAAAAGGGAAGGCGATATGGTCAGTGTATTTCATCATCTCGCCAGCGATCCTTTCTTGCTCTTTTTCTTCCGAAAGATCGTAGTCGATGAAGTCGAATGGTATGTTCCTGTCCCGGAAATACTTCTTGGTTTTTCGGCAAAACGGGCAGGTGCTCAGCGTGTACATAAAGATTTTTTCCATTCTGCGCCCCCTAAAGTTTCACATA
>CAZJRS010000125.1:0-4524 GCA_964548585.1 uncultured Methanocella sp. | reverse complement strand
TTTTGAGTTTTAGTGTCCCTCTAAAAAAGAGTCTTTAGTGTTTTTGTGCTACACACCATAAACCAAGACAAGGGCATATCACCCTTCATTGTACAGGATTAATCACAAGTATACCGGGCACGGGATACTAGATTCCGGTCACGTGCCACTTGAATCACGGCCAGGAGAAACACGACGGCCGACCCCAGGAAGATGACCAAATAGAGGATTATACCCAGCACCTGTCCTACGGGGGCTAGCAAGCACAACAGGGCCGCCAGGAAGGTGAGGATGGCCAGCAATGCCAGCAGCTCCTTCAGGCCGAAAAATCTGACCGCAGCGTCCGATTGAGGCAGTGCCGGAGGAACATCGGGCTTTTTCAGGTAGATCAAGCCCACAATGACGGCGTAAACGCCAAGCGTCAGTAATATGGTGAGAGGCGAAGCGGTCCTCTCCGGTAGAAGGTATACAAAGGCCAGCACATAGAGCAAGGCGAGGTAGACGAGAAGGATGAACATGCCGATCTTCCCCAGCCTCAGGGATTCGATCGAGAACCGCATGCCGGAGATCTTTGATAATCCCCGGGATAGCAAGTACAGGACCCCGATGATCACTACGCTACCAACGATCGTGGCGACGGTTGCTACGAGGTCCCCATGCGCGTTCATGGATAAGAAAGTAGCACCGATGAGAACGGCAGAAAGAGCAACGAGCCAATTGCGTGACCTTTTCGCCAGGTACTTCCTGTGCCCGGGCAGCACATTGGTTTTCCCGGAGAGTACTTCAAATGCGAGGACAGGCAGGATAAACGAGAAGACCGGGTGCCAGAAGAAAACGATCAGCGGGAACTCCGGGATAGCAAACCCCAGGATACTACCAATGCCCGGTGCCTGGCCGGCGTAGCCAGCCCATGTGACCTTGGTAATCCAGGCTTCGTAGAGGCCGAAGAGCACGCCCCATAGATAGAGCGCTGTGAGCGATGTTCGTTTGAAGATGAGTGCCAGGTTGATGAAGAGAATGAAGTGCGCCAGGTATAGCCAGAAAGTAACCATCCAGGCCCAGGGAGTGACGAACCATAGGACGGAAGAGCCTGATAGGGCCTCGGCGAAAAACATTGATAGGGAGCCGGCGAGCAGGATGAAGACGATTTTGGCTGCTGTGGCAGAGAGGGTGTGGGATATTATCGATCTTAGTGGCCTCTTTGTGACAGAAGGCGGTTGCTCCGGCATAGTTAGTATGAATGGCGGTGGTGGATAAAAAGCTGATGTAAATTTACGAAAAGCGGCTCTCTGTTTATAACTATGTTATTATCACTAGCGACGTGAGCATTTCAGGCTAACTTCTAACCATGCCCTTTCTTCAAAAAAAGCGATTATCCGATGCTGAGACAACCTATATTTAAGCTATAGCTGTTTATTCGATCAGTGATACGATGAAACGAAGCAGTATCTTTATGGCGATCCTGATTGCTCTCGCCGTCTTTCTGATAGTGGTGCTGGCAGCCGACATCCTGAGCGATAAAAATCAGGGCGGCCCGGTAGAGGAGTGGTCTCGGAGCGTCAACGATACCGTCCATACTTCGAAACTACATGTCGGTGATGACGATACGCTCTATTTCATCGAGGGGAAAACGCTCTACGCCATGGGCCCTCAGGGGAGTCGGTGGAGCACGCTCCTGTCATTACAGGAAGATGCCCTGAAAAAGTCAGATTACTGGAACCTGGAAACTGTTGTAACAGATCAAGATTCGATCTATCTTTCGGTCTATCCTTCTGTTGGAACCGGCCTCAACAGTCTCAGTCAGGAGCACAGGGAGATCATCGCCCTCACGCGTGATGGAAAAGTCCAGTGGACAAGGCCACTGAACCAGTCCTATAATCTTGTACTGACTCTGTGCGGCGGGCGGATATACTCATATGTAAACGGCGATCGGGTTCTGGCGTTCGATAAAAACGGTACCGAATTGTGGAACCAGACAGGGATCACTAACCCCCCGGCTTTCGATGAAGACGGCTTCATGTACTCGGGTTCCTTTACGGCAAACTTCCAGGGAGTCACAGCCAGTTACCCGAACGGAACAGTAAGCTGGAAACACAGTCTCGCGGATTACAGTATACCCGTCACAAACTTCAGAGCAGTCTCATACGACAACGGGACCGTGTACCTCTGGACGGAAAGCAGCCTGGTGGCCATCCGGAGAGACGGCTCGCTAAAGTGGGCTAAAACCAGCCCGGAAGGGTGGTGCAGCCCGGTTCGCGGCTACCTTCCAGACTCGAACGGCTACCTCTACATGGGTGGCGGGTATGTCGACTCTCCCCTCTACATCATTACCCGTGATGGCAACGAAACAGTACTGACTGAGAATACCAGGCGAATCTACATGGCCAACAATGTCAAAGATGGCATAGCCTACGGTACTGATGCCTTTGACACTATGTACGGACAGAACGCGGGCCTGTACGACTTCCGGCCAGTCACAGTAAGCGCCTGCAACGCGACGGCTGGCGATCTGATCTGGAAGTACACCCTTCCCTCCGGCCAGGTCCATCTGGAGCAGCCCGACGGCAGCCGGTTCAACGTACTCACCTACTCGTATAAGCAGATATTCCACACAGAGGCTAACGAAACCCCGGGTGCCGGGTGGTACGAGGAAGAAGGTATCCCGCAGGGTTCCCAGATCACCAAAGGACAAACCATCGCGTACGTAGTTGCCGGCAACAACACCGTGTACGTCAGCTACTGGGCCTTCAACTACGACTGTCCGTTCTTTACCCAAAAGTCAAACTTCACGTATACCGGAGGTATCTACGCCCTGAACCGGATGAATGGAAGCCTCCTCTGGAACCAGTCAACCGACTCGTTCGTGACCGACGTGGTAGAGCGTAACAGCACCGTCTACTACCATACGGCCGACGGGAAAGTCACAGCTGTCAGCATTGGTATTGCAGCCGGCCTGATCGCGGCGACCGGCTATCTCTGCTTTCACTTTATGGTCGCCGGAGCTGTCGCCAGGGCTCGCTCCCGCCTCGATAGGAACGAGAATCGAAACAGGGTCTACAAACTCATCGTAACCAGGCCAGGCTCTACCATGCACGAGATCGCCCGAGTCCTGGCAATGAACGTAGGCACAGTGCGGTACCACCTGCTGATCCTGTCCCTGAACCACCGGATAGTCCCCTATGCCGATGATACGAAGTTCATCCGGTACTTCACCAATTCCAACAGCTACTCGGATGAGGAGAAATTGGTTATCTCGCTGCTCAGGCGAGAATCGTATGGCCGGCTGATGGTGACGCTCCTGGACAGCCCGGATGCGACGAACGGCGATCTGGCCGCCCGGTTGATGCTCCCCGAGAGCGCTGTGAGCAAGTACTTGCGGACTCTGTACGAGAGAGGGGTTGTCGCAAAAACAACAGAGGTTGGCGAGAAGCCTAAATACCGTATCAGCGACCGGTTTGTATCGGTGATAAAGGCATGTTGCGAGAGGACAGGTGTCGTTGATGGGCTGGCTGCCACACCAGATAGCACAACAGTAGCTTAATAGTGAATTTTTCTAGGTGTGCTAAACCCGCCATTATAGAATCGCGGTCGACGGAGGCTTTTCGGGTATCAATCCTGCATCAGCAGGATGCGGAGGTGGCCGGGCAATGGACGACAGATTACGGCTGTCGTCGCATGCCGAAGGCGGCGTTGCCTATCGCTTGCGAAGGAGGTTCAACTGGCGCAGCCAAAGGCGCGGGGAAGTTGTACCGACGAGGGTGTAAGCGCGGCCCGGACAGCGGAGCACCCGAAAAGCCGTAGTAAGACGCCATCATGCGGCAGCAGACCCGCGAAGAAGGCTATTAGTTAGTAATGAATCGCCATGTCTCCGACGAACTCAAATGGAAAGGCCATCGACGTATAGCCTTGTTAATGTTGGGTGTTAGGGGGACTTTTTGTAAAAAGTCCCCCTCGTCACCCCTCAAAAACATCGCTTAAAAATGCCCTTCGGGCTTACTTCGGTGTCGAGACCCAGGGGAACTTTTTTAGAAAGTTCCCCGGGAGCCCTTCAAAAATCTAGTGGACACGTCGGGAATTGAACCCGAGGCCTCTTCCATGCCAAGGAAGCGATCTACCCCTGATCTACGTGCCCTTTAATGCAGCACATTCTTGTCCGGTATATGGTATAAATCTATCGGTATACGACAACTGATCGGCTCGTTATCGTCAGCCAGATGTAAAAAACAAACCGGGGCACCATTTGCCCTATATACTTAGATCCAAGTTATCCTCAAAGGGCCGAGGTTAGGTTGATAGGGTAAAGGATACTACGATGGGCAAGGGATATCTGATACCATGCCCATTGTGGCCTTTCATATGGTTTCCATATATTAGGCCGATGCGTTCCGATCTTTCGGCAAGTTTTCGTTCCGATCTTTACCGCACGATCCCAAGCCGGAGGCTCTTACGAGCCGAAGGCTCACTTTATCAATAACGCTGGCCTGCCAGGAATCGCAAACCGCCGCTTGTTCTCCGGGTCAGTCTCCGGGTTCACAACGACCGACA
>CAZJRS010000124.1:0-4729 GCA_964548585.1 uncultured Methanocella sp. | reverse complement strand
CCCCGCCAGTACATCGAAGGTCGGCTGAAGCCACTGATGGAAGGGCAGTAAAACCTTCTTTTTTTCTACATTTTTCAAGTTGAAATCATGGAAAAAATACCACAAAGATATACCGACCGGTTTTGAACCGCAAAGGCGCTAAGGCGCAAAGAAACCTTAAACGCAAAGGCGCTAAGGCGCAAGAGTTCATCAAAAAGGCTTTATTAATCAATCAGTATATTAAATCAAATCTTTGCGTCTTTGCGTCTTAGCGGTTATGGTTTTTGCGCCTTTGCGTCTTTGCGGTTAGAAAATTGTGCCCTTGCGGTTAGTTTTAAACTTTAACCCGTAGCTTCTCGCGCAGCTTGGTCCTCAAATAGCTCTTGTAGAACTCTTTCTTCTTCAGCGGTGATCCGGCGGCGGTCCCTAACGCTTCTAACTCGGTTTTTTTGCCGTGTTTGACGAACCACTCGTTTTCGCCTTTCCAGTAGTCGTCCTGCATGTACGGCAACGATAAATTGTTCTGTGCGCGGAGCAGGTCGTTTTTGCTCAGGGGTTCCTGTACGCTTTTCCATACGTCTTTCAGCCAGGTGTTTACGTCGGCGGATTCGATGCCGAGGAAGGCGGCTTTGGAGGCGTGGAGTCCGGATAGGTGCGCGGCGTTGATGCTGCCGCTCATGACTGACTTGGCGATCATGCCGGACCAGGGGGAAAAGTCAGTGAGGACGCCGATCGGGATGCCTTTCTCTGACAGTAGTTTGATGAGTGCGCGGCAGCCTCGGGCTGGCTGGCCGCCGAGGTGGATGAGTCCGACGTTCAGTTCCTGGGCGACCTTCAGTTTTTTCAGGTCCATGAACACACCGGTTTTCTCGATGGGGATGATGGCTTTGACGCCGTACTTTTTGATCTCCCACTGGCCGGCGATACCGGTGATGCTCTGTTCTCTTTCACCGCAGGAGAACTCTGTGCCTTCCTCGTCTACGATTGTGATGTCTCCGTAGATGAGCCCCTTGGGGTCGGCGATGATGTTGAGATTTTCCCGCTGCATGCGGATGATTCGTTCCAGCGTATCGATCAGCCTGTCACTCTCGCCCTGTCCGGCGATGTCCATCCACGGGTATTTCTGGAACTGGTTCTTGAGCATGTAGTAGCAGTCCCTTTTGGTGGATACGGAGTTGGCGGTGATGGTCTCGATGATGTGGTTGACCAGGAACTGCAGCTTCGCCAGCGAGGCAGCCTGGTCGATGTTCGAGGTGGTCATGGCGATTGTATCACCAGAGGTGCTGTAGCCGTCTACGTCGTCATACTCGACCGAGGCGCGGTCGACCTTCAGCGCCTTAAAGGTGTAGGGCAGCGCGTTTTCGACTCTGACCATGGCACCCAGGCAATATGCGGTCAGCACCATGATGGACTGCTCCTGGTCCCGGGTGAGGCGCCGGTCCTTCAGGACGTCGTAGGCCATGGTCATGGTGGATTCGTCACCGCCGACACGGGTAGAGAGCATGCGTACGAAGTCCTGGCGCTTTGCGCCAAAAGCTACTTCGTAAACAGTTTCGAACTCGTCGGCCAGAGCTCCGTCTTCTATGGCATCATATAGCCGGTCCTTTTTGGTTCTTTTCACCGTCACGCTCAGTCACCTCCGGCTATCGCCACAGATCGTCGGACTTCGTCGGAAGCCTGTTTTCTTACCGGCTTATCCTTGTTAAAGACGTCCAGCTCGTACTCTTCCTTTATCTCCGAGACACAGTGGTCGAACCCAAACGCTGCGGCATACTCTTCACCGGCGACGTTCCTGCCCGCGAAGCGGTTGATCTGCTTCAGGAGCAGCGAGTGAATGATCGCCTTGCGTTTGCCTTTGACCGCCTCCTCCTCGGACCTTTTGATCTGCCGGATATGCCGGGCGATCTTTCGGCCGCATTCCTGGATGGCCAGACGAATTTCTTCGTAGTATTCATCCACGTACTTGATCGCTTCCTTGCTCTCGCTGGTATACGGGATGTTCACGCCTGCCACATGGATAAACAGGTGCGATTTCGTCTCCGGCAGGATCTCGTAGCGGGCAAGCCCGGCATCCCTGGCAGCCTTCTGGGTAACGTCGCCCGACTCGGAGAACAGGAGCGGCACCCGGTTGACAAACCTGTGTATATACACGCCGGTGACCGGATCGATGGACGATTCTCCCGTGCCTCCGAACTCGGCGGTACAATTATAGGCGATGATCACTTCGACGAGGAACGGCTGGCCTCTCATTGCCCGGGGTTTTCTCGTCACAGCCTCGATAAACGCAGGGTTCAACCTGCTCACGACACCTTGCACCAGCGTATATTCGCCTACCGGCGACAGGCACTCCGACGATGGGGGGAGTGTCTGAGCTTCGCCCATAGCTTCTGCGAGCGCTGATAACTCTTCCTTGACGAGGTCTACGGGCTTCTTCTTCACGTCGAAACGATCCTTGCACCGGCTGACGATCTGCCCCGCCACATCCGGCTGTACCCTGTCGAACTCGCCTTTGAGGAAATCTCTCAGGCCCGAGTACTTCGTTCGCGAAGCGAGCCGCTTCAGCAGATCGTAATCCGCACCTGACGGGTGCGGTTTTGTTTCCACCGGCAGGACTGGCATCTCGTCTGTTCGTCTCAGTGCTTCCAGCCGGTCATTCTCATTGATGCCGCTATAATGGAGCGAGAGGTGAGGGTTGATGGCAGCCGTGAGCTCTATATATTCCATGATACGGGCTGAGAACTGGGCTTCCAGTACCACGGAGATTTCGATACCAGTCCAGCCGTTTGCCTTTTCTTCGTAAGAAGTGTGAACTCGGGCCGCATTTCTGTCAACGTCTACCGAAAGCTCGAAGACATGGGCTTTCTTCCTGTTTGTCGAAGTCTTCACGATAGTATGTTCGCCGGTCTTGATCTGGGATATCAGTACAACCGCAGACACACCGATGCCTTGCTGTCCCCGGCTCTGGCGGCGGACACCGAACTTGCTGCCATACAGTAGCTTACCGAATACCAGGGGGACATTCTTCGGCAGGATGCCCGGGCCGTTATCCCGGACAGTTAACCGGTAACGCTTTAGTCGGCCCCGGTCGTCGAGGCTTTTCAGGTCAATCCAGACCTCGGGTAAAATGCCTGCAGACTCGCAGGCGTCTAATGAATTGGTGAGCATCTCATGGATGGACATGGGAATCATCTTCACCGAGCTCTCGAAACCTACCAGGTGAGGGTTGGTAGCTATGAACTCGCTGAAGGAGATCTCCTTCATATCCTTTGCTAACTCTTTTGCGGTTTTTAAGTTTTTAAGTGCCATATATATGAAAATTCTCTGTGGGTAAACGATAATATCACTTTGATAGAGTGATCCGAAAGTAATGTGATAACATTAAGTAAAATGGCATAAAAATAAATACTTTCATCTGACAACACGAGCACAGCAGGCGCATCTGTGACATAAAGGGGTTCATGGCGATTACCTCTGTCACAGAGCCGGGTTTAAATGGCGCGCTGAGCGAACCTGCCCGCTTGATCTATTGATGCATCACCGTGTCGAAGCGCTTCATGAGCAGTCCGATAAATACCATGTGCACCAGTATGCCCGCCAGCACATAAATCCAGACTCCCGAGCCTCCCTCGCACGCGACCCAGAACGCCTTCAGCGGCCAGTAGGTCGGGAAGATCCCGAACAGCAGCTGCCAGTTCGACGGGATGAAATAGGCTACCAGAGGTATCATAAAGACTCCTCCCAGCATTTTCTGGATGGCGAAGCCCTCGACCTTGTTCCGGGCAAACGCCGCGAATATCAGCGCGATGAAGGGCACGCTCATCGAGGCCAGGGCTGAGACCACGGCGAGGGAAGCCACACCGATGTCCACCAGGCCGACCAGAGGGTACGCCAGCATAGTCGTGACAATGCTCACGATGACCGGTGTCGTGACGCGGTAAAGCAGGTACTTCCGGGGCGACATGGGGGTGACTTTGAGGGCCGTCAGCGTGTTTTCATCCCGCTCGTCGAGCAGCATGAAGCCGACCACGATGCCGTACATCAGAGGTATGAAAACAACGATCGTGCTCAGTAGCAACGGATAGTACGCTTCCAGCGCTATCCACGGCGCGGCCATGGTCGTTATTTCCGGGATCAGGAACCTGAAGGCTATGGCCATAAGGAACGGGGCTGGTATCATCCACTTGAGGAACGGGTCGCGTATCACGTTTTTGACGTCGGCTGCGCCAAGCGATCGGATCACTTTTACATAGTCCATTTAGACTCCTCCCTGATGCTGTACGATGTGCTTTATGAATGCCCTGCGGGCCAGCACGTACGCCACGTAGATACAGACAACCGAATAGCCCACGCCATAGGCGATCTGCCATGCATCAGCATGGCCGAAGGCCGAGCCCATGAGGATCAGGGGAGCCTGTGCCGGGAACACGTAGAATACCGGGCTCTTAAATATCCCAAGGTAGTCGATGAGCGGCAGCTGAAGGGCGGTTACGTAAATCACCGAGGGCATGATGTACTCGCTGATAGAGTTATATTTAGCCACCACGATGAACCCGACAAGTACGTATATCACCGACATGAATACTGTTCCCGCCATAACCGGCAGCATGTCGAAGCCCGGCCCGTATGTAAGCAGGATGATGGCGAAGTTTTCCACCAGGGCTAGCAGCGTCAACGTAACCACTTTCGAGGCCAGATACTCCCCGACCGATAGCGGGGTGATTGATAGCGCCTGGATCGTGCCTTCTCCCTT
>CAZJRS010000123.1:0-4903 GCA_964548585.1 uncultured Methanocella sp. | reverse complement strand
TAAGCTGATAGTATGCCTGTATGGTGATAAACTGCCGATATCCCGGCTGGTTATGTGGGGTAATCTATGGGCTGCCTTATGCGGTCGACTAATCTGTCTCTGGTCCGCAGGGCCTCACTGGTCTTCAAAGTGGCATGGGGCAAAAGCGGGCTGCTCACCGATAAGTAATCTTTTTATAGTCAAAGTGAGTATTCTCCATACAAATTCAGGCTTACATAAGCCGATTTACAATCGACAATCATATATAGGCGCCCGAGGCGTGTGACATGACCGAGCTAGCGAAGAAGTACGACCCGAAGGAGATTGAGCCCCGCATACAAAAGTTCTGGGAAGACAATAAAGTTTTCAAGTTCGATCCTGATAGCACTAAGCCTGTTTTCTCGATCGACACCCCTCCCCCGACTCTCTCCGGGTATATCCACATGGGCCATGTGTTCTCCTATTCTCAGGCTGAGTTCGTCGCCCGGTACCAGCGCATGAAGGGTTGCAACGTCTTTTATCCCATGGGTTTCGATGACAATGGCCTTCCGACCGAACGGTACGTGGAGAAAAAGTACAAGGTCAACATCAAGGACGTGGGCAGGGAAGAGTTTGTGAAGCTCTGCCTGAACGAGACGGAGATCGGGGGTAAGAGTTACCGAAACATCTGGACCACCCTCGGTATATCTGTCGACTGGAGTCTCCTCTACTCAACTATTAACAAGCGCTGTCAGCGAGTCTCCCAGCGATCGTTTTTAGACATCTTTGAGAAAGGCCGGGTCGAGCGCCGTAATGAGCCTGCTATCTGGTGTCCCCTCTGTCAGACATCCCTGGCGCAGGCGGATGTGGAAGACTCCGAGGAAAAGCAGTCTTTCTTGAATACGATCAAGTTTACTGCAGTAGATACCGGGGAAGACTTACTGATCGCCACGTCTCGTCCTGAGTTGATCTCCTCTTGTGTCGCCCTCATTGTCAACCCTGACGATGCTCGCTATCAGGGCTTGATTGGCAGGAAAGCGCTGACGCCTCTCTTCCGGGTCGAAGTGCCCATCATCGCCGACCGTAAGGTCGATATCGAATTCGGTACCGGGCTCGTGATGGTCTGCACCTTCGGCGATAAGACGGACATTGACTGGTGGCGGGACTACAACTTACCGCTGAAGCTGTCTATCGGCTCCAATGGCCGGATGACCAGTGTCGCGGGTAAGTACGAGGGAATGACCCTGGCCCAGTGTCGCAAAGCTATTCTGGAAGATCTCACCGAGGCAGGCCTGCTCCTGGAGCAGAAGCCCATCTCGCATGTCATGAACGTCCATGAGCGTTGCGGTACGCCAGTGGAATACTATGTGACTCCACAGTGGTTCATTCGGATTCTGGACCTGAAGGAGGAACTGCTGGCCCAGGGCTCGAAGCTTGACTGGCACCCGGAGCACATGAAGGTCCGGTATGATACGTGGATACAGGGCCTGAAGTGGGACTGGTGTATTTCCCGGCAGAGGTACTTTGGTGTTCCTTTCCCTGTGTGGTATTGCGGGAAGTGCGGCGAAGCGGTAGTCGCCGCCGACTCGCAGCTGCCGGTTGATCCGCTGGTCGATAAGCCTTTACATCCGTGTCCGAAGTGCGGCTCTGTCAGTTTCGAGCCTGAGAAGGATGTCATGGACACGTGGGCGACTTCGTCGGTCACCCCGCTGATCAACTCGAACTGGGGTGAGGCTGTATCTGTAATTGATAAGATTTACCCCATGAGTCTGCGGCCCCAGGCCCATGATATCATTCGGACCTGGTTGTTTTACACGGTCATCAAGAGCTACCTGCACACGGACAGTCTCCCCTGGGACAATGTGATGATCTCCGGCCACGGCCTGGACGCGAACGGCAAGGCCATGCATAAGTCGAAGGGCAATGTCATCGAGCCACTGCCGATCATCGCCAAATACAGTGCTGACGCCCTGAGGTGGTGGGCTGCTTCGGCAAAGCTCGGCGACGATATGCCTTTCAAAGAAAAGGAGATCGTCTACGGCCAGAAGTTTTTGAACAAGCTGTGGAACGCTTCGAGGTTCGTCTCGATGCACCTTCAGGACTACCGGAAGGTGGATAAGCCTGAGCTGGAACTGATCGACCACTGGATACTGACGAAGCTGAACAACGTCATACGAGAAAGCACCGACAGCTTTGAGCGGTACGAGTACAGCAAGGCGAAGATATCTGTCGAACAGTTCTTCTGGGGCGACTTCTGCGACAACTACCTGGAGATGGTGAAAGACCGGCTTTACAGCACCGACGAGGCGAAAAAGGTGAGCAGAGATGCTGCCCTTTATACCTTGTACACGGTACTTCTTGGCTCCTTAAAGCTGCTCGGCCCCTTTACGCCCCATGCCACGGAGGAGATCTATCAGTGCCTGTTCCGGGAGTCTCACGGCTTCGAAAGCCTGCATGTCTCCAGCTGGCCACAGGCAGAAGCCTTGTGGGATGATTCCGATGCGCTGAGGCTCGGCGATGCGGCAACGGTCATTGTCTCTACCCTGCGTCAGTATAAAAACGCTAATAACCTGGCCCAGAACGCTCCCTTATCCATGGTCACGGTAGGCTGCGAAGCCGACTTTATCGACCGGATCGAGTCGGTCCTGAAAGATACGATGAAGATCGGCGAGATCGCCTACGGACCTGTGGAGAGCGCCGATACGACTGCTCTGGTCGCCGGAAAAGAACTGCTGTTAAAGATCGAAAAATAAAAACTCAGAGGCCCCTCAGGGCCTCTCGATCGGTGCACGTCCTGGTGCCATTGTTCTCCGGGATACCCAGACGAACATCAGGCCCAGCAGTGCTCCCCAGATGACCGCCGCAACCAGCGCTGTGATGATGCTTGCGAGGGTTAGCCCTGCTCCCAGATTTGCTCCGATGCCCACGACGATCGGGATCAGAAGTCCGAAGATCACCCAGAGCACCAGCAGGAATACAATGCCTTTTGTGACTGCGCTGGTAGTTGGTATGTTCTCGTAGATCGCTCCGAAGATCGCGCCCAGGATCAGCCCGATAATTGCCGTGAACAGCAGGAACGTGATCATTGCCGTTACCGAGGCTGCCATGCCTCCCACTGCGGGTAGTATGCCTCCGAAGACCGCGTTGATGTTGATGTACGACATTAGTGACGCAAGTCCTATAAGCGACAGCAGGATTGCAATCACGCCGATGATGATGCCCGTGATGATGCCTGCGATCGCTCCATCTCCAATATCTCTAGCTGCCATTAGATACCTCCTTTAACAATATCCCATCCGAGGGTGGTAATGTAAGTATTGCCTTATTTTAAATTTATTTGACTAAAAAAAGTCTGGTTTTCTCTTTCATAATGTTTATTCGCGTTATTGACAGCTATACGCCGCGGTTAATAGCCAAAAGGCAAAAAAGGTGTCATCCCATTACCATGATGTATCTCTACATCACTGTCGGAGAAGATGGGCCAGGCAAATCTGCTCTGAACCTGCTAGCAGTAAAAATACGCAATAAAAAAAATAACGGGACGACAGTCCCGTTTAGTTCTTTCTCTGTAACAAGGCCACTGCCGCTACAATCATGCCAGCGAGCACAATCAGTGCCATAAACCCAGGAGCCGGGGTTGCAGTTGCGCTCGGCTTTCCCGTCGTAACGTTAGCCGATGCAGATGTCTCGGAAGTCAGGGTCAGGCTGTTGGGCGGCTGGTAGTATCCCGGTGCATAGCCCTGGATGTCTGCCTTTACCGTCTCGCCGGCCACATTTACTATGTACAGTCTGGTTCCTTCCCGGTTGGGGTACTCAAAGTACTGTATAAGGCTAGCGCCCCTGGTTAAGTCAGCGACCGAGTCAGGTTTCAGGTATATCTGGTACAAGCCAGGGTCCGGCACGTGTATTGAATATGTACCGTCTGCGTTCGGGGTGGTCACGTTGACGAAACCCGTCTGGACATTCATCGCGTAGATGGTAAGTTCACTCACGGTCAGGTTCTCTGACGGTGTCGTCTCGTTGGTCGAATAGAATGAGTAAGCAACCGTCGGGAAGTCCACTTTTCCGCTGATGTCTGCGCCTGTCGCCGCAAAAGCCGACGCGGGGATGATCAGGAGCACTGATAGAATGAGCCCTACCATTAATGCCACTTTAGTAACTGCCAAATTTATCACCATACGATATTCATGTATTTGCATCCTAATTTTTCCATTATCGGTAAATAACTTTTCGGTGTCCGCCCTGGACGGGCACAAGATCGTCGGTCATACCATGAGGGTGCCTGTAGCACGGTATGCGGTTATCCTTTCGCCAACAAATGACGTACCGGACCACATTATAGCTTAGTATGTTGTCCAGAAAAATTCGGCGGAGCAAAGATTTTATCCCCGACCGCTCATAGTCCTGTACGAATGAATGATCAGACGAGGGGCTTCCTGAGAGAGAGGTTTCGTGACTATTATAGCCACAGCCCTGTCCTGGTGCCCCCGGGGCTGTCGCAGCGGGAGTGGGGTTTTATCTTTCACGAGGAGACCCCCGGCGTCGCCATGCGGCGCCACAAGTCATTCAACACCGAAGGCGAGCTGGCAGACTACTTGCGAAGCATGCCCCCGGCCCACGCTTATCACTCGGCAGCTTATTACAGGTACCCTCAGGCTCCCACGATGCAGGAGAAAGACTGGCTGGGGGCCGATCTGATATTTGATCTTGACGCAGACCACCTCCCGGGCGTCAAGAATATGTCTTACTCGCAGATGCTGGATAACGTCCGGCTAGAGATTATCCGGTTGATCGACGAGTTCCTGATCGATGATCTCGGGTTCCGGGAAAAAGACCTGGATATAGTCTTTTCCGGCGGCAGGGGGTACCACGTACATGTCCGGGACGAGCGGGTGAAATCGTTAAAAAGCCCCGAGAGGCGGGAGATTGTGGATTATCTGCTGGG
>CAZJRS010000122.1:0-4982 GCA_964548585.1 uncultured Methanocella sp. | reverse complement strand
TAAATCTGCTATTGAATAATCAGGTTCGTAACAACTTATATTAAAAACGGTAAAAATTCATAGAACGTACGCTGCCACATGCCGGGTAATACCCTTCCGGGCTGACACGCGGACAGCATACCTATAATCATCGCCCGATCGGGGGGGAGCGTCCGTCACGGTGATAGTTATGGTTTAAAAGTCTGTGCTGATTTTACTTCTTGTACTCGGTATAGCCGCACTTGCCGCAGGATGTGCGGTCCTTGTGGGCTGCCATGAAGACGCCGTCGCCGCAGCGGGGGCAGGTCTGGCCCTTGCGGGTGACTTTGCCGTCCTTTACCTCGTACATCCTGGACTTGGTGTTGTTGCCTGCCGCCTTCTTCTTGGCTGCTGGTGCTGCTGCCTTTGCTGGTGCTTTTTGTGGTGCTGCCATTCAAATCACTTCTTCTCTTCTTCCTTGGCGGCCTTCTTCTCGTTCCGCTGGATGATGTGTTCGGTCTCTACTTTCTTCAGGCGCTCCGCGGTCTCGTAGATCTTTGCGTAGCCTCTGGTCTCGCGCTTGCCGAACTGGGATCTCATGCGTTCGATGACGACTAGTTCAGGCTTCGAGTTCAGGTATGCCGCGATCTTGTCCTTGATCTCCTGCCTGGACGGGGTGCCCAGGTTGTGGCTTACGTTGAACTTGACCTCGCGCCTCTGCAGGAGCGGGTTATTCTTTTCTTCCAGTACTTTTATTTCCATACTTATCACCATATTGATGATTGTGAATTGGCCAGCCTGTTCGACTGACGGAATGTCTACTCCTTCTTCATCTTGTCGAGAAGTGCCTGGGTCTCTTTGCGCTTTTCCTCGGTCACCTTGACCACGACCACGCCTTCGCTGGGCTGGCCGTAGATCACTACAGAGCCGATGGGAGCGTAGAGACACGCCGGGATGACCGCCAGGTCTTCCTCGCCGTCCACGAAGATGCGCACCGGCTCCTTCGAGGCCATGTTGTCCTTCATCAGGTCCATGAGCGCCTTGGTAACGACACCCGGAGGATTGCTGACTCTTAACTCTTTGAACGTATGATGAGACGTGCCATTGCGGATCTCGTTATCGACGGGCAGACGCATGGTCTGGTCGTCGATCAGGCACATGTCAGGGACGACACCGGCTTTGATCAGGTAGTAGGTGGTCACGTCCCCGATGGATATGATCTTCGCGGGACTGTCCAGTGCTTTCACTACCTTCGACAGGCACGATACACCCTCACCCTTATACAGTTTACCAAACGGGATCTTGAGCTCATCGCGCAGCGCTGGTGTCAGCCGATATACCAACTTACCGCACCTTCAAGGCGAACTTGCCGGGCCTTTTTACATTCATGAGCTTGGCTATCTCTGACCTGCTTGCGTCAATGATGACCACGTAGCCGCTCCAGTCATCGCTAAGCGAGCCAGACTGGCAAACGGGGCACACGTCGCCCTCGAGCAGATTGTGACACGTCCTGCAGGCCTTCAGGTTGCTGCCGGCCTTACGAGAACGGGAGTCGGATTTTGTCTTTGCCATTATATATTATCTCCAGAGTTAGATACTTTCGAGTAGACATCGTGTCATAGTAACTTTGTGTATATAAAGATGATGGGTATCTTGCGCCTTTTGCGCTTTTGGCGCATAGAGTAATAATGTGTCGATAGCGCCTTTGGCGCAATCTATGCCAGTTATAAGCCTAAGTCCTGAGCCCGTCGCGCAAATAAGAGCTCGCGGAACCTAATACAGGCGGATGCATACTTTCACGGTATCAGGTATATAGATGACGGCATACTCAAATATCTATTTCAAAAGATCATACCCACCCCACAGTGACGAGTTCAAGAGCCCTTACAGCAAAAAAATAAAAAGTTCCGTGTGTATACACATTGAACTTACGGGCTATGCCCGGTCTTTTCCAGCTTCCCCGAAACCAGGACATACCCGACAGCCCCGACCAGCCCAAAGACCACGGACAGTACTATGCCGATAGGCAGGCAGCAGCAGAAAGTGCTGAACAGTATGATTAGGCCGAGCAGCGGGGTGCTCCCGGGAATCATGCTGGTTACTGTGCTAAGTGACCCGGTCATCAGCGATATCCCTGACATGATCAGCGAGGCAATAAAGACCGGCGTGAAAGCGGCGACACCGGAGATGGCTCCCATGTAAACAGCGTCTTTAAACGCATACTTCGCCTGGCCGCCGATCTTCATCGCGAGCACGCCTGCCACCAGCATGCCAAGAAGTGTAATTGCCGTGGAAAGCAGCGAGATCGTCATGCCAAGGTAATACATTGCGGGAGGCTGGGGCGTTTTAAAAGTGGGGTAGACCATTGGAGTCGAGTTATCCGACGAGTAGTTGTAGGCGTAAGTGGCGTTCAGGGTATCCTGGTAGTGCTGGGAAAGCTGATTCGTGTAGGTTTTCATCTCAGGGGTAGAGTTGATCCACATGCTGGCCAGACCAAAAACAACACAAATGACAGCGATGACAAGGCCGCACATCAACCCGGCCTTGATTGCCTGAACATAGCGCTTTTCCACATTATCACTTCAGCGTTAAACTATACTATTGTGGCTTATATTTGTCGTTTCCATGTTTAATACTATATAAGCTATAAAAACTCGACAACAGCACGTCCATCAATGATGCGATCGAATACATCAACGGGGCTATCAATTTATTCCGGCGAAAAACCTGTCTGTTAATCTCATAAAACTCCTACGCTTAACCCCAGCATTTTCGCTTGTATGCAGTAGAAAAGGGCAGGAGCAAAGCACCTGCGTTACGAGAGGGCTTCTCTATGGATCACGGCTCATATAACGCTAACATTTAAAAAGGACTTATACACATTATCCTTTGATTAAAGCCTATGACTCTATATGTCTCTCATCCCACGCAGGATCTGACCGGCGCTGTCAGCGATTCCCTGAAAGGCAAGAGGATCGTGCTGGCCGTGACGGGTAGTATCGCCGCCGTGGAAACCGTCAAGCTGGCCAGAGACCTCATCCGCCGGGGCGCAGTGGTGCAGGGAGTGATGAGCCAGGCAGCGCAGACGATCATCCACCCCTACGCGTTGCAGTACGCCACCGGCCGTGCTGTCATTACCGAGATCACTGGCGACGTGGAGCATGTGGCATACTGCGGGGAACGCAAGGAAGCGTACGACCTGCTGCTGATCGCCCCGTGCACGGCGAACACGATCGGCAAGATGGCCTCCGGGATAGATGATACTCCGGTGACTACGTTTGCCACGACGGCGATAGGCTCGAAGATCCGGGTGCTAGTCGTGCCTGCCATGCACGGCTCTATGTACGACCACCCCGGGGTGCAGGAAAACATCCGAAAGCTTGAGGGGATGGGCATTTCGTTCCTGATGCCCAGGCGAGAAGAGCGCATCGCCAAGATCCCGGATAACGCGGAGATCGTCCTCCACGTTGAACGAGCACTTACAGACTCCTCCCTCAGGGGAAAGAAGATTCTGATCACCAGCGGGCCCAATTTCGAGGAGATCGACCCGATCCGGGTCTTGACCAGCCGGAGCACGGGCAGGATGGGTGCCGAGCTGGCGCGGGAAGCGTTCCGCCGGGGCGCAGAGGTCGCGATCGTTCACAAGGATCACCTGGGTATCAGTGGGATCAAAGATGTACCCGCCGAGAGTGCGGCAGATATGTACAAGGCGGTGATGGCCGAGCTCAAGAGCGGGTATGATCTATACGTCAGTGCAGCTGCGATTTCCGATTTCACCGTGGATAAGGCAAAGGATAAGATCAGTTCCGCTAAACCCTTGACGATCAAGTTGAAGCCGGCCGAGAAGATCCTGGACCGGGTGCGTGAGAAATACCCGGATCTATACGTAGTGGCATTCAAAGCTGACACGGTCAAAGAGGAACAGCTCATCGAACGGGCCACCCGGCGTCTGGACGAGTCAGGAGCGAGCATGGTCGTAGCGAACCGCTTCGGCGGGGTCAGAGACCCCGAGGTCAACGAGGTCTTCATCATCCGCAGAGACGGCCCTTCGAGCCGCCACAGCGGCAAGAAAAGCCTGGTGGCCGCAGCAATACTGGACGCGGTAACGGAGCAGTATCGATGAGGCCTCAAATGAGGGCGTTTGCGCCGGGGCATGTCACCGGCTTTTTTGTCGTCTGCGACGACGAAGATCCGCTGCGCATGGGCTCCTGTGGTGCGGGGCTGTCCCTGGATGACGGTGTCTATACCGAAGTCAGCATATCCGACCGGACCCGGATCATCCTGAATGGCGTGGAGAGCGAGGCGACGACCACTAAAACACTGGTCAACCTGCTTACCGATCAGCCTGTCCAGGTCAATAGCCGGCTTTCAGTGCCGATCGGCGGAGGCCTCGGGGCCAGCGCTGCCGGAGCGATGAGCACGGCGCTGGCGCTAAACAGCCTTTTAGGCTTGAATAAGACTTTTAACGAGCTGTGCTATGCGGCACATGTCGCGGAGGTCACCAACCGGACCGGCCTGGGAGATGTGTCGGGGATGAGCAACGGCGGGGTGGAGATCAGGCTCCGGCCGGGCGTCCCGTTTGCGGTAGATCGCATCCCCGCTGCACCGGCTTATATTTACTACGTGCAGTTCGGCCCGGTATCGACGAAGGGAGTGCTCTCCGACGAGACGGAGAAGAAGCGGATCAACCTCGCTGGCGAACTGTGCCTGAAATCATTGCTAAAAAAGCCCACGTTCGAGGAGTTCATGCGGCTGTCCCGGCACTTCGCGGTTGATACCGGGCTGATCAGTGACAGGGCCCTCCACGCAGTGGAAGCAGTCGAGGCTACCGGAGGCCTGGCATCCATGGCCATGCTGGGCGACACGGTGTTTTCTACGGTACCTGACGGACTCAAGGAATTCGGGGCGGTAAAAAGATCCAGGATCAACATGACCGGGCCCATGATAATGGAAAGCGAGAGCAGAGCCGGGTATTTTAACGACAGTTGACCATTAGGATTCAGTATATTTTTCATCGTCTTTGC
>CAZJRS010000121.1:0-5466 GCA_964548585.1 uncultured Methanocella sp. | reverse complement strand
CAGCGAAGAGCGGCAAGGCCATGACCATATTGACCCCGATGCCAGACAGTACTGCAGCCAGCAGGCTGTCGTTTTTCACGGTCACGACTGCGAAGAGATAGCCGATAATAGCCGATATTACCAGTACAGCGCCAGCATAGACGGGACTGGCCGTGATCAGGTAGAATATACCGGCCTGGAAGAACGCAAAGACGATAGCCTGAATAATAAAGCCTGCCTGCTTTCCGGCGACCGGCAGCAACCGGGATAAGAATACTCCCCGGAACCAGGCTTCACAGGTGATGCTGCTTGCCACTGAGAAGGCTGCCAGCAGGCCTGCCATAGCCAGTAGTTTTGACGTATCTACCGGTCCGGCGTTGAAGAACAGATAAGCCAGTACTATGGATACGACCACGCCTCCGATCAGGACCGGTATACCGACGGTTAGCCCCGCTGTAAGCCGGCCGGCCTGTACAAAAAGCGTTGCCGGCCGATCTTTCTCGACATAGAGCAGCCCTACGATTAAGACAAGTGCGACTCCCAGGTTCATCACGGCGATCATGACCATCCCGGATACGCCGGCTGTCACGGGATCGATTAAATGTAGATAGTCAATGGCACTCCACAGGAGCACCGCCGCGAAAAGCGCCGTGAAAGCGTCGATGAGCTTGGTATAGTAATTCATAGCCTTGAGCCGGGCACGCACCGAATACGCGAGCACCGCGAACAGGAGGAAACCGGTAAGCCGTAAGACCAAAGCATCCAGGCCTTGCTCGAACGTGCTGGCTACCACGATCACGACGAAGAGAAGCGCCATCAGCGCTGGCATTGCGATATTCGACGGCAGCAGGTATTTGCCCAGCTTAAAGCCCGCAGGTCTTGGTACTGGTGCTGTTTTTCTTCGCCCTTTCACGTAGTTCATATGGAGCAAACACACCATTCCTGATAAAAAGCCTTGCGATCGGCGTCCTTCGGACACCAGCCCGAAAGGATGAAAGAGCCCCGAAAAGTATATTGACGTCCTCTGCCCGATCATCAATAGCCCATGTCAGACATCAAAGGCCTCATTTTTGACCTCGACGGTACTATCATCGATAATTACGACAGGTACCTGGAGTATATGCTCACCTGTGTCGGGGAAGAGATGGACTGTAAATTTACGCTCAAGCATGCCAAAGACTTATGGTATTCCATCGGCGCCGAATCCCGGGACGAGGTAATCACCGGCTGGGGCGTGGAACCAGACAGGTTCTGGGAAATTTTCAATAAATTCGAGAGCCTGGAAGAGAAGCTGAAAAACACGTACGTCTACGATGATGCCTTGTTTCTGAAGAGCATAGACATGCCGAAGGGCATTGTCACCCATACTTCCCTCGAGCACACCCAAAAACTACTGGAACTGGTGGGCATGCGAGAGTGCTTCAAGTCGATCATCGCGTGCACAGAGGAAACCGGGTTTAAGCCATCACCGCTGCCATTAATATACTGCCTTATCGAGATGAAGATCAAGCCAGAAGAAGCAGTCTATTTCGGCGATACCATATCAGACATGATGGCCGCCCGGAACGCGGGGGTCAAATGCGCTTACGTAAACCGGTTCGGCCGTCCGATCGAGTTTAAGCCGGACTACGATATCGACAGCCTGGAAAAGATTACCGAAATTATAGGGTATAGCACTCCATAAGTAACCACAGAGGACACAAAGAACTCACAGAGACACAAAGATTTTTTTAAATCTCTGTGCCTCTGTGCCAACCTCTGTGCACTCTGTGGTAAAAAAAGATCTTTGTGTCCTCTGTGGTCAATCAAAAGTTTGACACAGCGCAGGTGGGATTAGCAGATCTTTTTGACCCCATAGCGGTCGGGCTGGTCGAAGTGGTCCATGACCATGAGTCCGGCGTAGATGCGGCCGCTGTGCCTGGCGCCGTCGGGAATGTAATAGTAGTCGCCTTTGGAGTAGGTCCTCATCTCGGCATCGCCGATCTTGAAGTCTAGTTTACCGTCGATGACAAAGCCCCACTGGGCGCGGTGTGAATGTTCGGGCAGGTCGATGTCCTCGCTGAATTCCATGAAGATGATCTGCTGGTCTTTTCCCTGGGAGAGGTAAGCTTTGATCCCTTTCAGAGGAATGTCCGCTTCGGGCAGCTTTGTTACGACTGGTGGAAACTTGTCGGGCATAGCCCGACTATTCGATTTCAAGCACTATAAGTGTTTCCCGGCGCTATTAAATTGTAATTGCACCGGGATGTTTCACCAGCTTCTGCCTTAATACACCAGTGGCGACCCGAAGGTCCACTCCTCAAGCTCCAGGGTCTTTTCCCACAGGGCCTTGCAATCGCAGTTTAGCGCGTTTAAGACTGCGATATCCTGTGTCAGTGAATAATTTCTGATGGCATCGGCAAAGTCGTAATCGCACTTGCCACAGTTGTGGGGACCCCGGTTCTGGCCGGCGGCCAGCGGGTCTGAGGTAATCACCGAATTCGTTTTACCATGAAGCCGCTTTAGTACTTCGACAATGCTCCATAGCCAGGGAGGTCGGTACGCTTTACGGTAGGACAGCTCGTCCACTAAGGTACCCCGCTGGATGTTGCACAGATTGATCGAGATGGTTTCCGCATAAGGTGAAGCATCCATCGCTGACTGTACCATATCCTCCAGAGCATCTTTCTCGGTGAGGAAAGGCGGCTTCATCAAAAGATAAGCTTTTGTGGTGAGGCCATGTACCTTTGCTACTTCGGCTGCCCTGACGAAATCCTTGAACAGGAAGCCTTTGTTAATACTGTTCAGGCGGATAGCGTCGTTAGAGGTCTCCAGCCCGGTTGCGATCTCCAGCCGATCTACGTGAAGTTTCGCCGCGGATACGATCTTGTCAGTCACAAACTCCGGACGGGTTTCCACGATGACCTTGTCGGCGCTTAAATTGAGTTTTGAGAGGATTTCATCTCGCACCGGCTCTGGTACCTCACCCGGGTCGAAAAAGCTGCCGGAGGTGAAAATTTTGACGATACCATGGTCTATCCGGTGAGAGATCGACTCGAATTGTGCCAGAAGATCCTCGGTAGTGGGTGGCCTGATTGCGGCATCTGCAATATATCCGCACATAGTACACCCGCCTCTGAGCCCCCAGTAGCATCCCCGAGTCTGGAAGATGATGGTGTGGGACTTCGTAGGAACGCCATCCAGCAGGTCCTCGCCGGTCCAAAAGGCGGCGACCTGGGTAGGTGATTTTTCGTTAATTTTCTGTCTTTTGCGCTGTTCACGCATGATGTCGCTTAGCGTCATTGTACCGCCTCCACGTGTTTTAGCTCTACCGCCATGCCTCGGGTGGCCTCGACCATCTCCTTACCGGTCATTTTGGCCTTACCCACGCAAATGGCTTTCTTGCCGAAGACGAAAACATCGTCACCCGGGCGTATCTGTGGATCGGCGTTCACCACACCGGGCGCCAGAATGCTGCCCTTAGGTACGAAGTCTGTGATCTCCACGAAGTACTGGCTTGTCAGGTCCATGCGTTTAGCGCCGGCAAGTGTCAAGGACAGCGAACCGTACAACGGGTTAATCGTACACAGCTGCTCTCTGCCGTCAAAAAGCGTAAACCGCGGATATTTTCCTTTCACAAACCCTTTGGGGGGAACGAGTAGATCGCCCCGGCCCTGACCGAACTCGTAGTCGGCCATCTTTCTGAACATATCGAGTAGATACTGTTCGTTGTTCCTCGGCTGAGGAGACAGTTCGTCTACGGCCAGCCGGACCTGATCGACCAGATTTCTCAACGACTCGTCACTGGTGATCTTGCCGGTACTGGTGAAAATCATTTCACGGTCGGCCTGTGCACAGACCTCCACGTATGGGCCTTCCACATGAGCGATTACGCGGTCGAAGTGATTGTGATCAATAAAGTCACGGAGGCAACCTGATACCCAGTTACGCTCCTCGAGGTCCCATACCCCCGTAACGGCTACATCGTAGTGTGCTGCAGGATATACCATCTCCAGCTCCCGGGGAACGACACCCATCGGCGAAGTTAGTATTACTTCTCGGACATACCGCCTGTATCGCCCCAGCGCTTCAATGATAGCCATATGCGATTTAGATGTTGAATATGGTTTTCTTGCAGAGCAAGGGATGATCAAGAGTATTTTTCCGTCAGAACTGAACCGCTGGTTGATTCGATCTGCAAAGCGTCGGACTTCAACCCGGTTCTGGGACTCGGCTGAACATGCAAGTAGTTCCGAAGAACGATAAGTTGAGGTTCTGGACTCCAGATAGCTGTACTCAGCATCGGCCAGTCGCAGGAGAGCGGTCAGCCATGGCCTGGAACGGCACTGTTTCTCGACGTACTCACGGAGCATACCATTCCGGATATGTAACTTGACCCGGGATATCTCTTCTTTTAAACGGGCCCGATTATGAGATGCGAGTAGAACCGGGTCGAGCTTTAGCCCGGCAGGATTATTGACACATACCTCACAGTTGCAGGGAAGCTCGGAAAGATCTTTGATCGAGTATTCCCCATCAGGTGTCAGGTATAACCCTTGATAGGCCTTTATGGTGGTAAATACATCGTCTACCACATCGGCACCAAGGTATATCAGAAGTGAAACATTCTCGGGAGTCGCTATAGCAGGTAGATAGAGCGCCGTATCAGACCGGATATTATTCCTGATCTTGATGAAACTGTTAAGAAGAGCACGTGGATCTCCTTCGATAGATCTGATACCAGCCATGACATAAAGGTCTGCCCCGGACACGTGTTGATCAGGATGAACAACCGCTCCCGAAGGTGTTTCTGCGACAATATTGGCCTGGTTAAATAGGCTTACGATGTCTGCACTGATTTTTGGTGTAAGACCTACATAAGGTTGAATTACAAACTGGTCTGGTGAGCCAGTTATGGGACTTTTAATCCAGGCATTACCCCCGTTGACAATCAGATTATCGCCGGTGGAAGGGCTTACCATATATGGGGTTTCCAGTCCGCCTCGCACGAGTAGTTTTCCGATTCGTGCAGGACCATCCCTGGCTGTGACTTCATAAAATTTAGTCAAATTATCTCCCTCGGTTTCATGGTTCAATTAGGTTACATCTAATATATCTTTTTGTAAAGCGCCTGCCTGATAAGTTGATAAACAAGCGCATTTTCGCTATTTCCATGGGTAACATACATTTAATTATTTTTATATTAATTATTTGTGAATTTCATATGGCACAGAAGGGAAGCAAAGGCGAAATGACCGTCAAGGAAGCCGGAAGAAAGGGTGGCGAAACCACCAAGCAACGGTACGGTGAAGGCTATTATGAAAGTATCGGCAAGAAAGGCGGCCAGAAGGTTCGTGAACTGATAAAGAGGGGAAAGGAAGCTACGGAAAAGTAAGTTTTCTTTCTATCCTCTTTTTTATGAGTTAAGAATCTTAGAATAATTAATAACTGCTGTTGCTTTGTGATAAAATTTTATAGAAAAATTTATTGAGTTTGTTGGTGGGTTGG
>CAZJRS010000120.1:0-5612 GCA_964548585.1 uncultured Methanocella sp. | reverse complement strand
CTGTGCAATCGAAATCAATCTGTGAAATCTGTGTGGCACAGGCACAGCGCAGCGATCGTTTACTTCCCCAGGCTCATATGCAACATCTGATACCGATCCAATATACGGGGGTTGTCCTGACCTTGAATTGATAAATCTGAAAATGTATAAAATGGAGGAACATCACCCGTTTGTTCATCCACGATCAATTATGGGACAGCCTGCAAGTGCGCCAAGTTTGGTTTAGGTTGTTATGTGAACCCAAATCAAAAATGTCCTTGGCACATTTGGACCCTTGGCGCACTTGGCGGTTTTTCAACCATAGCCTAAACAACAAGTTTTTCATGAGACGTCACATGTTTTTAACGTGTATAATGGTTAATCGATTGGCGTTTTTGGCTGCGTTTGGCGTTTTAGCGTTTTCGGGATTCATGCTTTTACGGTGACGTTTTAACGGCCTTAAAACTGTCTCAGTGCTCTCTTAGGTACTCCCAAACCTCCAACCTATGGGAACCTCTCCGCCCTCCCATTTCCATCATCAAACCACCCCACCAGCGGCGAAGACTCAAATACCCAAAAGTTCATCTATTCTCTGGAGACCAATCCCATGCATGGCATCCCCCATGAAGAAGTACTTCGTCACCTCCAATCAGGCCGATCATACATGGAAAAAGGCCAGTACGAACAAGCCCTATCCGAACTCCAGACAGCTGTCACTATCGCCCCAGATAGCTACGAAATCAGGGCTCGCCTCGCATACATTTATAAAAAACTACGCAAATACGACGAAGCAATCCCCGAGCTAAAGGAAGCCATCCGTATATGCCCCGATAGCAACAGAGCACGTTCAGATCTCAGCGACATCTACGTAGAGATGAAGGAGTACGACAAAGCGATCGAAGTAACCCGGGAAGCTATGAAAATAGACCCTGAAGACACAGATCTGTTCTCAGCCTGCTTCGAGCTTTTGTGCCTGAATAAGCAGTACGAAGAAGCAGAAGCCGAAATAAAAAAGATGCAAAAAACAGTCCCTGAAGACCCCGTCCTGCATGTGTTCCTGGGTAAAGTCTATCATGATACCGGCAAACCTGATAAAGCCATAGCTGAATACCACACAGCAGAGCAGATCGCCCCCGATGATGCCTATATCCTGCAGGAGATCGGCTTCCAGCTCTACACGCAAGGCGACTTCGACGCCGCTATCGTCAAATTGCGAGAGTCCCTTCGGCTCAATGATACGGACGCAAACACGTTCGCCTTCCTGGCTGCCGCACTGGCTGAAAAGGGCGATTTCGAGGCGGCTATCAACACCTACCGGCGGGCGCTCCGGCTTATTCCGAAGAACGCCAGTATCTATGCAGTGATGGGTAACATCTATCTCGCATGGGGTAAGCCCAAAGAGGCCCTGCGTGCTTTTTCGAGGGCTAATAATCTTGACCCGGGAAATCCTGATTATCAACAGAGTCTAAAAAATGCTATGGCAGATAGTGGCCGGAATCCATGAACTACCGGGAGTTTCTTCTTCTCGTCATCCGTCTTTGGATCTATTTTTCAAGACGGATAGCTATATATGCAAACATTTGAAACAAAGTATCGAGCATCTTGCATCATGGAATCTTATTTAACCGTGTATGGCAAAATAATAGTTGTAGGGCTAAGTCTATGAGCTTCGAGGTCACGTTCAAGGTCTTTACTGATAAGGAAAGCGGCAAGCTATGCGCCTCTGGCATGGATTATGCTATCCACACGTATGCGAAGACCTGGGATAAACTCATAAAGAATATCCACGAAGCCGTCGAATGTCATTTTGACGTCCCTTACACGAAGGTTAAAATCACACTTATAGAAACCCACGGAGTCGAGGCTCAGGAGAGCCGGAATGCCGGGGCTGCCTGCGACGGATGAAAGAGCTGCTTTCCACAATTTGAGGAAGTAGTCTCGACGGTGCACGTATCCTTGCCGGCAGCCATTTCCCTTGTGGGTTATTCCTACTTAGACAATACCATCTTTTTTCCTGTCTCAGATAACTCAAAATCCGGCTCCAGCTTCTTCGCCCGTCTGTGCTCTCTCTCTCCGCCTCTTCCTTCATCCCCTTCTCCATCAACAAATCTCCCAGCCCAGCATGCAACTCAGCCTCCTGCGGCTGTTCCCGCTCGTTTTTCGCTTTATACTCCATTTTAGCGTGGGCGATCAATTTCCAGTTTCACCAGTAAAAATTAGTCCTCTCGACCAGCTCATTCATCCCCTCGTGCCCCATCGAGGTTTTCAACTCCTTATAGCTCATTCCCTCTGCCTTTTCCTGCGGTATCACATATATCTTGTTCATACCAAACATTGGTTCCAACAAAAATACGCAATCCATCCCTGTCCCGCTATCCGGATCAAAGGTTGAGACGTACACGATCCCTTCATCAGATGTCTTAAAAACGTTACAAACCCATAATTCCTGGACGCCGTTCGAGATCGTGTTAAGCGTCATTTTAGCGACTCCGGCCTTGATGCCTTTCTTCTCTGCGTTATCGTGCAACTGGACTGTGCTGTTTCCCAAAGTGCTGAAATTTTTACCATCGGACCAGTTAAGGACACCTACATCCGAACTGTCTTCTTTCATAAATTCGAGTACTTCGGCATAGGTGGGGTCTCTTGCGCTGACGTTGTTCGTAAGGTTGAGATCATGCCCCATCTCGTCTTTGAATGGCAGCATAACATAGGGCTTCTGGGGAGCAGATTGTCCATTATTATATGAAGTGTAAATGCAAACTGCCTGGATTGCTGCGATTCCGGCGATCAAAAGAAAACCTATGAAAATGATACCTAAAATCAATAAGATTATTGTTACTATGCTAGGTCTTTTCGATGTCATCAGATTTATCATCTAACTATTTAATACCTCATAATATTATCTGGATAACGCTTGGTGTAAAATAGTCTAATATGTGAGAGCAGATAATTATATATTCGGAATACCTTGCAGACCCATAACTCCCACAGCGTCTCATCTACTTTGCCGATCGATGGGCTGAAATTGTCTATCTCAAATAGGCAGGGGGTAATCTTGATTTGAGGCTCTTAATAGCCCGAATTTTATCTGTGCCCCTCACTCATCCTCGTATTTGAAAAGTGCTTTTCCCAGCTCGATGTGGGCCATATAATCGTCCGGGTTGGCAAAAAATATTAACGTTCTCTGTCCGTAGGATACTCAATTTTTTCCTCCTCCACTAGCTTCTTCGCCCGTCTGTGCTCTCTCTCCGCCTCTTCCTTCATCCCCTTCTCCATCAACAAATCTCCCAGCCCAGCATGCAACTCAGCCTCCTGCGGCCTTTGCCTTATCGCTTTTCTGTACTCCGCAATAGCCTCGTCGATCATGCCTTTCTCCCGAAAAACATCCCCGATATTCTGGTACACCTCCGGCGAGTTCGGATCCACCTGCTGCGCTGCCCTAAATTCCTTCAGCGCCTCGTCCGTTCTGCCGATCGAGAGCATGAATACACCTATCCTGTACGGGATCAGGATATTGTCCGGGTCGGAGGCTTTCGCCCGACTGTATTCCTGGTACCCTTCGAACTCATCCCCGGCCTGGATCAACGTATTGCCCAGGCCAATCCTGAACATAAAATCGTCCGGGTTGAATTTGATTAGCTCCTCATACACATTGATGGCTTCATCGTACATCCCCATCCCGGAGATCTCCGTAGCCCACTCATACATGATTTCATCATCCGGGTTGAGATCGTAGGCGATTTCATATTCCCGGTGGCTTTCGTCTATCTGTCCCATTTTCGCGAGGACGATCGATTTCCAGTAATGTGCCTGGTAAAAATAGGTATCCAGCTTGATGGACGTGGCTAATTCTTTCAGCGCCTCGTCGTACTTGCCTGCGTAATATAGCGCCTTTCCCAGCAATTGGTGTGCTTCGGTATCCTTGGGATCAATTTCTATCAGTTTCCTGAACTCATCGGCAGCCTGCTCGTACTTTTTCTCGTCCATGTAGTACATGCCACGATCAATGTGTATGTCAAATTGAACCTTGGGGTCTAGATCAAATTCCTCTTCTTCAACTTCGGGTGGGCTGGGTTTGGGTGTCATGATCATTACCCAAATAACATTTACGTTATTTTATATTTAACTGGTAATGCAAGACAACTTCCCTCATCAATCCGGTCAAAAAAAGTTGCTCATCTCACGTCCAGTAAGCAAATTCCTCCCTGACCTCTGTACCTCATTTAACCTCCTTTTAAAAACCCTCCCTGACCTCCGTGTATCTCCTTGAACCTACCTCCTTTCCTCTTGTACCTCCGTTTCCTCAGGATTTTCCAAGGATCGACAGAATAAGCAAATACCAGAGTAAAAGGAGGTAAGAGGGGAAAGGAGGTAGGTTCAAGGAGATACACGGAGGTTTAAAGAGGGTTTTAACAAAGGAGGTTAAATGAGGTACAGAGGTTAAAGGAGGACGAAAAGCGATACCAAGGAGCATATCTGAAAAGCCCTATACGTATCGAATTAGTCATGAAAAAATCTATGGCATGTAAAGACTAATGTGTATCAGTAGTAGGTTGTCATGGTTAAAATCCTCGCAATCCTCGGTAGCCCGAGAAAAAAGGGCAATACCTACAAGCTCACGAAACAGGTCGAAGAGCGGTTAAAACAGAAATCCGAAAACATCGAGTTCGAATATCTTTACATCCGGGATGCTAACCTCCAGACATGTCTCGGCTGCCGTGCCTGCATGGACCGGGGCGAAGAATTCTGTCCGCTCAAAGACGACCGTGCCGCTATCGAGCAAAAGATCCTTGCTGCAGATGGCATTATCATCGCCACTCCCGTTTATGTGGCCAATGTCACCGGGCTCATGAAAAACTTCATCGACCGCTTTGCCTACGTCTGCCACAGGCCCCGGTTTTTCAAGAACGTCATGGTGATCACGACTTCCGGCGGAGGCGGTGCCGGCTTCATGCTAATGGGCCTCACTATCGCACTTGGTACCTGGGGTATGGAGGTCATCAGCAAGCTAAGCGTCGTGACTCATGAGCACCCTTCCGGCACACTGACAGAACAAGAGGCCCAAGATCGAATCACGGCGAAGAAAGTCGATACCGCTGCTACTCAGTTTTATCGCTTCCTTCAGACAGCGCCGAAACCGAGCCTGATGTCGCTCGCGAAGTTCCCGCTCGTACGTGATGCCCACCTGAAAGACAAACCCGGCTCTGTCGACTACGAGTACTGGAAAGGCAAAGGCTGGTACGAGAAAGGCGCATACTACTTCTACTCGACAGGAGCAGGTCCCGTTAAAAAGGCCTCCGCCATCGTCTTATCCCGGCTATTGCAGCTGGTGTCAAAGTAACGGTCGGTATTCCGCCCTTGATAATGAGCCCGATATGAACACGAACGCTGCGCTGTGCCTGTGCCACACAGATTTCCAGTATCCCCGTGCCCGGTATATTTGTGATTAATCTTGTATAATGAGGGGTGATTAGCCCTTGTCTTGGTTTATGGTGTGTAGCACAAAAACACGAAAGACTCTTTTTTAGAGGGACACTAAAACTCAAAAGCCCAAGGTATCACGGCCAAGACTACTAATGGCACTAACTCACGATTTAAAACACGAAGGATCAGGAAGTACACGGTTATTAAAA
>CAZJRS010000119.1:0-5745 GCA_964548585.1 uncultured Methanocella sp. | reverse complement strand
CAAGATCGGCACCAGCTTCATCAGCATCGGCGGACTCGGGTGCTTCGACGGGATCCTGCTCACCGGGGTAGTTTCGACCATAGTCGCCTGCGTGATTGCATCACTATAGCAAATGCGGGCACAGCTCAGCGTTAGTTGTTAAAAAAGAGGTGGATGGGCCCGAAGGCCCCTTCAGTCCACGTTGATCTTCTTCCTTCTCAGCACGTTTTTGGCTTTCTTCAGGGTGATCTCGAGGACCCCGTTTTTGTAGGTCGCCTTGGCGCTGGCCTCGTCGACGTCGGTCGGCAGTTTCACGGTTTCGTGGTAGTGCCGGTCGTTGCGGGATGCCTGTACGAATAGTTCCCGGCCGTCGATTGATAGCTCGACATCCTGCTTCTCGATCCCCGGCATCTCTGCTACTATCTGTACCGTCTCGTCGGTGTCGAAGACGTCGATCAGCGGCTTGCGCTCGCCTATCTCGAACGTCTCATCGCCGGGATGGACGTTGCCGAACTCCCGTACTTCGGGTTCTTCACCGGGGCGCTGGCTCCAGGACCGGCCGTAGAAGAACGGTCCGCCTCCCTGGCGCATCTCTCCCGATTCCATCCCTCTGATCAGTTCTTCGAACATCTCGTCGAAGTCCCTGAATATGTCGAAGGAGTCTCTCCTTCTCCCTGGGTTTTTCTCTGCCATTATTATCACCATCCTTTACGATGCGGTCCTGATCTCCTCAGGCTTCTTCTCATTTTTCTTCGCCTTTTTCTGCTCCGGCCGGCCTGTAGTCTTATCTTCCATATCTCCCACGACCTGTTTGGCGAAATTCTCTGTCAGCTTTTCGTAGCGCTGGGCCATGTCTCTGGATACTGTCGGCTTGACCTTCTTCAGCGCGTCCTGGAAGTGCTTCATCTTGATCTTAATGCTGCTGGCGTTCTTCCTGGCATCTTCCGGGCTCATGCCCGGGGTGATATACTCCCTGATCGCCAGCATGGCTGCCTCACGGCAGACCGATTCGATGTCCGCACCCACGTAGTCTTTGCTTTCTCTGGCCATCTTCTCCAGGTCTACGTCTTTGTCGACGGGCTTGTCTTTGGTATGGATCTTGTAGATCTGCAAGCGGGACGCCTCGTCGGGAGGCGGAATGTACAGTAGCCTGTCGAGCCTTCCCGGCCGCAGCAGCGCCGTGTCAACCATATCCGGCCGGTTTGTCGCCGCGATGACGACTACGTTATGCAGCTCTTCCAGGCCGTCCAGCTCGGTCAGCATCTGGCTGACGACGCGCTCTGTGACGTGAGAATCGAACCCTGCACCTCTCGTCGGCGCGATCGCGTCGATCTCGTCGAAGAAGATGATGGTGGGAGCGCTCTGTCTTGCCTTGCGGAATGTCTCCCTGATGGCCTTTTCCGACTCGCCCACGTACTTGTTCAGTATTTCCGGGCCCTTGATGCTGATGAAATTCGCCTCTGACTCGTTGGCAACTGCCTTGGCCAGCATCGTTTTCCCCGTGCCCGGCGGACCGAACAGCATGATACCCTTCGGCGGCGTGGTGTTGGTGATGCTAAAGACGTCCTTGAACTTCAGCGGCCATTCTACGGATTCTTTGAGCTCCTGCTTGACATTGTCCAGGCCGCCCACATCCTCCCACTTGACGTCCGATACCTCGACGAAGACCTCTCTCATTGCCGATGGCTCGATGTTCTTCTTCGCCTCTGTGAAGTCATCTCCTGTAATCTGCAGCGCGTCGAGGATTTCCTGAGGGATCTCCTCTTCTATGTCGATGCTGGGCATTATGATGCGCAGTGCGTGCATGGCGGCTTCTTTACACAGGGCGGCGATGTCCGCACCTACAAAGCCATATGTGACCTCCGCTATCCTGTCGAGATTGACATAATCGGTTTTGTTCGTCTCGTTCTCTTTCTGCCTGGTTTTCTCCAGTTCCTCGAACAACTTGAGGTGAAGCTCCTTTATGCTCATTTTGTCGATGTCGTTACTGCTTTTTCCGAAGTCTTTTATCAAGTTCTTGACGAAGATCGGATTGTTTAGCAGGTCATGCTCTTTAACATCCTCTAGCTTGATTTTTTGTTTTGTCGCTATCTCAATTAATGGTATACTGTCCAGAATATACTCGACGTCATTTTTAGCGAACTTTAGTTCGTCTTTTTTACTCATTACCCGGAACAGCGTATCTATGAGCTTCCGCTTCAGCTCTATTATGGCCGTGGACTCGTTGCTTTCCTCATAGTTTGAGTCGCTTACATGTTCCAGCAGGTTCTTGAGCTTCATCTGCACGGCAGGTACGTTGTCACGGTCCAGAGCTGCTGCCTCGGTCAGCTCCACTACGAACTTCTGCTTTCCCAGCAGTTCGTTCAGCCTGGATTTTTCGATTATGTCCGATATGTCTTTTACATCGAGCACCGTGGAGAGATACTTGATTATTACGCCATTCAGTGTTTTGAGTGGCATACCCCTGGTGTGCACATGTAAGACTTCCAGGCGACCAATCTTATCAGGCACCCCGATCTCGATTTCCCGGTCGAACCGTCCTCCTCTGCGGAGCGCCGGATCAACCGCGTTAGGCCTGTTGGTTGCGGCTACTACCACTACCTGGCCACGGCTTTGCAGACCGTCCATCAGGGATAGAAGCTGTGCTACGACTCTGCGCTCCACTTCGCCGGCGACTTCTTCCCTCTTGGGGGCGATGGAGTCGATCTCGTCTATGAATATTATGGACGGGGCGTTGTCCTCTGCCTCTTTGAAGATATCCCGGAGCTGCTTTTCCGATTCACCGTAGTACTTGGACATGATCTCCGGGCCGCTGATGTTGATGAAGTGAGCGTTCGTCTCGCTCGCCACAGCCTTGGCGATCATGGTTTTTCCTGTGCCCGGCGGGCCGTAAAGCAACACACCCTTGGGTGGTTCGATGCCCAGCTTCTGGAACAGCTCGGGGTGGCGCAGCGGCAGTTCGATCATTTCCCTGACAAGCCCGATTTCTCTTCGCAGTCCGCCTATGTCCTCGTAGGAAATGTGCGGCACTTTCTCAGCCTTGTCCGCCTCGACCGGCTTATCGCTGATGGTCACTTCCGTGCTCATGTCAGCAATGACTGTGCCCGCCGGCCTGGTGTTTGTGACCACGAAGGTCATCGGGCTGCCCAGCATCTCCACCCGGATGGCCTGGCCTTTGGAAATTGGTCTGCCCTCCAGGAGCTTCAGCAGATAATATTCTCCACCGGTGATCCTTACTGGCTGGGTCGGGGCAAGCGTGATACGCTCTGCCTTCTTTGCCTGGATCTTCCTTACTTTAACCCGGTCGTCGATGCCTACCCGGGCATTGGACCTGATGTTACCATCGATGAGTATGACGCCTTTGCCTTCTTCGCTAGGGTAGCCTGGCCAGACCACGGCGGTCGCGGTAGCCCCCTTACCCTCGATCTCGATGATGTCCCCGCTGACCATCCCCAGATCTCTCATGGTTTCCATGTCGATGCGGGCGATGCCCCTACCGACATCTCTGTGGTAGGCTTCCTGTACTTTTAGCGTGACTTCGGTTTTTTCAGCCATTAGCTTTCACCTCTCAGTATTCTATCCGTATTGCGATTCCGAAGCTATTCTCCATAGTCGAGGCCGTGTTTCATAGCCTACGCTATGCTCCATAGGCCTGACTTATAGCTCGCCAGACCTTTTTTCATCAGCCGCGCCAGTTCCTCCCGGACGACTGGTTGGGGGATGTTCAGTTTAGCAGCGATCTCCTCAAAGCCGATCGGGCCGCGAACCAGCATATAGAGTATTTCCGCTTCGATCTGGTCTGAGGCAATCTCGTTGATGATCTCGATGCACATGCCCGTAACTTCGGACAGCATGGCATGCACCGACCGCTGCGTTTCTCGCAGCTCGATGTTCGTCTGGTTGAGCCGCTGCACTTCCTCGCACAGGTGCTTCAGCGAACCAGCCAGATCATCGTGGATCCCGCTCTCCCCGATCCGGTCGCGGAGCCTTTTCTGTTCGTCTCCTCCAGTTTCCACCCGGGTGACTTCAACCCGGAAGGTGATCGGGGAGATGGACACCTCTATCCTGACGTTGTTAGCTATCTCGTAGTACTTGCGCCCCTGCTGGTCGTAGTAGCTCTCGACAAGCCCTGCCTCCTCCAGTATCTTCAGGTGATCGATGATTGCCTTAGGTGAGACTTTGAGCTCTTCGGAGATCTCTGTCACGTAGCATGGGCGATACGAGAGTAGCGTCAGGATGTTCCTGCGGTTTTCGTTCCCCAGTATGTCTAGCAGGTATGACATGTCCATACTATCATTAACATGTTGTTAGTATTTATCATATAAAAACATTGTGTATGAATAAAACAATGTATTACAAGTTAAATGCGTCTGCATCCGGCGATATCTCGAGATATCTATGTTCTATGTAAAAAAGAAGAAAAAAGTCGCCCGGGCTTGGGTGGGCTCGTTAGTTTTATTCTGTTTCTAAGTGCTGTCTGCAGGCACCGCGATTGTGCCGACGGTTGCCGGGGCTGAGACGCTGTTTTCTACGTCCTGTGCCTCGGAGTACGGGTAATAGCTGTTATATCCTGAGCCGCCACAGCAGCAACAGCCAGTAACGGTCAACGCCAGCGCGATGACAACCAGAATTATCATTATCTGCTTAAACATGAAATTCCACCGCGTACTATGTAATCGCCTGCTGGGCTATTAATCTAACGTAAAAAAAGTGGGAGCACAGGCTATCCTGTGCTCAGAACTTGCTCGACAGCGGATAATTGGGCGCCTCGTCCGTGATCATGATGTCGTGCGGGTGGCTCTCGCTCATCCCCGACGGGGTTACCCTGATGAACCGGGCTTTTTCCCTCATATCCTTGATCATCGGACAGCCGCAGTAGCCCATGGAGGACCGCAGACCGCCGACCAGCTGGTATAGCGTATCGAACACGGTGCCCCTGTATGGGATCGCGCCTTCGACTCCCTCGGGCACGAACTTGGTCTTGCCGATCTCCCGTTCGCCCTGGAAGTACCGGTCGGAGCATTCGCCGCCGGCCATGGCGCCCAGAGAGCCCATGCCACGATACTGCTTGTACCGCCTGCCCTTGATGGTGATCAGCCGGCCCGGAGCTTCCCTGGTTCCTGCCATCAGGTTGCCCAGCATGACCGACTCGGCACCTGCCGCAATCGCCTTGGCGATGTCGCCCGAGTACCGGACGCCGCCATCGGCAATAATGGGCACGTCGTACTGCTTCGCCACGTCGACCGCTTCCGCGATGGCCGTCAGCTGAGGCACACCTACGCCTGCCACAATCCGGGTCGTACAGATCGAGCCCGGCCCGACTCCTACCTTGATGCCGTCAGCAAAGCTGGCTATCTCCTGCGCAGCCTCGCCTGTGGCAATATTTCCAACAACGACGTCGGCCGATACCATCTTCTTGATGCGCTTGGCTGACTCCACGACACGCATGTTGTGCGCGTGGGCACAGTCCAGGCAGATCGCATCGACACCGGCTTTATCCAGCGCCATGGCCCGCTCGATATCGTGCGGGCCTACCGCTGCCGCAACCCTGAGCTGGTCGCTGCTGTTGCGATTAGCGTTAGGGTACTGCCTCCGCTCGAGAATGTTTTGCATGAGGATCATGCCTACCAGACGACCCTTAGCGTCAATCACCGGCAACCTCTCGACCTTGTGTTCGTACATGATGTCGATTGCTTCGTCAACCTTGACATCCTCTGAAGCAGTCACGACATCCCTCGTCATGACCTCGTTGATCCTCTTATTCGG
>CAZJRS010000118.1:0-5959 GCA_964548585.1 uncultured Methanocella sp. | reverse complement strand
ATCGCAAACCGCCGCTTGTTCTCCGGGTCAGTCTCCGGGTTCACAACGACCGACATGCCGACCTCACGGCTAACGAAGTCCTTTGCCTCGTCCAGCACTCCCTTCTCGTCCACGCCAGTTGGCACGAGCCGTTCACTGATCACTTTACCCACGTACTTGCTGACTTCCTTGCCCTGCTTCCGCATCTCAGGATCGGCCATGACGTCCTTCATGGCATCGCCCATGTTCTTGCCGGATGCAAGCTGCAGTGTGGTGTATTTCCACTCGTCGGCGGTGTAGATGAATACCTCTTTGGCGTCCTTGAGCTGGGCGACTTCGACGATCTCCTGGATGTCTTCGATCACGTTGCGGATGAAGTCCTCGGACTTTTCGATGGAATCATCCACCGGGACCGATTCATCCCACGTGGGATATGCCGCCTTCGCCACGAGCCCCTGGCCTCCGATCTGCTCCCAGATCTCTTCGCATGTGTGAGGACAGAAGGGTGCGAGGATCTTAGTCTCGACCTCGATGAACCAGCTGATCAACTGCTTATTCGGGACCGGCGACCTGCGGATGTACCATTTCAGGTACCGCTGCATGTCAAAGTATCCGCGTTGAATCGCCGTGCGGAAGTCCATGTTGTCCATCGCTTCTTTCGTCAGCTTGATGGTCTTGGTAGTCATCGACCTGAGCCACTTGTCGATGTACTTTTCATCTTCTCTTCCCTTACCGTAGTTCTCTGCGACGAAGTCGCACCACTGGGTCAGCCTCGGGCCGGCGTTGCGGGCGAATTCGCTGTCCCAGTTGGGGTCTTCCAGGCCTTCCCCGCCGTACATGAGGGTCATCCTGGTGGCATCGGCGCCGTAGGTGTCGCAGATCTGCCGCAGCGTGTAGATATTGCCTTTGCTGGTCGACATCTTCTGGCCGTCGAGCTGCAGGAAGCCGTTGACGCTCATGCCTTTGGGCCAGTACTTCTCCGGGAAGATGGCGGTGTGGTTGAAGATGCTGAAAGACAGGTGATTCTGGACCAGGTCTTTGCCGCTGTTGCGCAGGTCGAAGGGATACCAGTACTCGAACTCCTGCTTCATGGTGTTCAGCATGCCGGCGTCGATGCCGGTGTGCTTTGAGACGCCGGCGGCGTCTCCGATGTTGAGGAAGATGTAGTCGAAGAACTCATCGGTGAGCTGTTCGGGCTTGATGCCGTACTTGAGCTGGTTCTCGACGTACTTCGAGATCGTGTAAAAGGCCATGTAGATGGTGGAGTCGGACAGCGACTCGACGATCCAGCGCTTATCCCAGGGGAGTTCGGTGCCCAGGCCATACTCTCTGGTGCACGCCCAGTCCTTGAGCCAGTCCAGCACGTAGTCGAACTGTTTCCGGGATTTTTCCGGGTAGAGGTTCATCTGGTCCAGGGCCTTGTGGGCCTGGGCTTTCCAGATGGGGTTGCTGTAGTTGAGGAACCACTGGTCGGAGACGATCTTGACGACGCACCGGGTCAGATCTCTGCACACGACCGGTTCGGGCAGCTCGAAGAAGATCGCTGCCTTGTCCTGATGGACGAAATCGGAGACGATCTGAGGCTTGGCTTCCAGGACTTTCATGCCCTTGTACTTGCCGGTATTATCGTTGAGCAGACCGGTGTGGAACTCCTTCTTGTAGATCTCCTTGGTGGCAGCCTCGAGTTTGGGATCGTTCTGGTCCTTGATGTTCATGGACTCGATGATCTCTTTGGCGGGGAACTTGCCATAGCCCTCGATGGTGATGAGCGAAACCAGCTTGATGTCGCTAATGACGCTCTCGTCCAGGTCAAACTTCATCGGGTCATTCTCGATGTCCCGGAGCGCTGCGTAGTCGTAGGGTGCATGTGCGGGGACTGACATGACGACGCCTGTCCCGAGGCTCGGATCGACGAAGGTCGCCGGAAGTATGGGGATTTCCGCGCCGGTAACCTGGTTCAGGACTTTCTTGCCGATCAGCGTTTTGCCGGATATCTTCTCCTGTATGACCACGATGAACTTCTGGTTTTCCAGTTTACTGATCGTTTCTTCCGAGACGATCCATACCTCGTCGTTGACCTTTGCGATGACGTACGTGGATTCCGGGTTGAGCCAGAGGTTGGTGACGCCGAAAGTCGTCTCGGGCCGGTAAGTCCCGCAAGGCAGGATGGCGTCGCCATTGTCGACGCCGATCTTGAACTTGATCAGGTACATCTCCTCGGGGGTGACGCCCTCTCCTTCGAGACGACCGTGGTCTCCCACGGGCGACTTGCACCGGGGACACCAGACGACTGGGTGTTCACCCTTCACGATGTATCCTCCGGCCTTCAGCTTCCGCATCTGCCACTGGATGAAATGGTCGTACGCCGGGTCCAGCGAAGTGGTGATGAATGACCGGGACCAGTCGATGGCTGCGCCGATCCGCAGCAGGTCTTTCTTGGTCTCCCGGGGGAAGTACTCCGTCCAGTAGACCGGATCGGCGAACTTCTGGATCTCCTCTTCGGGAATGCCCATCTTGCGGAGGATGTCCATCTGCTTTTTCTCGCCCTCGGCGATACGCTCCGCCGCAGCGACGATAGGCGTACCGGTACAGTGGAACGAGAACGGGTACAGGACGTTGAAGCCCTGCATAAGCTTGTAGCGGGCCATAACCTCGGCCCGGATGCCGCTGAACGCCCTTCCGATGTGGAAATAGCCGTTCATGTACGGGTATGGGAAGGTGATGAAATACTTGGGTTTGGAGAGCTCGACCACGGGCTCAAATGCCTTAGCATCTGCGTAGCGCTTTTGCCACTTTTCTTCGATTGCCTTGAAATCCATATGAGGTCCTCGGTGGATGATGATTGTGAATCTCGTTTGATGTTTTGTAGTCTTATATAAGTATGAATGTATAAGGTTTTTGATTTCGGGGGCTGCAAGGGCATAGACATGGGGAGAAAGGAGAACCCGGCAGGCGGATCGACATCGCACTTCCGGGATTTATCCGAGGACGAAGCCCTGAAGCCAGATGATGCCGCTCACGTGGTCGCCCGGGCTGATCTTCTCAGCCAGGGCATTTGAAGTGGCGCAGACGTACAGCTCCATCGGCTTCGAGTCGTGGCTGGTCTTGACGGCAGTTTTAATGATTACAGCCTTCTTTCCGAACGCTGTAATATCTTTCACGCCCTGCACGACGCCTCTGAAGACGTAGTCGTCCACGTCGCCGTTCTCGTAGCGGACGAGCACGTCGTCATCACCCGTTTTCATATCGGTAGCCTGGGTTCTGACTCGGCTGAGAACGTAGGCGATGCCAGACATGAGCAAGCGTACGTCTTTTCCGGCGAAGTAGCTGTTCCGGTTTTTGAAGTACAGCGTGTCGAAAAAGGTGATCGTGCCCTCGTTCAGGTACACTTCAAGCTGACCCTCATAGGTATTCTGACACTCGGTGATCTGGGTAATCCTCGCCTGGCAGGGCTTGCCGACGGGAAAGATGGGATAGGTAGCCAGCGTCTCCCCATTTTTAGCGATGTTCACGATCTCGAGAGAGCCTTGTCCCGACAGGTAGCCTGCCAGGTCGTCAGTGCCGTAGCGAACCGTCTTTCGATCCCGGGATGCGGCCAGCGCATCGATGCTCAGCCGGGAAGCCTCCTCGTCGTTTCGGACCAGGATACGGAGGTGCCCGCTGTGATCGATATCACCCTTGAGGATGTCCGGGTTTCGGATTCGATCCCCGCCCACCTCTGCGGTGGAATCGACAAAAGGAAGCATGACAGGCGTCTCGATCTGGATGCGCTCTCTGGACTGCGGACTGTTCACCGGCACATCGGCTTTTCCCTTCAGCACATCCCTGATCCTGTCAAACATGAATACCCGCCCCAACTATCAATCGGTCATATATCGGCACGCCATCTTAAGCTTTTTTATCGCGGGCTTAATATGCAAGCGGATGTGTGGGGCAGTGAACAACCCTTATCCGGAGTTTTTCCGAGGAACCGTTAAGTATATGCTGCAAAGATCAAAGTTTCTTTCCAGTGTTACTATGACCGATATTCCCCGAGATCATCCGCGGTACCAGTCTCTGGTGACCAGAGAGATGCTGGTGAAGGGCGTCCGTGACGGCATCACGAGCATGCAAGGGCTCATCGCCCAGGGGCGGGGCGAAGCCTTCGACTACCTGATCGGCGAGAGGTCGACTCCGTCAGCCCTGGTCGCGGAGAGAGCTGCCGTCGCCATGATGATGCTGGCACAGAACCCGGTCATCTCGGTCAACGGCAATGCTGCTGCGCTGGCTGCCCCGGAGATGGCTGCGCTGGCGAAAGCCCTGAACGCAGGGGTGGAGGTCAATATTTTCCACCGGACAGAGGACAGGGTTCGGAAGATCGCAGACCTGCTCCGGTCGAACGGCTGTGAGCGCCTGTATGGCGAGCATCCCGATCAGCTCATCCCCGGCCTGTCCCACGATCGGGCAAAGGCCACGACCGAAGGCATCTATACGGCTGACGTGGTGCTGGTGCCCCTGGAAGACGGGGACAGGTGCGAGGCGCTGGTGAAGATGGGTAAAAAAGTCATCGTCGTCGACCTCAATCCCCTGTCACGCTCTGCTAAGACTGCTACGTTGACCATCGTCGACAACATCGTCAGGGCCTTACCGAACATGGTGAGCTTCGCTCAAGAGCTGAAAAGTTTGTCGAGGCCTGAACTGGAAGAGATGGTGAGAGAGTTTAGCAATGAAGTGGCACTTTCGTCGGCACTCGATGCTATGATGGAGACAGTGCAGAAGTCGGAATAGGATTGTAGTAAACAAGTAGCGACAGCTGGCTGACAGGTACAGAAAACGCAAACCTCTATATGCCATTCTTTTTTCGCCGGTATCGCTATTATCCACTTTTCCTTTACCGCTGCCCGTGCAAACGATAACAAAACATTATTATATAATATAAATTATAATATATATTGTTGATCGATATGGCGGAACAGGTAGAACGAATAGTCGATAATACGGTGGCTAAGGCTGAGAATGTCAAAGTACAGACGGCAGACGCGCTGGAGGAAACGGCCAGAAAGCTCCGGGAAGCAAGCCTGGAGTCCAGGGGCCAGGATGTCAAGGCGATGATTGGCGATATCGAAGCCCGCACGAACCAGCTGAAGGCTGAGGTGGACAAGAAGATAGAGCCGGTAGAGAGTTTCATAGTCGAGCACCCGTTCGCGGCAATCATGATTGCCGTAGGCGTGGGCTTTATGGTCGGATCGCTGATGACCAGACGCGACTGAACGTGAGTGAAAATATGGATAAGGCCACAGCCGGGACAGAACAACACTCCATAGAGCAGGAAGTCGCAGATCTCGTAAAGTACATTGATCTTTACATTCGCCAGAAGACAGATCTGTATATGCAGCACTATGTCTTCGAGCCGTTCGACTTCATACTGAGGCAGGTGATCTACCTGTCGGTGCTCGCTGCCCTGCTGGTCGCGGGCGCTCTTGCCCTCGTGGTCGGATCCATTCTATTTATCTCGACGCTGATACCCCTGTGGGCAGCACTATTGATCATCGGCATCATAGCAATTCTGCTCGCAGGCATCATCGCGTACATATTGTTCTCCCGGGAGATTGTCCTGAAAACCCCAAAGTCGACGGAGCTGATCGAAAGTGGCAAAGCCTAGAGTAACCGAGGAAGACATACGCCTCACCGAAGCGCTGATCGGACAGACTTTCGCCCGGCTAAAGACCTCCGTGGCCAAAGCGCCCCACGACCTGGTCAGCCCCGCGACCACCACGATCAGAGAGCACCCCCTCGCCACCGCAGCAGCGGCAGCAGGAGCAGGAATGATCGCTTTCCGGATCCTGAACATGTTCATGCCACGAGTCGTGGTAAAGAAAGTCCCGGCCCAGCATAAGATCACCGTCAAAGAAGGCGGACAGAGCACCCTGACCTCCCAGGTCATGTCCATAGCCATGCCCTACGTCATGGGATTCGTCCAGCAGGAGCTCGGCAAGATGAT
>CAZJRS010000117.1:0-6264 GCA_964548585.1 uncultured Methanocella sp. | reverse complement strand
TTTCGGAATCGATGGTGGCCCTGCGGTCAGGTTCGGGTGCGTTGATGTTGGGGAAGCCGGAGTTGGCGGAACTTGGGCAGGAGGCGGGCCTCCTTGTAACTCACGCTTTTTCTGCTCGAGTGTCACAATAAGGTTCTTGATGAGTGCGATACTCTGCTGCGTCTCCTCGGGACTACCCATGAGAAGTTTGTGGTGCCGATGCTCTTGGAACTCAGAAGATTTCTCACCAAACGTGCGGCGAATACATTCACGAAACTGCAACTCGGTTCTAGCCCTGGCCGCGTCGAGATAGGGGAAGCCTTCTCGGCCAAGGTCTTCCACCTTCGCAAGGAATTCCTGAAGGTTTAGGACGCCACGAGTAAGCTCTTCTATCGTGGCGGCTTTAGACCGCAAGCGGGACTGTTCTGATGTCTTTGCTCGTGCCATGGAGTGTGGCAAAAGTCTAGCCCAGGCTTCACAACGTGGCAAGAAAACATGGGAAAGCGAGCAGCACCCGTCGACATCTATCGTGAAAGAAATGTGGACTTCCGGCTGGAGACAGGAGCGACTCAGGAGAATCAAGGCAGGAGAAGACGCTATGGCCGCGCTGAGCACACCTCTGCGCCAGCAGTGGGAAGACTATAAAGGGGAGAGATCCGAAGAAGCCTGAAAAATTGGTTCCCCCGATACGAATTGAACGAACGACAAACGGTTTAGGAATGTGCGCAAGACGTTTTTAAAAAGGCTCGGTGTTTCAACTGGTTTCAGCCATTACTTGCACAGGCTTACAGACCACGGACATATCAGGCTGGTCGCCTACCGCACTGCTGATCCTCTCGATATCCATGATCATCGGAGGATGTGCAGGATCAACTGCAGGCGGCATCAAGATCGCCAGAGAAATATTCCTCGTCAACCAGGTCAGGCTATGGCTGGTAAAAACCTTGCTGTCCAGAAAAGCGGTGATCGTGATCAGGCTGGGCGATCACAAGGTGGTCGAAAAAGCGATAACCGAGGAGCTAAACGAAGCCACGCTCATCTCATTCCTGTGGATATCGTGCATCGTGATAAGCGTCATGCTGCTGTCCAACATCCTGGGTACCGATGTCGGCCTGGCCAAAATCATCTTCGAAGTCTGCTCTGCCCAGGGCAACGTCGGGCTCACAACCGGAATACTGATCCCGGCCATCAGCCCGATAGCTAAACTGATTTTCATTGTCGACATGTGGATGGGAAGACTGGAGATCGTCCCGGTCATACTCCTGGCCAGAGCGCTGTTGAAGGGGTTCGGGAGGTATTAGGTGGATCTGCAAAGTATTAACGGCATCCCCGGACAGAGCCTCGCCATTTTAAAATGAAAAAATTAAAAATTAATACCATCGCATATGCAGATCAGTTCTTCAGTGGAAACAGGATCAGTGTTTGCAGCTTAGACGGATCGGTATCCATCGGACTGTTCAAGTACATTTCATACACGATGCCCGATGGTTCCAGCTTATTATCAGCCAGTAGCCCGGTCAGCGCCTCGTACGCGGGCGGCATTTCCTGGTATGGGCCGGTATACAGGCAAGTACCGGTCTTTCCTCCCGGTATCTGCCCATGTTTGATCTCTCCATTGCCAGCCAGCATTTTGCCCACAGGGAAGCCGACATCGATCTCAAGGTCGGCCATGTCCATGTTGTGGTAAGCTACGAAAGGCGCCCCGGCCGGTTGTTCGCCAAGTTCCCCGAGGTACTGGGCAACTGCGCCGAAGCACTGGCCAAGAGTCTGAGGAAGGTTCTGTACAGAAGTTCTGGTTCGAATCATCAGTGCCTGCTGGACAGGCATTTCTTTGATCTCACAGGTAAAAGCCATAACATCACTTCGCATCGCTGAATATTCAACAATATTCAGGATATCATGACTAAGCATTTATCAGTCATACTAATGAAATTTTGGTTAGAGTGCTCTGAAAGTGATTTTCTAATCATAAAAAAATTGCCGAAATCCATGGCTTGAAGGCTTTAAAGATCATTACCCCAGGGGATTGCGCCGAGGGCGATAATGGTCAGCATCTCCAGTTCATATTTCCGTCTGTCGAAAACAAAGCGCAGCCCTTCGAATTTCCAGGCATTGTCACCACCGTGAGACTGTTCGAACTCATCCCAGACCACGAGATCATCCAGTTCAGTTACTTTGACGGATAAAGGCCAGAACTCCGTAGAATGAAAACCCTGGCGTTCCAGCACAGTGATTTTAGCGTACTGGCGGTTGAGCTGGGAAAGAAACGCTCCCGGCTCCAGCCCCCGGTAAAAGCCGGCAACCTCACTATGGCCATCGATCATCGCAAGCCCGAGTTCCGCCTCCCCAAGTATATCGATCAGTTTCCGATCGTTGATGGCAATATGGACGACATCGCCCATCAGGCCACAACTTGCATTCGCCGGATGAATATCGAGGGTGATCGAATCCATGGTGATCAAAACGGGTTATGAAATAATTGCTGTAGTTTTTACCGCTTATCGTATTTAATTTGTTTGATTCGCTTCGCTAAGAAAAGAGAAGGTGAGACGATGGCCATGCCCGGGCGTCAATGATAAATTAAAAGGATTTACCGATTACTTCCACCACATCTGCAATATTCTTCTCGAGATTTGCTCTCCGCCAGACCACAAACCCGGTTGCCCCGACCGTTCCGCCCACGGATTCGCATGCATGTTTCATCCTTCCGATTGCCCCACTGCCACCGGTCCAGGTAAATGGTAAGCCCTTGGTGACGAAGCATGCGATCTTTTTACCGTTGAGAGAGGGAAGCTGCTTCATGTATGCGGCCATCACAGGCGCAAGGGAAAAAGCCTGAACAGGAGCGGCGAATACGAGCCCATCGTAGGGAGTTAGATCGGGAAGCGTGCCAAACTGAATATTTTTCCCGTCTTTTGCACCACTGACTGGAGTGATTCGTTCGAGATTTACCGAATGCCCTGCTGAGGCGAGTTTCGCCTTTAGCTTCTCGGCTACAGAGTAGGTATTGCCGGTCTGGGAGTAAACGATGATACCGATTTTCATAATAAGTAGGTGGTAAGCTCTTGGGGGATTAAAATTTATCTATAAGTCAACTGACGCTGCCAAAGGCACAGCCATGTTGTACCGACGAGGGCAAGAGCGCCTAAAGGGCTGAAGGGCTTGGCACCCCTCCCACCCGGACGACGGAACACCCCGAAAACAGCAGGAGGCTGCCTCAGCAGCCCCGGGAAAACGATCGATGAGACTGACCGGGAGATCGGGTGTGAGGACAGGGATAGGGCGATAGTAGAGCAGATGTCAGGTAATTTTTCAGTTGACAAATGAGAAATAAAAGGCCATATCACATGCTATAATAACGATAGAGTTATATGTGCTTAATATTATTATACTTATAGCCAGTAGGATAGTTGTAGGTGGAAGCATTGGCGATTACTAAACAATTGGTTTACGGGACACATGTCAAAGCTAAAAAGGCGGCCCGCGTATGTGTTTTATCAGGTGAGCAGCTATATAAAGCCGAAGCGCTAAACCCAGCAAATGAAATGAAAAATGTGAAGTTCAAAGTAGAAGAAAGTGAAGGATACCTAGTAGCTGCAGCGGTCGACTATGCCATCGTCACCCAGGCAAAGACATGGCTGAACCTCATGAGGAATATCGATGATGCCGTTCGCCTGCATTTCGAGCTTAAGAAAGACGAAAAGTACAACCTCGAGCTTGATATCGACTCCGAAGTAATCCCACTGGTGAGAAAAAGTGCCAAGGCTTAGAGATGTAAGCTTTACCAAGGTCATAAAGCTGCTCAAGCATATCGGCTATGTAAAAGATAGACAGGAATCAAGCCACATCACCATGAAAGCGGCGGACTTCAGGAGCAGGACCGGCGAGAATATCATAACGGTACCCGCGCATAATCCACTAGTTATCAAAACGCTTACTAAGATTTTAAAGGATGCCAGCAATCAGACAGGGATTCCCGAAGAGCAGTTGAAAAGCATGCTTGAAAAAATTTAACTGGAAGAATGATGTCAACGATGATGTCGATTTTCATGATAAGTACGTGGTAAGCTCTTGAAGAATAAAATTATCCCCTTACACAGGTGTCAAAACCTGTTCTCAGATCACAGTTTAAAATCGATACAGGCTTTCAGTTAACCTTTTCTCGCTATGAATATGGTCAACAGTTTAGAGTAACCTGTTCCCAAGATATTTATTACAAAAATAATATATTAGTAAAAGATGTAAAGCATTCGCAATCGAAGTTTTACCCCGGGGGAGCGTAAGTCTTTGGTCAGTGGTATATTCCACATTTATTTTTTAGAGGTCGGGAGTTTTCAAAAATCAAGGCATAGAAATCTTTGCTGTTATTAATGTTCGATAGTGGGTAGCAGTATTACGAATTTTGCACCTTTCGAATAATCTTCCGGTACTCGGTTCTCTACCCAGAATTTACCCCTGTAATCGTCTACGAGCAGTTTGATTAAGCATAAACCGAAGCCCTTTCCTTTCTCCCTTGCCCCATCAAGGGTGAGTCTGTCAAATAAGGTACACTTCATATCATCAGGTATGCCGGGGCCGTTATCCTCGACGGTTACTTTACAATAATCTTTGCCGTTTTCTGATATTGACATTGATTTAATTTCAATAGTAACTGTCTTTTGCGAGTGTTTTATCGCGTTGCCTACAAGGTTTGAGAACACGTCTTTAAGAAGTTCATTAGCCATGACCCTGCATCGATCGCCAGAGGTGTATTTTATGTTTACAGCCTGATCGGGTAAATTCAAATATAAGTCTTTAACTTCCTTAAGAACCCGATCTATATCCATAACCTCAAGCTTGTAAAAACCTGCATTCTCCCTCTGTACCTTACGAACATTACTGATAAGCCGGGAAGCATCCTCAAGTAGTTCATAGGGCTTTGCAATGAGATTCCGGTTATCTTTATCTAAGTGACCTTGAGAGTCTAATGTGTCAAGCGCAAGTTCAAGGTAGCCCATCGACATCATGTTCATATTATTGATATCATGGCCCATCAAATCCACATACAACTCCGCCTGTATTTTTGCCCTATTAAGTTCACGTTCAGCTTTTATAAGCTCTTCATTACGTTCTAAAATCTCTTCTATCTGAATCCCCAAATCCTCATTTTCTGCACGAAGCTCATTCTTTTTCTTTGCTAGATCTTCAGTCAAGTTTTCAACTATCTGCCTCTGTACTTCCAAATCTTCAAAAGCCTTATCGGGAGATTCTTTGTACTTTGCTAATCTCTCAAATCTGGAAATGATCTCTTTTAACTTAGAATGAGAACTGCGCAACCGTTTCAGCTCATTAAACAACTCCTCCCTGCTTTTATCCTCGTCATTTTTGGAAAGGGGGGGGGAGTTCCAAATTTAAGAGGCATCAAACTAAAATGTAAGTGCAGTTTTATATATTTGTGTTCTCATTGTGTCGTGAATTTCTTATAATTGTAGTGTAGATTCTTGTTAAGGTTGGTCCGCCAATCATGCAACGCCATTTATCTGCTTTTCCCCATTCGTTTGCTTTTGACTCTTGTACTATGATTGGTGTATCCCATATCACTAACACTTAAGAGGTAAATCAATGTCAACAGAACAGAAATCTTTAAGTTTCCGGATACCCATTAACAAATAGATCAGGTACGCAGGTTACGAGTGAACTGATCACAGAAACAACGCCAAATAAAACCCTTGTTTGCCCATAACTATCGTTAAGTTAAAATGGCAAAACAAGGACTTTACTGCCAAATTAAAAATAAAAGCGCCGCGGCGGAGATTTGAACTCCGGAGCTCCGAAAAGCACAGGTTTAGCAAACCTGCTCCATACCAGGCTTGGATACCGCGACAATAGCAAACCGCATTAAAAACAATGCAGACGCCCTATCTTCCTTAATAGTATTTAAGATTTTCCGGCCCTGCAAGTCTATTCAATGCTTTACAATAAGTTATATTTTATTTCAGATATATATTTTCTGATCCGGTTGCTATGTTGAATAATGGTTCTTCCGGGCTATCCCATAATTCGAATCGATTGTGCAGGGGATTAATGCTTGTTCTTTTGCAGGATAATCCTTAACCAGCCCACCTATTCCTCCCTGACCTCTTTACCTCCTTAAACCTCCTTTTTTAAAACCCTCCTGTAACCTCGACGACCTCCTTAAACCACTCCTTTCCTCCGGTACCTCCGTTTCCTCGGGATTATCGTGGTGTGCCTAACAGGTGAAAACGCTGAATTCCGAGTAAAGGGAGGTACGGGAGGAAAGGAGTG
>CAZJRS010000116.1:0-6423 GCA_964548585.1 uncultured Methanocella sp. | reverse complement strand
ACAGCAAAAAAATTCTAAAATTTTAAACACACTTACTCAACACGAAATCAGCCAGTGCCTTGCTTTTCTTCACATCTGTCATTAGCGTGTCGAACTTTGCCACCTCAAAATCGTAGTCAGAGAGGTCTGTCTCATCGCGCTCGTCTATGATGAAGACGTCCACGATGTCTTTATAGCACTCGGCAACGCCACGGGTCGACGGCTCAAAGCCTTTGGCCTTCATCAGCTTGGCTGCCGGGCCGCTGATGGGCTTGTCGCCAATGAACGGGCTGATAGCGACCACGAATTTGACTTTCAAAGCATCCCGGACACCTTCCAGGGCCAGGATTGGTCCGATACTGGTAATCGGGTTGCTCGGGCCGATGATGATATTTTCAGAATTGCCCAGCACATCCATTACTTCGTCCGTAGGTTTGAGCGCTCCGATCAGGAGCACGTCTTTCACACCAGGCTCGCCGTGGAACGTGATCCAGAAGTCCTGGAAGTGTATGTCGCCCTCCGGGGTAGCAATCACCGTAGTCACGTCCTCCTCGCTCATCGGGAGCACCCGGGTCTTGACTTCAAACTCGTCGCAAAGCTCCAGTGTCGCTTCGGTTAAGCTGCATCCGCAGCGGAGCAATTCGGTGCGTATGATATGTGTAGCCCGGTCTTTGTCGCCGATCATGAGTTCTTCATAATGGCCCATGGCTTTCAGGGCATTATGCGTGGCGAAGGTGTCGTCTTTGATGCCCCACCATTTCTCATCGTCGATTACGCCCGCGATCGTATAGATCACAGAGTCTATGTCCGGGGTGATCTTGTTACCCGATGCAAAGATATCTTCAGCCGTGTTGACGATGACAGCCAGATCTTCCGAGTCTTTGAAGCCCCTGAGCAATTTGGGGGTGCCTGTCCCGCCTGATAGTACCGTGAACATTGCATATTAATTGACGGCAACAGTAATAATACTATAGATCAGGGGGAATTCACCACCATGCAACGAAGCGACTATATTTTCAATGTTTATGGCCAGATCGTCTAACTGTAGCCCCATAGTTGGAGTATCCGGCGAGAAATCATTTATATCCCACGGGCTAATCGTATGATGTAAATATACAATCAGGTATTAACATGTCTGGTAAAATGTACTACATCGGAGCATCATTTCTGGTATTATTCACTGTGCTGATCGCAGGATGTACCGGAAATACGGGAACTGCTACAAATACTGGTGATAGCGCCGTGACAACCGGCAGCGAAAATGCTAATAACAACAACACAGTCGGTGCTTTCGCAGGTAACTCAACTTTCGTTCCCCCTGGAGCTGATAATGGTACTAGGATGTCTCGGCCGGATGGGTTTGGTAATGGTACTAGGATGTCTCCGCCGGATGGGTTTGGTAATGGTACTCGGATGTCTCCGCCGGAAAAACCTATTAATGGCACTGAGGTCTCTTAACGATTATAATTGAACGGTGCATCCCTGGGCAATACAATCAGGAAATGACCCGGAAGCCGTTCTGCTAACCACCTACAAAAGTATGATACAGGCCTGGCTCGACCTCTCAGCCGGGCTTATTTTCATATCCTTTTACAATTTTGAATTTAGACCTGCATTTGAAATTAATATATACTATCAGCGTTAATTTTAGCATGTGAGCCCCATACGTGACCCGATTCATGGCTACATCGAGATCAGGCCTTCCATCGCAAAACTTCTTGATACGAAAATCGTTCAGCGGCTGCGAAACGTAAAGCAGCTGGGGTGGACGAATCTGGCATACCCTGGCGCTAATCATACCCGGTTCGAGCATTCTCTCGGTACGTATTATCTGGCGGGCAGGCTCGCGGCAGGGCTTTCAGCCGAGGAGCGCGCCGAGATCGAGGTCGCGGCTTTACTGCATGATATCGGCCACGGCCCGTATTCCCATGATTGCGAGGCTGTGCTGGAGCGGTATACACGCAGGGATCATGCCGACGTGAAATTTTTACTGGACAAGCCCGAAATCGCGATGATTCTTGAAGAGCTGTGCATGAAACCGGCTACCATTGCCGCTCACATTAAAGGTGAGACTCGGATTAGCCAGATCGTCAACGGTACGCTCGATGTGGATCGGATGGACTACATTATCCGGGACGCTTATTATACCGGGGTTTCCTACGGGATCGTCGATGTGGAACATTTGCTTCGGCACCTGGGTTTTCACGACAACTCGCTGGTTCTGACTCAGCGCGGGCTCAAGTCGGCAGAAGCGCTACTAATGTCCCGCTTCCTGATGTACCCGTCGGTATACAACCACCATGTCGGGCGTATCGCCGGAGCCATGTTTGTCAACGCGCTGGAAACTGCCATCGATGCGGAAGCGATCAATCCCTTCGAGATGCAGCTGATGGACGATTACGAGATCAATGTCCTGATGCGGGGGATGTCTGGGTACTCCGGGGAGATGATCCGGCGGCTTAACCAGCGTGAGCTGTTCAAGCGAGCTCTGTATGTCGGCTTCGACGCGGTGGACCGGACCATTGTCCGCTATACGAACGCTCACCGGGAGATCGAGGCGGACATCGCCCGGATCGCCGGGATCGATAAGGGCTATGTACTGGTGGACATTCCAAAGGTGCCGGAATTCAAGGAGCGCAACATGAAGGTGCTAACCGAGAGCGGCCAGATGAAGTTCATCGACAGCGTATCCAACCTCGCCCGGATCATGGAAAGCTCGTATACCGATGACTGGCGTATGGGCGTCTACACCCTCCCCGAGTACCGGGAAAAAGTGGGGCAGATCGCCAGGGACTATTTCAATGTTGAGAAGATGCCTAAACAGAGTAAGCTGGAAGTCGCATGAGCAGCGGCGACATCACCCTTGAAAAAAAACATGGAAGACTGACTGTCACTCTGAGAGCCTTCAGGCTCGGAGACGACTTATCGGTCGTAGTAACCGGTGGTGCGATCCATGTCGGAGCTGTGGCAGCCGGCACATTCTATTATGGTATGGCTAGTTCATCTGTCATCACGATACCAGGGCACCGGGATGATCGAATAGCCAAAGATGCTGCGGAACGAATTTCCAAAAAGTGCGGTTGCAACTGCGTCGTTGTAGCCGGAGTTCACTATGACAATATCACACCAGAGGAGATTACAGAGATCATGATCATGACCAGTTCACTTATCGACGACCTGGAGAAAATGCTATGACTAAAAGAATTGTTATCGGCATCACCGGTGCAAGTGGCGTCCAGTATGCTATCAGGCTTCTTGACGTCCTGAACGGACATGTTGAGACACACCTGATCATTTCAAAACAAGGCCGGGAGATCATCGAATACGAGGCGGAGACTCCCGTTGATAAGGTCATTAAAAAAGCCACCTTCTACCACGAGGACGATGACTTTATGGCCCCGGTGGCAAGCGGCTCATACCGGTGGGACTCGATGGTCATCGTGCCCTGCACCATGAAAACGCTGTCTTCCATAGCCACTGGCTTCGCTGATACATTAATCAGCCGTGCCGCAGATGTCACGCTGAAGGAAAGCCGCAGGCTCATCATCGTCCCCAGGGAGATGCCCCTCAATCTAGTTCATCTCGAAAATATGGTCAAGGTCAAGCAGGCGGGTGCCATCGTCATGCCCGCATGTCCGGGATTCTATAATAAGCCGCAGACCATTGACGATCTGGTCGATAATGTTGTCGGGCGTATACTGGACCAGGCAGGGATTGATAACGATCTATTCCAGCGGTGGGGGGAGCCCGAGGGGAAGAAAAAGAGCACGTTGCCACCTACGGCGTCTATAATTAGAAAATAACTTCTCCGCACCGGAATGCGAAGACGGTGAGCAGTATCCCCGGGGTCTCACCGGCTTATTTTTCCCCGCAGTCCGGGCAGTCCGGATTTCTATCGATCTTGATCTCGTGGAATTCCATGTATTCCCCGTCGTAGACGAGCAGCCGCCCTGCAAGTGTCTCTCCAAGTCCAAGGATAGCTTTCACGGCTTCAGTTACCTGAAGTGTGCCTATGACTCCTGCAGTGGCACCAAGTACCGGGAATACCTCTTTTGGCGGAGCTTTGGGAAAGATGCATTTGAGGCAGGGGGTCTGTCCTGGTATTAGGGTAGTTATCCGGCCTTCCATACCCCAGATTGAGCCGTGAATGAGCGGGATCTGGTGGTAAAGTGACGCCTGGTTGAGCAGGTACCGGGTTTCAAAGTTATCCATCGCATCCAGGATGATGTCGCAGCCTTTGGTCAGCTCGAGCACGTTGTTTTCATCTATGCGGCCGTTGAAGGGCTCGATTCGGATAGAGGGGTTAATCTGGACCAGTTTCTCGTAAGCGCTTTTTACTTTATCTTCGCCCAGGTTTCGGTCCCAGTGTAAGATCTGCCGGTTGAGGTTGGATAGGTCGACTATGTCCATGTCCGCGATGACCAGCGTACCGAATCCTGCGACCGCCAAATATGTGGCAATAGGGCTGCCAAGACCTCCGCAGCCCGCTATGAAAGCCCTGGCATTTTTCAGCTTTTCCTGGCCGTGTTCTCCGAAATCCCGGACGAGCATCTGGCGGTTATATCGGCGACGATCATAATCCGTCAGTGATTCTATGGGCATGAAAGTATGTTTATCTTTAATGGCATTAAAATTCATTGCTTCGCTACTTCACGGGGAAATTTTAAATAGCAAAAAGTGTTTAATGTGTATGCTTCACTGCGCCAACGTGGCAGAGCGGTCATGCAAACGCCTGCAGAGCGTTTTCAATCCGGTTCGACTCCGGACGTTGGCTCTAATTTTTTTATTGTTTTATTGTTCTTCTTCTCAGCTTTTGTAACGACTGACCAGTTCCCGGGCTGGTGCTCTTTTACTATCTTAAACACTTACACCGACCAATAAATTTATTACCTCATGGTCAGGGTATTATAAAAAGTGCAGTGCCAGTCAATGGTGTAAGGCCACAGGAATCTGGAAAGGCACTCAAAAGAGGCTCTGGTATGACGACGGGTTTCAGGGAATTCATCGAATTGCAGCGGAAAGAAGGTAACGTGCTAGATGTGACGAAGACGGTATCCCCGGTATTCGACGCACCTCGTATGGCCTATAATGACAAGCGTTGCATTGTCTTTCACGACTGTTTCGGCCGTAAAGCAGCTATGAACGTGATGAACTCCCGGGAAGCGTTCGCCAACGCGCTGGGCGTCAGCCAGGATAACATCATCAATAAGCTGAGCAGCACTGGCTATGACGGGAAAATCAAACATGTAGATGATTCACCCGTATTCGAGGTTAAGTCCAAAGCCCTCCTGAGCACCCTGCCCATCATGAAGCACTTCAAGAAGGACGGTGGCGCATACATCACGGCGGGCATCGTCGTATCGAAGTACAAAGATCAGGTCAATGCTTCAATTCACCGCCTGATGGTCGTCAACGACAACACCCTGGCAGCCCGTCTGGTCCCGCCCAGGCATACGTATGTGATGCATAAGGAAGCGGCAAAACACAACGAGCCGTTACAGGTAGCAGTAGTGATCGGCGTCGACCCGGTGACCGTTTTCGCCGCTTCTACCCGCGTTCCGGAAGGTATGGAGTGGAACTATGCAGCAGCTCTCAAAGGTGAACCCTTGGAGCTGGTGACACTGGACAACGGCATCGAAGTGCCCCACGCCGAGATCGTCCTTGAAGGCGAGATTGATCCGGTGGAGAAAGTCAAGGAAGGCCCATTCGTGGACATCACCGGCTCTTACGATCACATTCGCCCCGAACCGGTCATTCACATGAAGAAGATGTACACCCGCAAAGATCCTATCTATCATGGTATCTTACCGGGCGGCGCGGAGCACAAGCTGCTCATGGGCGTACCCTACGAGCCGCTCATCTACAAGGCAGTTGGCGGCGTCACCAAAGTAAAGAATGTTGTTCTCACCGAGGGCGGCTGCTGCTATCTCCACGCCATTGTCCAGATCGAGAAGCAGACCGAAGGCGATGGCAAGAACGCCATCATGGCAGCGTTTGCCGCTCACACCAGCCTGAAACACGTGGTAGTGGTAGACACTGACATCAATATCTTCGACCCCGCAGACGTAGAATACGCAATTGCCACCCGAGTTAAGGCAGACCGGGATGTTATGGTCATCTCCAATGTCCGCGGCAGTTCGCTGGACCCTGTTTGCGAGGACAACGTGACCTCCAAGATGGGTATCGACGCGACCAAGCCGCTGAAGGCCAGTGAGAAGTTTGAGCGGGCCAAGATTTAAGCGATCTCTTGCAAGATTTAGCAGGATCGAAAAAATGTTTTTTCACGCGGGTCGACGGCTGCTGTGGCAGCCTCCTGCGGTTTTCAGGGTGCTCCGACGTCCGGGTCGCGCTCGCACCCTCGTCGGTACAACCTGGCTGCGCCTTCGGCAGCGCCAGTTGAACCTCCTTCGCAAGCGCTAAGCAACGCTGCCTAACGGCCGGCGT
>CAZJRS010000115.1:0-6528 GCA_964548585.1 uncultured Methanocella sp. | reverse complement strand
AGACCTCCAACCTCCGGGCACTCTCAGACCTCTCCTTGCCCGGATTAGGGGTGCGTAAAGCCAGTAACCTGAGACCGGATGGTACCGGGACGAGGAAAAACTCTCATACATGCTGATCCCATATTTTTAGTTTGGCGGTTTGGCGGTTTGGCCGTTTGGCGTTTTTGGGATTCCAGCATTTACAGTGGTATTTCCTCCAATAATAAACCGGCACAATGGATCGGAGAGTAAACACGGGGATACTGGAAATCTGATATAATCGGTGGAATCTCCACGCATCTGTGCAATCCATATCTATCCGTGGAATCTGTGTATCTGGCACAGCGCAGCGATCGTACTGCTGTCTCCCAATGCAAAGGTCTGATCAAATTGAATTGATTCCTACTTATTAAACACAGCAAAAAGAAAAAATTGAAAAGACCGGTAATCCGGTCTCCCCGTATACTCTCCCGATCTGTAGCCCCCAAGAATGCCTTTCTTACATATCCTGGGCTGTTCAAGGCTAGAACTACAGTGTATTATTTGTTTATCCGGGTGAAATCGCCGATGCTCTCGATGCCACAGGAAGACTCCAGGTCTGTCAACATATTGTATGCTTTCTGTGTTGCATCATCACCCATCAGTCTCTTCTCGTCTTCTTCCTGCTTCTCCCTGAGCTCATCAAGCTGATCCTCCGACCATGTGCCTTGCATGGCCGGGAACAGGATCGTCTCCTCCCATGCGGCATGCGCCGTGATCATGTCCCGGAAGTCCCTGAACGTGCTTCTGAGTTCGTCTATGTCCGGTTTTCCACCTTTGCTCAGGTTCGTCATTTTTGCAACCATTTTCCGTGCTTCGGTGTGCTGATCATTTAATGTCTTTACAAAGTCAGAGAGCTCGGTATCCTCAAACTTCGGGTATACGTAACCCTCTTCGATCCTCATGTGATGTTCGTCTACGAGCTTTTTTATCATCTCGCAGGCCTGGTTTACCGGCTTTAGGCTGGACTTAGAACTTTTCCCGGCGTCCTGTAGCGTCCTGTCAATCGCCATCATAATCCGGACTAGCTGGGCATGTTCAAGGCTTAGCTCCTCGGTAGGTGACATGTTTTCGATGCCCTCTTCCAGGCCTGATGGTAAGCGTTTCATCATCTTCTGTGCCATACGTCTCAACTCCGGGATAGGATTTTTTGGTAAATTTATTAATAGGTATCCCGAGGGAAAATCAGCGGTACAGGTATGCGCACGGGTTTTGCATGACCAGCCCGAAGTCGAGGTTTGAGTACGTGCTTATCCGTAAACGCCTGTAACAACGGTTATATCATATCTATCCAATATGACATGGTTACCATGGCTGACATTGCACAGTATTTCCGGGATCATGATCAGTTCGCACAGCACTGCGGAATCACGCTGCTGGAGGCGGCCGGCGGGGGCTCAAAGGCTATCATGGAAGTCCGAAAGCACCACTTGAACGGTGTGGGCACGGTCCACGGCGGGGCACTATTCACACTGGCGGACTTCGCTTTTGCCGCAGCCTGTAACTCCCATGGCACAGTAGCGGTGGCTATCAATTGTAGCATCTCATACGTCAAAGCTGTCTCATCCGGTACGCTGACCGCCGATGCAAGGGAGACGTCGCTGGGCGGCCGCATCGCGACCTACGCCATCGATGTGACCAACGAAAAAGGGGATCTCCTCGCCATTTTCCAGGGCATGGCCTACAGAAAAAAGGAGACTGTTGATGATTTGCTAAAGATGCAAATCACCAAATAATTATTTTATCACTGATGGGTTGCAGCCAGCCCTTAACTATTAAAGTGACCAGACACCCTTCTTCTGTAAAATCATAATACCCTCGGACGTGATGTTGAAGGCATAGCTTTCCAGCGGAATACTAGTCGCCCTCATCTTGCTGATCTCCAGGTGTCTCTCCCGTAAGTTCGTATACGGGTTCTCTTTGATGGAGAGCCGGATGACTCCGTAGGCCGAGTACGAGGCCACACCCTCGGTGCGGCGGTTCGATGTGTCATCCATGATGTACAGTGAGGTGAAATGCTGCTTGGCCAGCAGAAGGTTAAGCGTGTCAAGCTGTTTGCGGAACTCGTCCATGGACATGTTCAACGTGAAGACACCCAGGTTGTCGATGACGACCAGGTCTGTCTCCCGGGGGATCTTTTCTACCAGGCTGATGATGTCTGACTGCAGGCTGTCGATTTTTTCGAAGCCCAGTGACATGGTCTGAATCGTGGTATAGGCTCTTTCTTCGTAGAGCTTGATGATCTTAAGCTGGCCCGATTCGTAGAACGGCCTGATATCATGGCCGATGCTCTCCGCCTGGAGCAGGATATCCTCTAGCTCCTCTTCGGTAGCAATATAGATGCATTTCTTACCGTCAAGGCAGCCACGGTAGATACAATGGATAGCTATGATAGTTTTTCCAGATCCCGGCGATCCGGTTACGAGCACACTCTTACCCTTCGGGTAGCCTCCGCTAATAAACCGGTCCAGTTCTTCAATGCCTGTTGAAACGCGTTCCATAGTGGCATCACAAACTTTTTTAAATTACAGATTCAAGGCTAAACCTTGTTTCCTGTAGATAATATTACCAGATGCTATTCTTCTTTAAAAAGCCTTATGGTGGTAGGTGTTTCCCGGTGGTGCGATCAGTCCCGGCCATCGCCCGTAACTAACAAATATATGGTCATAAAGATGCCAGCGCGTATACAATCTGGCCACTGCTGGAAAATATTTATGCTTTCACCATTCTAATTTATACTCTGAATTAAGGGGTTGTTGCAGGTTTTTCCTTATCTGCGAGCTTAGGCGCCGGTGCACCAAGGCGAATACTCATGTACTATACTGCGATCGGCGACGCTGTTTGCTGACCGATTGAACGATAAACTATATATAGAAGTGCAAACATTACTTTAAACCCGTCTATATAATAACCGGGCTACGGAGGGCATATATGGACTCGAAAAGCGTCCCCGGTGGGGATGAGGCTGAAAAGATGGAGCGGCAGGTTATGGCCGAGGAAACGATCGAAGGCGACGAAGTCGCCCGTCTGACACGACAGGTAGAAGAATACCTGACCGGCCTGCGGTATCTGCAGGCAGATTTCGAGAACTATAAGAAGCGCGTTGCCCGGGAGAAGGAAGACGTCGTCCGGTACGCGAACGAAGGGCTGATCATCGAGCTCATCGAAGTGTACGAAAACCTCGAACGTGCCGTTGCAACCGCAAAGAAGTCGGGCGACGGGCAGATGGCCAAAGGTCTTGAGATGATCTATGCCCAGATGGCATTAACCCTGACGAGGCATGGCCTGAAACCCATTGAAACCGAGGGTAAAATGTTCGACCCTCACCTGCACGAGGCAATGATGCAGGAATTATCGCAGGATGTCGAGGAGGGCACAATTCTCGACGAGTTCCAGCGAGGCTATATGTTATATTCAAAAGTCATTCGCTACGCGAAAGTGAAAGTATCTAAGAGGTGAATTGCATATGTCCAAAATTCTAGGAATTGACTTGGGGACCAGCAACTCAGAAGCAGCAATCATGGAGGGCGGTAAGCCCGTCATCGTTACTAGCGCCGAAGGCGCGAGGATGTTCCCGTCAGTAGTAGCGTTCACGAAAGCCGGCGAGCGGCTGGTCGGCGAAGCAGCGAAGCGTCAGGCAGTAACCAACCCTGAGCGCACAATCATGGCTATCAAGCGGAAGATGGGCACCGACTATAAGGTGGACATCGACGGCAAGAAGTATACGCCCCAGGAGATATCCTCCATGATCCTTTCGAAGATCAAGCAGGATGCAGAGGCGTACCTGGGCGAAAAGATCACCCAGGCAGTCATCACCGTGCCAGCGTATTTCAATGACAACCAGCGCCAGGCCACCAAGGATGCAGGCACAATTGCCGGTCTGGATGTACTGCGTGTCATCAACGAGCCGACTGCGGCAGCACTTGCCTACGGCTTAGACAAGAAGGGTAGCCAGAAGATCCTGGTCTTTGACCTGGGCGGCGGCACCCTCGATGTCACCATCATGGAGATGGGTGACGGCGTGTTCGAGGTCCTTTCGACGTCGGGTGACACGCAGCTCGGCGGCACCGATATGGATAACAAGATCATCGACTATATCGCGAGCCAGTTCAAGAAGGATACCGGCATCGACGTCCGCACCGATAAAATGGCGGTACAGCGGCTCCGGGATGCAGCTGAGAAAGCGAAGATCGAGCTGTCCAGCACTCTGCAGACTCAGATCAACTTGCCGTTCATCACTGCGGATGCAAGCGGGCCCAAGCACATGGATATGGTGTTGACCCGGGCTAAGCTCGAAGAGCTGGTCCACGATGTCATCGACCGGTGCAATGCTCCTATGAGGCAGGCGATCGCGGACGCCAAGCTGGGCGGCACCCAGGTCGACCGGGTTATCCTGGTCGGCGGTCCTACCAGAATGCCTATCGTCTTCGAGATGATCAAGAAATTCTTCGGCAAGGAGCCGGAGCGCGGCATCGACCCGATGGAGTGCGTCGCCATGGGCGCAGCCATCCAGGGCGGCGTAATGGCCGGAGAGGTCAAGGACTTGCTCCTGCTGGACGTCACCCCGCTGAGCCTTGGTATCGAGACCCTGGGCAACGTGGCCACCAAGCTCATCGAGCGCAACACCACGATTCCAACCCGCAAGAGCCAGGTCTTCTCCACCGCAGCCGACAACCAGACCTCGGTGGAAATCCACGTCCTTCAGGGCGAGAGGCCTATGGCTGCTGACAACACCACGCTGGGCAGATTCCACCTGATCGGTATTCCACCGGCACCCAGGGGCATCCCCCAGATCGAAGTCACCTTCGACATCGACGCTAACGGCATCATGAATGTCAAGGCAAAGGACCTCGGCACGGGCAAAGAGCAGGTAATTACCATTACCGCCTCGACCAAGCTGGACAAGTCCGAAATCGAGCGCATGGTCAAGGACGCGGAGAAGTTCGCATCTGACGATGCGGCGAAGAAGGATAAGGCCGAAGTCATGAACCAGGCTGACACGCTCCTCTATTCATCAGAGAAGACTCTCGAGGATGCAGGAGATAAGATCACTGCAGACCAGAAGGAGCGCATCACCAAGGGCATGGAAGCGCTGCGTGAAGCCCAGAAGACTGCCGATCTCGAAAAGATCAAAGCAGCCACGGCCGACCTGACCAAGACCATGAACGAAGTGGCAACCGTCCTATATCAGAACGCCCAGCAACAGTACCAGCAACAGCAGCAACAAGAGCAACAGGCCCAGCAGCAGCAACAGCAGCAGCAGCAGCCAGGCCAGTCTGCCGGCGGCCCGGGTAAGGACCCGAAAGTCGTGGACGCAGACTACGAAGTCGTCAACGACAAGAAATAAATAAAAACAACTCCGGGGATGTACTGTGGCAACCACCAAGCGAGACTACTATGAGGTGCTGGGAGTCGAGAAAAGCTCAAGCGTCGACGATATCAAAAAAGCGTATCGCAAGCTCGCACTCCAGTACCACCCGGACCGCAACAAGGAGGCCGGCGCCGAGGATAAGTTTAAGGAAATTTCCGAGGCGTATGCCATCCTGTCCGACGAGCAGAAGCGGTCAAAATACGACCAGTACGGTCACGCCGCCACCGAGGGCTACTCTGCATCAGATATCTACAATAACTTCGATATCTTCAAGGACATGGGCTTCGGAGATTATGACAACCTCTTCGACATGTTCTTCGGCCGGGGAGGAGGCTCCCGGGGCCAGGCCGCCAACCGCGGTAATGACCTGCGGTACGACCTGGAGATCGATTTCAAAGAAGCGGCCTTTGGCTGCGAAAAGGAGATCGTGGCCCCCCGTATGGAACCCTGTGACACATGTCATGGTTCTGGTGCGAAGCCGGGGACCAAAATTAACACGTGTCCCCAGTGTAAAGGCTCAGGCCAGGTACGCCAGGTCACCCAGAGCCTCTTCGGCCAGATGGTCCGGGTCGGGCCCTGTAACCAGTGCGGCGGCAAAGGAAAGACCTTTGAAGTCCCCTGCCCCGAATGCAAGGGCAAAGGCAGGACGCGAAAAGTTCGCAAAGTCATGGTGCGGGTCCCCGCAGGCGTGGACAGCGGTCTCCAGTTGCGAGTAACCGGCGAAGGCGAGCCGGCTCCGATGAACGGCGGCACCCCGGGTGACTTATACGTTCACCTCCGGGTACGCCCTCATCAGTTCTTCCAGCGCTACGGCGAGGACATCGCATGTCTTATGCCCATCTCCTTCGCTCAAGCCGCAATCGGCGACGAAGTAGAGGTAGAGACGCTGACTGGCAAAGCTAAGCTAAAGATCCCTTCCGGTACCCAGACCGATACGGTCTTCAGGCTGAAAGGCGAGGGCATCCAGAGCCTGCATGCTAACCGCCGGGGCGACATGCATGTCAAGGTAGTCATCAAAACGCCCGCTAAGATCTCGGACAGTCACCGAAAGATGTATGCTGAGATACTGGCCGCCGAGAAGGATGAGTCCAATAAAAAACATAAGAATATTTTTGAGAAGATCGGCGACGCGTTCAAGT
>CAZJRS010000114.1:0-6728 GCA_964548585.1 uncultured Methanocella sp. | reverse complement strand
TACAGCCAGAACCAATCAAGCCATGTTATATTAAAAAGCGTTTGGCGTTTTGGCGTTTTGGCTATTTGGCGTTTTTGAAGCCTTACTATAGTTGGCGTTTTGGCGTTTTGGCTATTTGGCGTTTTTGAAGACTGAATCTTGCAGGCAGGTTTGGTATTTTCAATTTTTTAAACTATCCCAGAGCAAGCACTAGTAGATTATGCACGGGAATACTGGATTTCACAGATTGCGCTGATAATTCCTACAATCGGATATCATATAGTCATTTTTCCATTAAAGAATCTGTGTCATCCGCGGTATCTGCGCAATCCGCGTTCTGGCACAGCGCAGCGATCGTTTTTCTTTCACATGCACAGAGACAACCTGTTTTCCACCACATATTCAACACAGCATCTTGGTCTCTTTCCGTTTAAAAACCAAACCATGTTGTTGTTATTCCATGCCTACCATGCCTATTGTATTCCACGACGGTGCGGTGGTGTGTGTTACCCCACCCACCTGTCTGCGATGATGGTTGACGGCCGTTTCAGCCCATTTTCAACGTTTTATATAATAATATCATTCTATTATTGATTTAGAGCCTTATTGTTCCCCCTTTTGCAAATGCAAAGGCTATTTTGCGATATTTTCTACAATTAAGCCCTCTGAACATCTTTTTCAACTGGCAATGTTTATCACAACTCGATAGGATGTGGTGATCGAAGGAAAAGGAAGTGTAGTTATGAAGATGGTATCTAAAATCTCTGCAGCGGCAATCGTGCTGCTCATGGTGGCGCTCTTATCCGCGCCTGCTTTCGCCCAGATCGGCGCCGGTATCGGTGCATATGGTGCTGGTGGATGCGGCTCGTGTGGCGGTGCTGTAGCGTACGGAGCACCACAGGACTGTATCGCACAAATATCATGTAACATCCCGGTCACGACTCAGGTGCCGACAGTGACCACTACCACGGTACCGCAGCAAGTACCCATTGTAGTGCCAGTGACCCAGTCCTGCCCGGTCCAGGTGCCCAGGGTAGTTGTAGTCCCTGAAACCGTACAGGTCCCCTACGTGACATGTGCCCAGTCTTCGACCACTGTGCCAGTGACTGTACCTGTCCAGTCCTCGGTCCCCGTGACGAACCTTGTCCCGCAGTGCTATACTGTGCCTCTGGGCTGTGCTGGTGGCGAAGCAGTAGCGGCACCGTCCAGCATTAGCTCGTGCAGCCCGTGCGCAGGCATGGGTACTGGTATCGGTACTGGTATCGGTATCGGATCATCAGGCATGGCAACCGGGATAACCGGGGCAGCAGATACAACCACAACCTCGGGCAGCAGCATGCCCTCGGCAGGTCTCAGCTCGTCTCAGATGAGCGGCCTGTTATCCAAGATTCCCTCGGGCACAATGAGTGCACCGAGCAAGTAAGAACAGAAGAAAAGCAAACCATAGCCAGGCACCTGATGCAAACAGGTGCCTGCCCATCGAACTGCAATAAAAAAGACAGGTTGGGAAACCTCCGAAACGGGCCGGTCCTCCGCGGGCCGGCTCTAACGCTTACATTTCAACATTGAACTAAAAACGCATTACTTATACGGATAGCGGCGTATGCCACCGCACTTGAGGCAGGTAATCACCACGTTGCGACCGTCAGCCCTGACCCTTGCGTTAGACCCGGGCTTCAGGTATGAGTAACACTGCTTGCACACATTCCTCTTCAGTTCCCTGGGGATGCTGACTCGGTGACGCATGCTGATCCTGCGGGCGATATCCACGTAGCGATCTGCGAGATCCGGCCTTTCTGAGTAGGCTACGGCAGCCAGTGTAAACAGCCTATCTATACGCTGCCCTGCCAGATCCACGTTGAAGGTTCTCTGGTCTCGGCCTTTTTGACGTTTCATCGGTTCAGTCTATCTGCTGTGGATAGCATAAACCTGACGGAGTAAAAAGCTTAGAAATTTTACCTATATGCCATGGATCGGCTATGCCCGCGAACTGGGATATGCGGTTTGACTTTCAGCACCAGTAATGTGATTATCATTAAACCGTTTCCCTGCGGTTATAATCCGCCCATGGCTTTATAGGTTTAGGTGGGTATTGAGGTGGGTATTGAGGTGGGTGTTGAGGTGGGTGTTGAAGATGGAGCTTAGTGTAGCTATAGGTTTCATATGAGGATGATCCTACCACTACAGGCCTCCACCTGTGGAGCATGCACCTGCGCTATCAGGCAGTTTCATGCTACAAACGATATAATGATAACTGGACTATATCAAATCTTTTGCTAAACCATTACGAAAATATTCGGTGCCAGGAAAAATAGTAGTGACTTTTCAAATGAAAACCGCTCATTCGGCGAAACTGCCTTCGCTTATGCCGTTAATTGTCGCCTGACGAAAGTATGGGTACCATGCGTCGACACGCAGGTAACGGTATCGAAGCTGTATCATTTCTATAGTGCCGAAGGCGCTGTATACCACTGCAAACCCGGATAATATCCGGGGAACATCAGCGGGATCGCCTTCATAAGTCGCTGGATGATCTGGCGCCATCCTGTATCATAGGGAATTTGCCCGATGGCGGGGACCAGGGGGTTTTCCGGGCCCACTACTGGCTGCCTCTGCCCCGGGGTAGTTCCTGACGGTGGCTGAGTCGGCTCCGGCGTAGCTTTGATGGTAGGGGCAATGTTAAACCACGATCCCTCTGGACTGCCTGTTGTGCCTGAAGGCGACTTACCGGTAGATTCAGCTGGGTGAGTCGTCGTGACCGGGGTTACTGTGGGGCTGGGGTAGGAAGTCCCGGTCTGCTGCTGTTGCAGCTGCGCGTCATAGAGTTTGGAAGGAATCTGTGGCGCTGGTTGTTCCGAGGGTCCGGGTATCGATGCTGCCTGCATTTCTGGTACGGGTATTCCACCCTGGCCAGGTGGTGTTGGTACTGGCTTTGGGCTGGGCGAGGTGACCGTTGCCGCAACCCCTCCTGATCTGGCGCCTCCGGTATATCCCGTGGAGGGGGTGGTTTCGTTTTCGCCCGGCTTAAAGGCTGACATATATCCAGTGACCAGCAGAACTGTGACTGCTATGATAATAACGGCAGTCGCGACTGCCACACCCACTTTGAAAAGGTCTCCTTTCACAAGAATCAATTGTATTATTTGGGAAGCGTGCAAATAAATATAACCACTATTTATATAAAATCTGTGAGCTATTAGTAAATTAGATTAGAACAATCTGGATGTGCGTAGCTGACTCAAGCGCGGGCCGGAGTCGGTGGTAATCTCGATAAGTGGCCGGGTGCTGCTCTGCGGTTATTGGTTGTAAACGAGAGGTGCTAATTCCAGATAGCAGTCACCCAGGCACAATGACCGCTTGACTTTGTAGGGCATAAGGATGATCTGTATAAACTACGATGTTTATATATACCTATATAGGCATGCCAAAGTTTATTACCATGCAACCAGCATAAAGCATGCCGAAAAGGCTGATTTCTATTCATTGATTTATCGATACGGAGTGACTAAGATTTGAAAGAAGAGATGACCAGCGTCGACGTATACGCTGTGGTCAAAGAATTACAATTCCTGATCGACGCCAAGCTGGAGAAGGCATACCAGACCTCGCCGGACGAGATCCGCCTGCGGCTGCAGGAGTTCAAGACGGGCAAGTACGACCTGATCGCCGAAGCCGGCAAGCGTCTGCATATATCTGCCAACGCACCCGAATCGCCCAAGCTGCCACCCGCATTCGCCATGATCCTGAGGAAATACACCCAGGGAGGCCGAATAACAAGTATCCGGCAGCAGGGTTTCGACCGCATCGTCGAGATCGAAACCGTGAGGGCGGGTGTCGGCAATATCCTGATCATCGAGATGTTCGCCCGGGGCAACATCATCCTCGGCGATGCCGAGCGCAAGATCATCATGCCCCTGAAGTCCCTCAAGATGAAGGACAGGGACGTGCTCAGAGGAGAGCGGTACGAGCACCCGACGCCGCAGCTGAGCCCGCTGGGCGTAACCGTGGACGAACTTTCGCGGCTGTTCAAGTCGTCTGACAAGGATGTAGTACGGACTCTGGCAACCCAGACCAGCCTCGGTGGCATGTATGCCGAAGAGGCTTGTAGCATCGCCGGCATCGACAAGACCCGGGAGGCCCGGTCGCTGATGGACAGCGAGATCCAGGTACTGATACGCGGTATCGAACAGGTGTTCGCCCCGCTGATCAGCGGCAACCTGAAGCCTCACATCGTCAGAAAAGACGGCAAGGACATCGACGTAATCCCCATCGAGGTGAAGCGCTACGAAGGCTTCGAGAAAGTGTACTTCGAGTCGTTCAACAAAGCGCTCGACGCTTTCTTCGGCGCCAGGGCGGTCAAGGAAGTAAAAGCCGCTATCGTGGAGAAGAAGTCCGAGAAGCTGGGCATGTACGAGCGCCGCCTGAAGCAGCAGCAGGAGGCCATCGATAAGTTCGACAGGGAAGCAAATGAACAGATCAAGAAGGGCGAAGTCATCTACGCCGAGTACCAGCGGGTCGAGGACATCATAAAAGTCATCAAAAGTGCCCGAGATAAAGGCTTTTCCTGGGACGACATCCGGAAAATTCTCAAGGAAGCGAAAAAAGCTGGCAATGCTGCCGCAGCCGACATCCAGTCCATCGACTCTGCCACCGGAATTCTAACGGTCACGCTGCCAGAAGCCACTGTAAACATCAATGTCTCGCTGGCAGTCCCCCAGAACGCACAGGCACACTACGATAAGGCAAAAAAAGTTCAGTACAAGAAGGCTGGTGCACTGAAAGCGATCGAAGAGACGAAAAAGGCCATGGCCAAGGCACAGCCCAAAGCCTCCGACGCGGCACGGCCTTCCCAGAAGCGGGCCGGCACTCAAAAGCATCGTAAACCAAGGTGGTATGACCGGTTCAGGTGGTTCCACACGTCCGATGGCTTCCTGGTCGTGGCAGGCAGGGATGCGGACACCAACGAGGAAGTCGTCAAGAAGTACATGGAAAAGAATGACGTGTTCTTCCATGCTCAGGCTCATGGGGCTCCCATTACGGTCATCAAGACCACCGGCAAGGAAGTGTCGCCGCAGGCACTGGCGGAAACAGCTCAGTTCGCCGTAGCCTATTCATCGGTCTGGAAGGCCGGCCAGTTCTCGGGCGACTGCTACTGGGTGAAGCCGGAGCAGGTCAGCAAGACGCCGGAACCCGGCGAATACGTGGCGAAGGGAGCCTTTATAGTCCGGGGCGAGAGAAACTATGTGAAGGACGTACCGGTAAGGGCTGCTGTCGGAATCAGGTTCGACGAAACCGGCTGCCACGTGATCGGCGGTCCGATCGAGTCGGTAAAAGCACGCGCCAAATACTTCGTACTCATCGAGCCCGGAGAGTTCAACCAGGGAGATGCAGCAAAGAAAATCTACCATTACCTGCTGGACCACGCCGGCGCGGAGGATGGCAAAGCCATCCGTCAGGCGGTCTCTCCCGATAAAGTCATGATGTTCATGCCTCCGGGAGAGACGAGGATTGTGCAACAATGAAGGTGAACAAGGAAGAGTTACGGGGTGAGTTTGGCGAGATTTCGCTGACTCCCGAGTCGTTAGACGATCTGTGGCACTTCAAGTACATCGTGGAGCCCGGCGATACGGTATTCGCCATGACCTTCCGCACAATCGATTCCGTCTCGGACAAGATTCGCCCCGACAAAGTCGAGAAGAAGCTGATGCGCCTCGGCATTATCGTGGAATCCACCGAGTTCCACAAGTTTTCCAACCGCCTGAGGATCAAAGGTACAATTCTCTCAGACCTGGATGCAGGCGCCTACCATACCCTCAACATAGAGCCGTACTCGGAATTATCCATATCCAAGCACTGGAAGTCCGACCAGATCGAGCGGCTCAGAGACGCCATCGAAGCGTCCAGACGCCCGGAGATCGAGATCGTCACCATCGAGGAAGGCGAAGCAGTGATCGGCTACCTGCGCCAGTACGGCATCGAAGAGGTCTCCCGAATCCGGCAGTCCTCCTCCGGCAAGCGAGAAGGCGCCGACTCTAAGGGAGTCGACGGTAAAGGAGAATTCTTCGGCGAGGTAGCTGCACAGCTCAAGTATGCGGACAAAGTCCAGACCTTCGTGATCGCCGGCCCCGGCTTTATCAAAGACGACTTCGTCAAATTTTTAAAGAACAACTATCCGGCCGTCGCCCAGAAGATCATCGTCGAAGACATCTCTTCCATCGGCGCCTCAGGCTTCCAGGAAGTACTCCGTCGAGGAGCAATACAGCGAATCGCCGAAGAAACCCGCATCACCCGGGAAGCCCAGATAATCGAGCAGCTCATGGTCGAGATTTCCAGAGACGGAAAAGCGGCGTATGGCTATAGCGAAACGAAGAAAGCTATCGAATTCGGAGCCGTAGAGACACTACTGCTCGCCGACGAGACACTCCGCGGCTACCGCGAGAAAGGCGCCGCAGAAGTCGAAGCCCTCATGCGCCACGTAGAACATGCCCGAGGCAAAGTCGTCGTCTTCTCCACCGAGTTCGAACCGGGGCAGAGACTCGAGAAGCTGGGCGGCATCGCTGCGTTACTCAGATTCCCCATCGGTGGGGAATGATAAAGCAGAATATTGGAACGACACGGCATTACGATCGCTGCGCTGTGCCAGTGCCAAACAGATTGCCAGTATCCCGGTGCTTGTGATGTCAGCCCTTGTATGGGTTTATGGTGAGGTAGCACAAAAACACGAAAGACTCTTTTTTAGAGGGACACGA
>CAZJRS010000113.1:0-6764 GCA_964548585.1 uncultured Methanocella sp. | reverse complement strand
TGGAAAGGCAAGATCTACGCCAGGGAAGGAGACGATTATCCTGCCACTTACATTTCATGGAATGACTGTCAGGAACTCCTGAAAAGGTTGAATTCTCTGGAGGGAGGAAACATATACCGCCTTCCAACAGATGTCGAGTGGGAACATGGCTGCCGGGCTGGAAGTACGACGAAGTATTGTTTTGGGGATGATGCCGGGCAACTAGGTGATTATGCCTGGTATGCCGAGAATGCATTTGGTGTTGGCGAGAAGTATGCTCACCAGGTGGGTCAGAAGAAGCCGAACACGTGGGGGCTTTACGACATGCACGGAAATGTCTGGGAATGGACATCCTCTGCAGCAGATAATGCCGTAGATGGCTCCCGCCATGTCTCCCATGGTGGCGCCTTGAACACTCCCGCAGGTCGCTGCTTGTATCGGTACCGGTTCAAGTCCGAAGGCCGCTACGGCAGCCTTGGCGTCCGCCTCGTGAGGTCTAACCTGCAACAATTATTGGAAAAACGAGTTTGATCTTGAAACTGATCTCGCTATTAAAAGCGGATATAGCTGCAAAAACCTGTGCCGCAACCACGGGTTTTTGTAGCCGGGGTAACGCCACTTATGTTACGTTACCTTCCACAATACATTGAAAGTGACTTGTACTATAAATATTTAGGTTAAAATATACCGCTTGACTCCCCCAAAAATAGTAACTATTTTCGAAATTAAACGGCAAGCGTAGTGTCCGAGTTTTGATGACCAATATTAAGGTCTGGGGAAGCCCGATCGCGATGGGGATGTTTATCCATCATACAGTTTATATGTATGAGATTACAATGTAAACGCTTGTAATAAAACCTATTAATATCGAAATGATTCATGGAGATTTTTAATGAAATCGGGGTGCATAGTGATATTAGCTGCATGTCTGGTAATTACCGTACTAATATCGGGATGCTCGATAATTTTTAGTTCCACCTACAGTAGCATTACGTTTATCTAATTCCCATTTTTAGAGCATACGCTTATTATTTGGTAGAAACAACACTTTTCATATCATTAGACACCAAGTAAAATCCATCTGACAATTTACCTGGTGGCGACCGGACTGGCGGTCTGGGGTGTACGTCCCTCCCGGGCTGTACACCTGACAATTACCGAGTGACATGGTGACCTTATGAGTATTCTCCTCTCTTTCGATGATACGCCTTACGCAATAGCGATGGAGATCACCTCGATAGTCACATTCATCCTTGCCTGGTACGTCTGGAGACGTCGCACATCGCCAGGAAGCCTATATTTTTCGTTGCTGATGCTTATGATCAGCGAGTGGACGCTGATGTCTACCCTGGAGATGGCAGCGGTTGACCTGCCGACGAAGATTCTTTTCGGGAAATTGTCCTATTTCGCGGTCGTATCCATCGGCATGCTCTTCTTCTCGTTTGCCCTGGACTTTTGTGGGAATAAAACCTGGATCCGGGGGAAGCGAGCACTGGCCTTGTGGGCCTTTCCCGCGATCGTGCTGGTCTTGGCTTTCACCAACGAATGGCATGGCCTTATCTGGCCCAGCATAACACTCGGGATTGTGCCAGGGGAAATGGCCGTTTATGCACATGGCCAGATATTTTACCTGTTTACCGCTTATGCCTATTTCTTTGCTGATGTGGGAATTCTGGTGCTAATTGCTACTGCACTGAGATCATCGGCCGAGCGCCGCATGCAGATCGCATCTGTGTTGGTGGGGGCCGCCCTGGTGATCGCAGGAAACCTGCTCCACATTTTCGCCATCAGTCTGCCGGGCGGCATCGACCCGTTCCCGTTTTTGCTGGTGATCGCATTCGTCTTTGGCAGCTGGCGAATCTTTGGTAATCACCTCTTCGACATCATGACCACCGCCAGCGAACAGCTGATCACAGACGCATGTGATGGCATCATCATCGTCGATGGCCAGGACCTCGTCGTCGAGATGAACCGGGCTGCCGACCGGCTGATTGGGGTTCAGGGGGCGGTCGTCGGCTTACCTCTGGGGGATGTGCTGGCTCAGGCACCGGACCTGCAGAACAGTTTTCGTGATCGTAGTGAAACTCCCGTCGAGGTACAGGTGAATTTCGGCAACCAGGTTCAGTGGCTGGATATCCGGCCATCCCGCCTGCACGATGGCCACGGAAAGCCTTCCGGGTGGCTGTTCGTCCTCCGGGATATCACGGAGCGAAAGCGCACCGAAGAAGAGCTGCAGACGGCGTACAACCGGCTTATGCGCTCAAACGATGCCCTGATCAAAGAGATTGCAGATCGCAAGAAAGCAGAGGGCCATGCCCTCGCGATGCTGCAGGAGAAGGAGGTGCTGCTCAAGGAAATCCATCACCGGGTAAAGAACAATCTCCAGATCATTTCTAGCCTCCTCAGCCTGCAATCGGGGAGCAGCAACGAGGAATCCCTCGTTAAAAAGTTCCGTGACAGTCAGGATCGTATCCGGACCATGGCGCTCATTCATGAGAAGCTGTACCAGTCGAGCGACCTGTCGCACATCGATTTTGAGGAGTACGTCGGTAGCCTGACCGGATACCTTTCCCGGTCCTACACGGTTGGCGGAAACATCCGGATGTACAGGGACATCCAGGATATCTCGCTTGACATCGACGTCGCGATACCCTGCGGACTGATCATCAACGAGCTCGTTTCTAACTCACTAAAGTACGCGTTCCCGGAGGGGCAGACCGGGCAAATCTCCATCGGTCTGACACGCGGCGCCGGCGGATACGAGCTGACCGTGAGAGACGATGGTAAGGGGCTGCCACCGGGCTTCGATTTCCATACGTCGTCGTCCCTTGGCCTCTTGCTAGTTAACACCCTCGTTGAGCAGCTGGATGGGACCATTAGCATGGACGGCACTCAAGGAACCTGTTTCAAGATCACCTTCCCCGATATCCGAAAATGAGCGGCTGGCAGACGACCATCCCGGAATTCCAACTGGTGAGCCTGCGTACTGGCCGGCCCGGCAGCAGCGTGGAGGTCCGCCGTGGAGATGGAACCGAGTTCGACATTGCCTTCCGGGAAGCGAAGCCCCACTGTGCCCGGGATACGCCCGGCCAGCGCCGGGACTGAGGTGCAGGCCATACCATCGCCGGTGAATTTTGTCGTATGCCCGGGCACTCGTTGTCAGGCCCGACTTTGAGCTTCCCCGTCGATGAATAATAAATCAATATGAGGAGTTCGCGTGGCGAGCTATTAGTCGAACTGCGTCGACATGTATGATTTCATCTCAACGAGTTGCTCGTCGAGTTTTTTCTGGATCCCGTCCAGAATTTTTTGTCCTTTGGGCGTCAGCGAATAGATTTTTCGCCGTCCGTCGCCCTGGCCGGAGATGATGCCTTTAGACTCCAGCGATTCGAGGGCCGGGTACATCGAGCCATTGCTGGGCGTCCAGGCATTGTCGGTATGCCGGCTGATCCATTGCATTAGCTCGTAGCCATGGGAAGGCCCTTCATCGAGGGCTTGTACTATATGATGCTTCAGGAATCCCTTCCGCTGCTCGCTATCTTTCATAGTGGAACGAAACTTTTGAGGACTGTCTCTGGGGTAATTTTTTAAATACGAATTTCTTTGCATTCGGCCCGGATCTTTTACCGAACGCTCGTGAAGATCCTTTATGCGTTCGCGCTGTTCCTCCTGCTCCAGCCGTTTGATCTCTTCCAGCTGCTGCAGGATGGCGCGGTGTCTCTCCTGATATTCATTGTTCAGGCGCTTCAGCTCATCGATCTGCGCCTGAATGAGCTTGTTTCGTCCTTCCCATTTTTCGTCATCCGGTAGTCCCGTTTCGTCCGGATGGTCCAGGGGATCGTTTTCAGGCCGGTTTTTATCTTTCGAATCTTGCATGCCCGTCATCACCGCATCATTGTAATCATCACAGGTCTCATATACATTCTTATTCCGCCCTGTTCCTGCGTGCAAACGACCAGCACTTGCACGTCCTTTTAAACTGTAATCTGCATATTTTTAAGATATTTCTTATGTCGGTATTATCGTATATTACCATATATTAATTTGTTTTCATCAGACATATTTGCTTCATAATTATTAACTTGATCTATAGGGAAATACTGGCTTTGTTATGTCATTTACCAGAAGCTTCTTATACTATACTATATGTCGGTAATCGTGTAGCATGTTAATAAACATCCGACATATTGAGGTAGCTTTATGAACGGTGTGCTTGAAAAAAGCAACGCAACAGAAAAAAACAACGGACTATTCTCATCCCCGTACTATGTATTGGTGGTGCTGATATTTGGCGCTTTTATGGTTGGGCTGGACATTGACGTGTTCGCCCCAGCGCTTGTCGTACTTGTGAAGGACCTTCACACAACCTTTGATATGGCCGCGTGGGTCACTATCATCTACATTCTGTTCTCGACTGCGATCATGCCTCTTGCGGGCAAAATGTCAGACATATACGGCCGTAAAAGGATATTCATTCTGGGCGTAGGATTGTTCACCTTGGGCTCGCTCCTGAGCAGTCTGTCCTGGGATGCTTACTCGCTGATCGCGTTCAGGGCCGTACAGGCGCTGGGTGGCGGGATCATCATTCCTACAGCTTTTGCCGCTATCGGCAACATCGCGCCCCCGGAAAAGATGGGTAAGATGATGGGTGTGCTGGGATCCATGGGCGCCCTGACCATGATCATAGGCCCGATCATCGGAGGCTTCATGGTCGAGCACTTTGGCTGGAGGACGGTCTTCTACATCAATATACCCATTGGCATTCTGGCCATACTTCTCGCGTTTCCCTTCAGGGAAAGCTACGGCAACGTCAGCTCTCATATCGATGTCTTCGGCGCAGCATTAATCAGTTTCGGGCTCGGTTCACTGCTGCTAGGCGTGAACCAGCTGGGAAGCCACCCACTGACCGACATCACTGTGTTCCCTCTGCTCCTTATCGCCTTGCTGTTCGGCATGACGCTGTACTGGTACGAGCGCCGCACAACCGAGCCCATTTTAGATATGGCGCTCCTGTTCCGCAAAGACATCCTGTCGATCAACCTCGCATTTATGATGGTGTTCGTTGGCCTGATGTGTATAGCGGGTTATACCGCAACGTTTGCCCAGGTAGTCCTGGGTTTAGGTATCCAGGATAGTGGCACCATCATGGCACCGGTGTCTATCTCCATGTTCCTGATGAGCATTGCCGGAGGTGTACTCCTTGACAAAGTGGGGTTCCGGCCCATAATATTTGCCAGCGGTGCGGTCCTGGCCGCAGGCTTCGCCGGTATGGCTATATTCGTACACAGCTCGTTGAGCCTGGCGGTTGATCTTGTCCTTATCGGTGCTGGCGCCGGAATGGGTATAAGTGCTTTCCAGGTTGCCTTGATGTCGGTCACTCAAAGGAAGGAGCAAGGTGCGATCATGGGTATTAATGCCACGTTCAAGAGCATCGGCAGCATGATCGCACTAATCGCTGGCGGCTTTCTGCTGAACGAGGGAATGAAGGGAACTATCACTTACGGGCAGTCTTTCACCTATCTATTCGGGCTAGGGATGCTGACGATCATCATCGCTATGGGGCTGATCATGTACTTCCTCGTCCGCTCCCGGAAGACAACTATACCGGCCACCCATCCGACTATACCCCATTAACTGGCGTTTTGCCCGGGCGAAGCCGACCCTGCTAGCTTCACTCCTGGTGGTCGGCTATCTTTTGACGGTCATCGTCCAGTTTGCGAAGAACAACCGCGTCTACCTGGTATTTCTTGCACATCCTGATGAGCCACCTGTTCAAGCCGAAGCGGGCTCCGGCCCCGGAAGTCCAGGTAGCTAATGGCATCGCGGATGTCGCTCCCTTCAAAGTATGTCCCGCAGGCCAGGCCAGGCCTTCGTGGCAGACTCGCTCCCGGCTGGTGCTGAGCTGGAGCCATAGCTGTGATGCAAGACCAATACGACTTTTGTTCAAGAATAATTATAAAATAAAGATCAGGTGCTGGTCTTGAACCATATGCCTCCGGATGCGTCGACGCCCTGGTCATACACGATCAGGGGGGCCGTATCAGTTTTCCCGCATTCGAGGACAATCCAGCCCTCATGTGAGCCGCCGTTTGTGATTTCCCCGTCCAGTGTGGGATCCAGAGTGACGTATGATGGATCATATATCTTGGTCCCTACGTCGTTCGTAGCTTTAAAGTCGTGTCTGTTTATGATAAACGTCTTAGCCGTATCTGCACTTTGGATTTCAAACCTGAACTTAGCCATGAGGAAATCCTCGGTAGAGGGATTAGTTGGCTCGTAGTACTCGTTAATCTGTTTTAGTCGCAGGTTAGCCTCTTCTCCTTTGACTACTTCAAGTAACGTTATATTCGCCGTGGAGCCGTACAAATTACTTGACGTTGCTGTCGGATTATACAAAAATGGTGTGCCCACAGGTACCGGATTCGTTCTTGTGCCCATTTTTGAGACCTGCCTGGTAGGTGATGGCATTGACGTGGCCAGCGGTGCCTGGGTTACCTCTGTTGCCTGGTCTGTATCCACATCCTTTTTCACAACCTCACCAGGTTGTGATGTTGCCGACGCCGGGCTCCCGTGACCTGTTATGCAACAGCAGCACCCACTCATGAAAACGACCGCGCTGATTATGATAAATATTAGTATTCCGAGAAATGGCCTGGAACTACGATTCATGTTATCCCACATATGGCAATTTATTATGATATTTATATATTTATATCTACAGTTATCATCTAAATCATCCGGGGGTAATCTCGGGGTATCGGAGCTAAGTCAAAATATGCTCTCTC
>CAZJRS010000112.1:0-6989 GCA_964548585.1 uncultured Methanocella sp. | reverse complement strand
CCCGATTGGCGAATTTTTAGAAGCTGAAATGTTCCAGGCTTTGGGTGTCGACATGGTGGACGAGTCCGAAGTCCTCACTCCAGCCGATGAAAAGTATAACATCGAAAAGACCAAGTTCCCCGTGCCCTTTGTGTGCGGCGCCAGGAACCTCGGGGAAGCTCTCCGCAGGATCGAAGAGGGTGCTGCCATGATCAGGACCAAGGGTGAAGCCGGCACAGGAGATGTCTCCGAAGCAGTCAAGCACATGAAGCAGATCCAGGGCGAAATCCGCGCCCTCAAGGGTATGACCCTTGAGGAGCTTGCAAGGTACGCCCGGACCATCGAAGCACCCGCAGCGCTGGTCATCGAGACGGCTCAGCTCCAGCGTATCCCGGTTGTCAACTTCGCCGCAGGCGGCGTGGCCACACCCGCCGATGCAGCTTTAATGATGAGGCTGGGCGCAGACGGTGTCTTTGTCGGTTCCGGTATCTTCAAGTCCGACGTCCCTGAAAAGATGGCAAAAGCTATCGTCGAAGCGGTCAACAACTACGACAACCCCGCAAAGCTTGCCGAAGTCTCAAAAGGCATTGGCAACCCCATGAAGGGCATTGGTGTCAGCACCATACCCAAGGAAGAGATCCTGCAGACCCGCGGCTGGTAATGCGGCTGGCGTGCGGCTGATACAGCCGCCGACCTCGGGTCTCATCCATCTTCTTTTCTTTATATTTATCATCGCAAACCGATCTTTTTTCCCCAAAAACCATAAAGGTTAAGAGCCTTGCTGATCTTATTATCGCCCATGAATCATCGGCTGCTTCTATTGTTGCCCATACTGCTGATCGGAATGTGCGCCATGGCTCCTGTGGCCGGAGCGTCGTCCAATGTATCTGTCAATCTCTCCCTGCCAACGGATTCGCTTCTGCAAGGCCAGGTTATGGCAGCCGATCTGGATATACGCAACAACGAAGACTATTCTGTCCGGATATACAAAGTGGGTGTGCACTATGACTGGATGCCAGAGGGGACCTACTATTCTCTCGACTATGGTAACAGCTACGTGCAGGTCGAGTCAAACACCCAGACACGGCCGGGTCAGTTCCTGATTAGCTGCAACAAGAACACGAGCGTCGGCTATCATAAGTACTTCTTCAAGATCGACATCACCCGGTATGATACAGCTTCTGCGGCATGGGTGAGCGACACGGTAGTAACGCCCCCCGGATACCTCAATGTAGATTCTCCGTTCCGGCTGCAGTCACTCCAGCTTCTGCAGGATGCAAACCAGTCGCTGAACGATGCCCGGTCTGCCAACTATACCAGCAAGGCAGCCAAATTAGACATGTTCAATGCCACGTCTGACATGCTCGACGGGTGGAGCGCATATAACTCCAACGATTTCGAGAAAGCGATTAATAAGACCTACAATATCACGCTAAATTTGCGGCAGGCCAGGACATCAGAAAGCGATTTCCTGACTAAAAAGAACATCATGCTGGATATGATCAATGCCGTCAACACTCGGATTGTCACGCTTTCCGGCTCGGACAGCCCTGAAACCCGAAGACTGATCAATGAATCGCTATCCCACCTGCGTCAGGCAAGCCTTTACCTTGATGCGGAAGATCTCGTGAAGGCAAAATCTGAAGTGGTAGCCGCAGATACTGCCATAAACAACGCGATAAACGCCCAGTTCCACTACCAGGCCGAGACAAACCAGACCGATGAATCCCGCAGTATCGCTCAAAATGCTCTCGATTCGGCCCGGCAAACTATCTCAAAGTCTGATAACCTTACCAGCGTCCCTGCCGGAAACCTGCTCCGGGAAGCCCGAACTAAAATGGACTCCGCCATGGCAGATTTTAACGACTCAGCATATATCAATGCCACCAATAAGGCCAGCGTTGCACAGGCACTTGCCGTGCAGGCCATGAAATCCGACGCCGACTATCACCAGCAGCAAGCCCGGGAAAAGATCAGTAATATAGGTCAGCTATCCAGCCCTGCGGCTCTAGACGAGCTTAACGAATCTCGGACGTATTATAATCAGTCCCTTAGCGATTACGCCCGGGATGACTACCGAAATGCAGTCATCAAAGCCGACATCGCTTATGCTCTGGCCAATAACACGACCATCACAGAAGCGGCATGGAAAAAATCTCACCCGCTCAACACCGCCATACCTGGCTTCGGAGCAGTTCCTGCCCTGATCGCCATCCTATCGGTGCTCATCGCAATTATCGTCATCAGGCGCCGGTAAAAGCCTGCGACAGATTATTACATTACACAATCCGAAGGAATATCTAGAAAAACCTATCTGACGAAGGTGCAAGCTTGTTTAAAGCATTAAAAATCACCACGGCAGCGCTAATTCTAGTAGTAATCGTAGCGCTATCCGGATGTACCGTTCTCAAGGAACAATTCGGGAAGCCACCCTCACCCACGGCGACAACCGTTCCGGTCCCGTCAAAAACGCCGACGGTGGCACCAGTTGTATCGGCGGTGCCAGGCACGACCATCAACTCTACCGTAGAACGGCAATACCAGTACACCGGGAAACTGCAGTCCGGCATAGACAAATACAACGCCGGCATCATGTACATGGCCGATGCCCAGGAAATGGCTCACAACAAGTCTGACTGGTCAAACGCGAGTAGCATGATGGAAACTGCCGGGGATCGTATGGACCGGGCCAAGGCAGACTTCAAGGCAATGGAGAACTTATCGCTCAACCAGGATGAAGTCCTGCTCAGCAAGGCGTGGGCCGACACGGCCGATTACTCCTCGACAAGCATCGGGTACGCCAGCCAGGCTTACAAGGAAATGGCATACCAGCTGTCGGTGACAGGTCCGGGTGGATCCATTAATCCCGTTAAATATAACGGCTACGTGAAGGAGGCCAACAACTACAATACTTTGGCCATGCAGAGCCGTAACGAGGCCGAAGCTCTGGAGAAAAATTTAACGTTCTTACTATCAGGCTTGTGAGCAAGCCTGAGCATATTTTTTTAAAAGCAATCCAGCGAACGCTGTTTTTTCTCCTTGAGCTCGAAGTCCCACTCGATCCTGCGGTACTCCAGGCCTTTCTCGTCTGCCAGTGTTTTCGCCATCTCCGAGATCTTCGGGGCACATAGAATACCTCGAACATCGGCTTTCTTATTATCCTTTTTAAAATCGATCAGGTACGCTTCGAGCTGGTAGACCGCATTATGCGTGATCTGGGTACGCTTGACTTCCACTATGACGGTCTTGCCGCTCGAATCCTCGCAGAACAAGTCGATATAGCCCGAGTCGGTCACCTTTTCTCTTCGAATGACTCGCAGTCCCGGCTCGATGATCGAGGGGTCTTTCTCGATCTTGTCCACCAGGTCAGCTTCTTCTCCGACCAGGTTCAGCTCGACACCGTCTTCCAGCTGGAACACGGTAATTGCGTGGACGTTTCTGAAATGCAGGTGCATCGTCTCCACCGGACTGGTCCTCCGGGCCATAATCGTGAGGCCATCCTCGAGCGAATATGCGATCTTCGTACCCGGTGGCTGCCAGTTGAGCGGCTCCCGCTTAGCATCCGCATGAACCATGATCGTACCATCCGGCTTCACGATGACCAGCCGGTCACCGTAATCCAGAAACGACTTAGCCCTGCCAGAGTACTCCACCTTACACCGGCCGATGATCGTAGCCATACTCTTATTCGAGCCGCTGCGGCCCTCCTGTAGCGCTTCCAGCGCCTCTTCGGGCGACGGTGAGACCAGGTACTTCATACGGGGGATAAACGGTCGTCAAGGGTAATAAAGAGTACGGGAGGGTGAAAATAGTTTGTTGATACTATTCAATTGCTTAAGCCACGAAAATATAAATAATAAGCTGATAAATTCTTTGTTATTCCTGGGGGAAATGGATGAGACCTAACGTATTAAAGTTCCTAAACTTCCTGACAGCCTTAGTAATAATTTTCATTTTATCTGTCTGTCTGCTTTTTGTTCCTATAGCAACCGGTTTGGGTTTAACGACAGGTTTCTTCCTGTTCTGGTTCGTTGTGTATATCAACGTTAACAACTCTATAACCGACTTTATTGATAGTCGTAAAAAAGCAAATCTCATCAAGACCGATGTCCGGCGGGAGAAACGGGTTAGTGTCCTTCGATTTATTCTGATCTTTGCCGGCCTATTCGGAGGGATCTCTTATAGTATTCTGGAGTTGCTAACCGGGGGGCTATACGCGTTCCTTACCGCCATCTTATTAACGCTTATCATCATACTGATGGTGCTTTTTCTCAATGTTTTCCTGAGTGTCAACTACCTTGTTACCGGGAAAATATTGGTGATCCGGGCTGACCTGGTTATATTGCCGGTTATCTTGTGTAGCATAATTGCATTTGCCTGGTTCTACCTGTCGCATGAACAACTATTCGATGCTGTCATATTACTTGTATTAATCACACTGTTGTTCTTTGTTTATTATACGGCCAGACGAGCTATAGCTGTTCTGAAGGCGATGAACACAAAACCAGCAGACCCTCAAAGAGATCAGCGGCGAAAACTCATTAGCTTTGGGGGGATAGTCGCATTGATAGTAATCATCCTGCTATTGCGATATTTACCGAGTCCATACTATATGTTTAGTATGTTAGAACTTACGTTCATGGCACTGTTCGCGTTTAACATCCGAACGTTCCTGACTGACATGGCCTGAAAAAGATCAATCCGGACCGGAGTTTATGACGCAGCCCGGTTCCGGTTGTTATTATTCTTCCCGCGCGTAGTCGCAGACTGCCTTTATATCTTCTTCAGACAGCACCGGCTCGTTTGTCCCCTCTTTCACGGGGATTTTTTTCCTCATCTCAGTCAGCATCTTGAGGTAGACCATTTCGCGCATCTTCTGGTTTTCCAGCAGCTCAAGCCCCTTCTCGTGGAATGGTCTGGCTACGTCTTCCTTAAATGTGCCATCACATACGGACAGGTACATCTCTCTGACCATGAACAGGATCCGGCTGTCTATCATGCGCTCGACGTTGGGCGCGACGAGCATGTTTTCGTCCAGTGAATGTACAAAGCATTGCGCGAAGCAGGCGATTTCCTGCTTGGTCGCCTTACAGAGGTCTACGCAGACATAGTTAAACGGATACAGGGCACAGGTATCTGACCTGACCGGGTACATCGAACACCCGCCGTCGATGCGGAACGGGCATCCGCCATTGATATTCATTGAGAACCCTTTGTTGCCATCCTGGTCATCGATGAAAATACAGTATTCCTGGAAGAACTCTTCCGGGCTCATGCCAAGGAATTCTGAAATCAGAAATACATCTGTGACGTGGAGGTCTACAATGGCATAGGTTTTACAGCATGTGCCACAGTTTTGGCAATGAATATCTTTACCCTTGACGACCTTCAAACCGTTCACTTTCAGTTCAGCCAGATTCTCAGTCCCGGACATTACGACTCCGGCTGATTGTCCCTGTCCAGGGTTCCCAGCTTCGTCGGTGCCAGTTCATCGAGTGTTTCCAGGATCCTGGGGCACCAGATGGTCTTACCGGCGGGACAGCCTTTTTCCGTACCAATATCCTGACAGACGACGCAGTTTCCAATATCATTGGAGATGTTCTGGTACAGCTTGCCGTACTCCTCTACGGAGTATTCCTTGATCTCGTTGTCCTGCAGGTCCTGGCCGACCGTGGCTAGCGCTTCTTTGAAGCCTTCTACGTATCCTTTCAGGTATTCTTCGGATGGCATGAGTGTTACTTCCTTTCTTTTCTTTCATTAACCGCCGCGAGCATGAGGGGCAGTGCGATCGTAGCGTCACAGATCACCTGTACTGCCTTAGCATTATCCCCTACCTTACCCCAGCTTCTCGCCTCGTCCAGCGTGGCACCGGACAGGCCGCCTGTCTCCGCACGGTCCATCGTGACCTGGATGACATAGTCGAAGCCGCCCCTGGGCGTCACCAGCATGCTCTGGAGAACGTAGTTCTTAGGTACCCCGCCGCCGATCAGAACCGCGCCGGTGCGCTTTGCTGCATAACACGTGTCCATAAACTCCCGCATATCTCCGAACACGTCTACGTTCAGCTTATTAGCCTGCTTGAACAGCCATGCCTGCAGCCCCAGCACCGAGTCCTGGACCGCCGGACAGTAAACCGGTACATTGCAGTCGTATGCAGCCCGCAGGATCGAGTTTTTATCGTCGATGTTCTTGCCTATCTCGGACATCAGCTCTCGGATCGAATACGTCTTCTTCGGGTCCATGCCGGAGAAGACCTGCTGCATTTTATTTTCAAGGGAGCCGAAATAGTCTTCGTTCAGGTAGACGTCGTAAATGCGGTTGATGTGCTGTTTTTTCAGCTCGATATCGTCGGCAGTCTCGCTTCCTTTCTCGTGGCAGCCGCCAACGCCTTCGATGATGTCGTGGACCATGTTCGCTCCGGTGGTGATCAGTACGTCTATGTAGCCGTCTCTGATCATGCCTGAGACGATGTTTCGCATGCCCGCGGGGACCATCGCCCCGGACAAGCCGAAAAACTTGGTTATGTCCTCAGCCTGCATTTCTTCCAGTATGTCGCACGCCGACGAAATCCGGCCGGCTCCAAAGGCGCAGCCTTCCATTTGTTTTACTAACTGATCGACCGTCATCATGCCGTGGATATTCGCGTGCCTGATCCTGTTCTCTCCGCTCATCTCGCTGTCTTATATGTATAGGGTCATATGAATTTTGTGTGCCCTGCAGGCATGAATATTCAAAGTATAAATAGTTAAAAGGAGACTATACGTTTCTTGTAGTGGTTTAAGTGATCGAGGCCCACGGTGTTGTCAAGAGCTATGGAAAAGGCAAGGCGCTAAACGGCTTTGAGTTATCCGTCCGGAAAAATACTGTACACGCGTTAGTGGGCCCTAATGGCAGCGGTAAAAGCACGGTGATCAAGATCCTGGCCGGAGAGGTTAAACCGGATTCAGGCAACGTGACGATCAACGGAATCCCGGCCTCCAACACTCGTGAGCTGCAGCGGCAGGTCCGCC
>CAZJRS010000111.1:0-7606 GCA_964548585.1 uncultured Methanocella sp. | reverse complement strand
TGCTACACACCATAAACCCATACAAGGGCTGACATCACAAGCACGGGGATACTGGCAATCTGTGTCCCTGGCACAGCGCAGCGATCGATCTCTTCTTATGCTCACCGGCATGTTTTACTCCCGTTATAATATGAGTGCCTTGTTTATCAGGATACAGCTGAAACCTTAATTGATGTTCATCGTCGACGACCTCCTGGTGATTTTTAAAAAGGACTGGAACCTCTTTCTGGCCGTCAACGTGATCTACTTCGGAGTCCTGCTGGTCGGGGGTGTCATTGCCTTCTTCATACCCGAAACCCAGGCGGCAGTCCTTGCGGTGCTGGCAGGGCAGCTCCAGAGCGGCACTTTATCCCCTGTAGCCCAGGCCTATGGTACGGGGAACATATGGAATGCTGCCATCAGCACCTTTACTAACAATTTCCTGACCGGGACTGTTTACAGTATAACGCTCCCTTCGCTTCTGTTTCCCCCGTATTCATTGATTGTCGGCTGCCTGCGGGCGCTTACCTGGGGCATTGCCTTTGCCCTTCCATACGGGCATATGACCCTTCGGGTTGTAGTTCCGCATTACCTGACGTTGCTGATCGAGGGGGAAGCGTACGTGATCGCCATCTTCGGATGCCTGCGGCAGATCGAAGGACTGATCTGGCCCCGGCGGATGGGGGAAACTTCACGAATCGGGGGATATCTCCGGGCTGTCTCCGATAATATCCGTCTGCTGATCCTCGTGGCGGTTATACTGGCGGTCGGAGCAATGTATGAAGCGTTTGAGCTCCTGTATATTGCCGGATTGTATAAAACCTGAAGCGAAAAGAGATATATAAGTACGTATTTTAACATATCAACCATCAGGTTAGTGAGATCATGTCCAAGGACGGCGTACTGTTTAAGGTAAAAAAGATCTGCAGGCTGCCGAGATTAGATAAGGACCACCTGGTCAGGAAGGGTAGAAACCTGATTCCCGTGCAGGATAAGACCATAGATAACCTCCGGCGGAGCATCAAGCTGCCGGAGATCAACACCGACATGATTGTCGACAAGAGCCGGCACCTGATCAGCCAGAGCAGCTACTATGAAGCTCAGTTTTATAATAAGATCTCCAGGTATTCGATTCCCAGCATATCTACGATTTACGCGAACAGCAAATTCAAGACCGCGATCTACAAGACCACCGAAGAGTCCCCGTCTCTCAACGAGATCTTCTACAAGTACGAAAACCTGATTCCCTATGGCAAAGAATACTGGTTTGCCATCTTCACGTCGGTAGACGGCAAAAAACCCATGCAGCTGGTCTCCTGCTTCGGGCGGCGCAACGCCCGGAGGTCGGTCATCGACGACGTCGAGGTCAGCGGGCTAAACCCGACGGGCAACGAGCTGAACACGGTCGTCGGAGTCTGGTGCTTCGACGGTAAGAAGAAGATCTTCGCAAACACGGTTGAGTCTAAGACCGTCGTCGACGAGCAGTCCATCACCTCGGCCGGAAAAGGCCTGAGCATGACCATGTCAGGGGCTCCTCCCGAATACCAGGTTACGATCGATAGCGAGGAGATCACCTGTGACTTCAAACTCATAAAGCCCGCCACAGGATATGATGTGGAGGTCCTGAACGAGCTCAAGATGGGCCTGAACTACCAGGTCTATAACCTGTACTACGACTTCGAAGGCATGCTGAACGGCAAAGATCACAAAGGCCGCTGCTACCTGCAGAAGGTCATCCTGTCCACCCCAATGCCATCCTGGAACTGGTGCCGCCTCATCTTCAAGGACGGATCGTTCCTCGTGTTTTTCAAGCCATACATCGGCAGCAAAGAGCTCAATTACGTGATGCGAAACCGCGGCTGGTTCTACTCTGCGAAGCACGACCGGATCATCTGGTTCAACAACATCGACGTGTACAGCGATAAAAAGCAGGTGAACTGGCGGTTCAAGTGCAACACTGAAGGCTGCTCGTTCGACGTCTCCGTACGGGCATACGCGGACCACTGCCCCACGTTCCGGGGTGCCGGAGCGTTCGATTATCACGAGTTCATGGTCAGCGTGAAGAAATTCACGTTCACGGCCAGCGATATTGACCTTACTCTGAAAGATCTGGGTCCGGGCGCCGGCATGGTCGAAGACGGGCGCGGCATATGGATATAAACGGATTGGGGAGAAGCCTATTTACTAAATGCCCTATGGGCAATACAAAAGTTTTAATATCTATATGCAGTAGTGTTCTCATCGACATTACTGGACTCGTGGGGTAGCGGACATCCTACTGGGCTTCGAACCCGGCGACCCGCGTTCGAATCGCGGCGAGTCCGTAAAAAGTTTTGAGGGGGCTCCCGGGGGACTTTTGAAAAAGTCCCCCTGGGTCTCGACACCATCTCAAGCCCGTAGGGCATTTTAAAAAGCGATGTTTTTGAGGGGGTCGTGAGGGGGGCTTTTTACAAAAAGCCCCCCTGACACCACACAGGGCAAACCTCTAAGTAACGATTTCCTTTGTATACACTTTAGTACCAGCTCCCGGCAGCCTTCCAAAATCCCACCCTGACACCCAGCCGGTAATATCTACCAACAAGTCCCGTGCTGTAGTGCCGCCTTTGAGAATCCGGTTCTGCTCACTTCCCAGCTCCTCTCTTCGCCAGCAGCCCTCTAACCGCCTTTTCTACTTCTACTACCGCGATCACCGAGAGTGCCACAGGCACGATGACGAGCCACTCGTTCAGCCCCAGTGGAGTAGTCCTGAATATGGCTTGTAGCGGCGCCCAGTAGATAACTAGTACCTGTGCTATCATAGACGCGATGATGCTGATGAACAGGAACCGGTTGGACAGAGGATTCATACGGAACACTGATCTGATCTCCGATCGGGCGTTGAAGACGTTGAACAGCTGGAAGAGCACCATCGTGGTCAGTGCCACGGTCCGGGCCTGGTCGATGCTCGCACCTTCGCTTAGCTGCCACCAGAAAGTACCAAGTGTCCCTAGAGCGAGGACGATGCCGATGATGATCAGCCTCTCCATCATCAGCCTGGAGATGACCGGCTCTGTTATGGGTCGGGGTCTCATCCGTTCGATGCCTTTTTCCGGGGGCTCGAAGGCCATGGCTATGTCTTGCAGGCCGTTGGTCACCAGGTTCATCCAGATGATCTGAGCTGGCAGCAGCGGCAGCGGCAGCAATAGCCCGAGGGTCAGCAGGATCAGGATTACCTGGCCGAGGCCGCTGGATAATAAAAACAGCACAACTTTTCGTATGTTGGCGAATACTACCCTGCCCTCCTTGACCGCGGTGAATATACTGTCGAAGTTGTCATCGGTGATCACAATCTCCGCTGTCTCCTTTGCCGCATCGGTTCCGCTTTTACCCATGGCAACCCCGATGTGGGCGGCTTTGAGAGCGGGGGTGTCGTTCACACCGTCGCCTGTTACGGCAACCACTTCGCCCCTTTTTATCAACTGCTGGACGATCCTGAGTTTATGCAGGGGCGATACCCTGGAGAATACTGACACGTGGCCGACTTTCTCGTACAGCTCCTCGTCGGTCATACTTTCCATGTCTTCCCCGGTGACTACTGCGTTATCACTGTCCGGGATGATTTCCAGTTTTCTGGCGATCGATATCGCAGTGACCCGGTGATCGCCGGTGACCATGATCACCCGTATGCCCGATACCTTTGCCTGGCGTATCGCTTCAAATACTTCTTCCCGGGGTGGATCGTACATGCCCTGCAGACCCAGGAACGTGCAGCCTTCCGAGATCAGGCTGGTATCCAGGTGCCGTGTGTCGCCGGGAAATCGTTTACAAGCCATGGCAAGAATTCTGAGACCTTCGGCGCCCATTTCTTCGTTAGCCTGCTTTATTCGGTCGGGTTCCAGGTCCCGCAGGACGCCGTCAGGTAACATTTCATTGCCGCACATGAGGGCGATCCGGTCCGGTGCACCCTTAATGAACGCGATGGTGTCCCCTTCGTTGACCTCCTGGTAGAGTGCCGCCATATACATCCGGTCGGATTCGAAGGGGATCTCGTCAAGCCACTGGAGATCGATCTTTTCTTTCCCTTCTTCCATGCCGCCTTTCATGGCTGATACGATCAGGCTGACCTCCGTGGGATCGCCTATCGGTTTATAGTCCCCTGACTCTTCTTGTTCCAGGCTTGATTCGTTTGCCAGCAAACCGGCTCGCAGGCACATTCTGAGCGCCTGATTATCCGAGTCGCCGGCCTCCCGTACGATTTCCCCCGCAGGCGAGAAGCCGACGCCCTTGACCTTGTAGAATCTGCCTCCGGCATAGATGCGCGTCACAGTCATCTCGTTGCGTGTCATGGTCCCGGTCTTATCCGAGGCGATTACGGTAGTGCTGCCCAGGGTCTCGACGGCGGGGAGCCTTCTGACGATCGCATTTTTTCTGGCCATGCGCTTGACCCCGATGGCAAGGGTAATGGTGATGACGATCGGGAGCCCTTCTGGAATAGCACCGACTGCCAGGGCGATGCCGGTCAGCAGCATATGGTACAGCGATTCGCCTACGATCAGGCCTAGCACCACTACTACTGCGGATATCCCAAGCACTGCTATTCCGATATTCTTGCTTAACTGAGTCAGTTTCTCCTGTAGTGGGGTGATGGCGCTCCTGACGCTGGCTACCTCGTGAGAAATCTTGCCGAGCTGAGTTTTTCGCCCGGTAGAGGTGACAATCCCTGTGCCTCGCCCTGATAAGGCCAGAGTGCCCATAAACGCACAGTTGACCGCATCCACGGGGGAAGGGCAGGGGTGATCTAGCTTCTCCGCCGTTTTCCTCGCAGACACCGACTCCCCGGTCAGTGCTGCTTCGTCAATTTCGAGACGGATCGCTTCGATCAGCCTCAGGTCCGCCGGAACTCGTGTGCCAGAGGTGAGCAAGACCACGTCTCCGGGCACCAGGCCTTCGCTATCGATCTCCTGCACGTGGCCATTTCTGACAACGATCGCCTTAGGCGCTGCCAGGGACTTGAGCGCGGTAATGGCGCTCTCCGCCTTCAGTTCCTGGGAGAAGCCGATGATGGCATTGATGGCGATAACCAGAACAATGACCCCGGTATCTACCCAGTCCTGTAGGAAGGCCGTGAAGAAAGCTGCAATGATAAGTATGTAGATGAGAGGATCGGAGAACTGGTGTATAATCATCTTCAGGTAGTCGATTTTCTTCTCCGTCTCAAGCGCGTTCGGCCCATGTTCAGCGAGACGCTTCTCTACCTCTGCTGCTGACAGCCCGGAGTGCCCGGTTTGCATCTCCTTGAACACCTCGTCCACTGACCTGTCACAATACACTGAAGAGCACCAGCCATAATTTATATGCTGAGATTTTTAATATAATTATGCACGGCATCTACCGCACTCTCCGGGGACATACCGGCCAACTCATATAACCATAAAAATCCTACGCGTGTCTGATGCCTGAGGTTGCCGTGGAATACGAGGAATCACATGCCAGCACAGACGACATCACTGATGCACTCGTCTTACGTGAGGGCAATGTAACTCTGGTGACTGAAAAGAACGGCAACATACCGATGGGAGAGGAACAGGGATACGGGCTGTACCACCGGGATTGCAGGTTTCTCAGCGGGTCCGTCATCCGGCTAAACGATAAGCTTCTCCTGGATATCCTCTCCAGCGACGACCGGGACTACGCTTCTACCATCGTGACCACCAACAGGGCATTTACCGACGACCGGGGAAACCGTGTAAAAAAGAACACTATCACGATACGCAGGGACCGGGTTATCCCCGGCTTCATCCGGGAGATCATCTCGATCACGAACCACAATCAGTTCGACTTATATGCCTGTCTGACGCTGGAGTATGAAGCAGACTTCAATGATATCTTCACAGTCAGGGGCATCACGGGAAAACGAAACGGCATCCTGCAGAAACCGGTCTTCGATAAGGATACCCTTCTGTTCTCTTATCGGGGGGAGGACGGCCATACCCGGAATACCCGGATCGTTTTCAACCCGGCACCGAAATACCTGGACGCAGGCAAATGTACCTATTCCCTACTGCTAGAGCCGTCGAAGAACCATACTCTGGAGTTATGCATATATGTGGAAGAACTGGGTGCTCCCGCGGAAAGCCAGCTCAGCGGCGTCCACGGCATCGAAGAGCGCCTGGCTCTAGTCCGGGATTCTTATGCTCACACAATGGAATGCTGCCAGAAGTTCCGCACTGATAACCACATCTTCAACCGCATCTTTTTGCGATCGATGGCCGACCTCCGGCTGCTGAACATGAGTGACCAGGGACACCTCTTCTACTCTGCCGGCGTGCCGTGGTACGACGCCCTCTTCGGCCGGGACAGCATCATCTCTGCCATCCAGTCGATGCCCTACGATTTCAGCAAGGTGAAGAGCACCTTAAGACTACTTGCTCACTACCAGGGCAGGGAATACAACGACTGGAAAGACGAAGAGCCGGGAAAAATCCTCCACGAACTGAGAGTAGGGGAAAAAGCGAACCTGAACGACATACCCATGATACCGTACTACGGTAGCGTGGACTCGACGCCGCTCTTCCTGATCCTGCTGGCCGAGTACATAGACTGGACCGGTGAGATCAGCTTGTATCACGAGTTAAAAGCCAGTGTAATGGCCGCCCTCACGTGGATGGAAGACTATGCCGACCCCGGAGACCTTGGATTCGCATCCTACGTCTCCCGCTCCAGCAAAGGACTGGCAAACCATGGATGGAAGGACTCGCCGGATGCCATAAGTCGATCTGATGGTACCCTGGCCAGAGCACCGGTTGCCCTGTCCGAGGTACAGGGCTATTTCTACCTGGCTAAGGTCAGGCTGGCCATCCTGCTTGAGCGCGGGGGAGACCGGGACCTCGCCAGCCGGCTTATCGACGATGCCCATAGGCTGAAGCGTAAGTTTAACCGGGATTTCTGGATGAAAGAAAAAGGGTTCTTCGCCCAGGCGATAGACCGGGACGGCCTCTGCGACGTGATCTCCTCCAACCCACTGCAGTGCCTGTGGACCGGGATCGTGGATGGCAGCCGCGCCACGGAAATGGTGAAGCGCATGTTCGAGCCTGACATGTCCACCGGCTGGGGCATCAGAACTCTGTCATCCGGCGAAAAGCGCTACAGCCCGCTGGGATATCACACCGGCACGGTATGGCCTTTCGATAACTCTATCATCGCGCTGGGCCTGTGCAGGTATGGGTTCAAGGAAGAAGCGAACCGGCTACTAACTTGCATGTATGAAGCCGCGAGCCAGTATCCCCGCTACCGGCTGCCAGAACTGTTCGGAGGCTATCAGCGGGAGTACTACAGCGTTCCGACCAGGTACCCCGTAGCCTGTAGCCCCCAGGCATGGTCAGCGGGAACTATACCATACATGCTTTCGGCCGCGCTGGGCTTTATCCCCCAGGCCATGAACAAGAGGCTGACCTTGATCAAGCCAACCCTGCCTCACTGGCTGGAGACTTTAACGATCGACGATATGTTAATCGGCGGCAACCCGGTCAGCCTGGAGTTCAAGCGCAGCGGGACCGATACGATGGTCAACGTTCCCGGAGAGACTCCGATCGACGTGCTAGTCCATTATTGAATAGAATGATAGTGCCGCCAGCCGTTTTGATCTTAA
>CAZJRS010000110.1:0-7610 GCA_964548585.1 uncultured Methanocella sp. | reverse complement strand
TCACATGAAGTCCGCCAGCCCGGTCTGCTTGCTCTTATCATTCTCAAACAAGCTTTTTATCGACAGGTCCAGTAGTTCCAGCCGCTGGATGGTATACGGGCGAACTCCGTACTCCCTTGCGATGGCCAGCGAGACTTCCAGGTATTTGGTCACTGCGCCCTCGTGGACGGTCAGGATGATCCGGCCGCCACCGCATTTGGGGCAGGTGCCGGTCAGGGGCGGCCGTCGGTAGCGCTCGCCGCATTTGACGCAGCGCATCTGCTGGGTGGAAAACGCCCTCAGGTTGCCGATCAGGTCGGGCAGGAAGTGAGAGTTGATCACTCGCTCGGCCACGTCTCGCTCGTCGACCGCCCTGATACGTCTTCCCAGCTCGAGCTGGGCGTGTAGCTTATCTTCCATGCTGCCCAAAGTTTTATATGCCGAATTCGCGGGCCCGGCGGCGATATCGCTGGTCCCGTGGGTGAACATGAAACCTTCGTATTGCTCTGGCTTGCCCAGCCGTTTCGAGACGAGGTCGATGATCTTCTCCACGTCCTTGGGAGCTTTGAAGTCCCGGGTCGCAAGGTAGAACTCCCGTGGGTAAAGGGCCATCACGTCGAGGTTGTGGGATTCCTTGTCGATCTCCTTAGGGTCGATCCGCATCGACAGCACCAGCGGTGCGTCCATCTTGCCACCCCGGCGGTCGGGTAAATAGGATAGCGAGAAGTTGAGCAGGCCGTCCATCAGCATCATCACGCAGTCCTCGTCGCCGTCACAGTTTCGGCGCTTGGCGGCGTGGAAGAACGGGTGGGCATAGCCTGCGGAGGCATTGGTGAAGCCAAGGATCCGGCCGAGCACCCCTGCCGACGTGTGCGGTGCCAGGCCGATGACCATCTGGCCGATCATGTCTTCTTCGGTATGCACATTGTAATAGCGGGGCAGGCCGTAGTACTTCTCCAGCAGATCATCGATAAAGGCGCAGATTTTGAGCATGTAGCCGGAGCAATCGTGAGACAGGACGATATCTTGTACCCGCAGCTCAAGTACCTGCTCCGGCGATTCGAGGGGAGCTCCGTAGATGTCTTTCTCGTAGCCTAACCACCGGGTCTTCTCGACGCTGAGCCCGACTTCACGGGGAATAAAATGGGTGAGCGGCACGTCGCTCAGGTCGTACCGGATCGTCCCGTCTTTGAACACGTATACGTCATGCTTGGCACGCAGAATTCCTTTCTCCAGCGGCTCCGGGGTCTTCTCCTTAGAGATCAGCCCCTGGACACCTTTGAGAATATCGTAATTATCCCGCTCTACCACCCTTTTGAGCGCTGCGGCATAGAGCCCTTTGACGTCGATTTTCTGCTTCACGTTAGGAGTGGTAGGCTTGTGGCACTTGGGACAATCTCCGGTAATGCCGCTAATACCGCAGTCCGGGCAGCCATATACCGGCTCGGTGTGCCCTCCGCACTCACATAGCACAAGGTGAGTGCTCTGGTTACAATTGGGACACTTGCGTTTGCCCATCTCTACTTCGATCTCGCCGATTTTGTCGCTCATGGACTTGCTGTAGGAGCTGGCATTCCCCAGTGACCGGCGAATGCCCCCGGCATCGCCCACGGGGAAAAGCACGTGTACAGGAGGCTTCATTTCCCGGAGCTTGCTCTTCTCGGGACGTCCCATTCTGGCACCGATCCGGGCCGGGGCCCGATCCATGACGGTGACGCCGCTCAATGTGGATACGGCTTTCCATGCGTGAGAGTCCAGGTTGATGTAGGCGTTTTGATCTTTCATGGACAGGTCCGGGTTCAGGCCCAGGCACCGGCAAAGATTGTAGGTGTCCTCCGCCGACAGGCAAATCGTATTATTTCGCACGGTATGCTGAAGGAGTAAAAATTCGAGTAGCCGTTTTGCCCGCTGCTCAACCGGCAGATTCAGTCGACCGTCCCCGATGGACCCCCTCGCACTCACGAAACCGGCCAGGTAGACTACGTCATCCGTAGAGAGATCCATCCACATGTACGTGTATTTCGGATGCAGAGGGATACCATACTTCTCCGAAGCGGCAAAGGCCTCCTGAGGAGTGCGAACTTCAACTTTGTCCTGAGTCTTCGCCTGAAGGTCCTGCAGCCACCACTCTTCCACATAGGGGGATGGTACAAAAGTATGGTTATTTTCCAGGAAATCACCGTAGTTAATGATGATTTCCCCGTTATCCAGGATCTCCGACACGTCAGGCCTGAGCTTTTGCGCAGCCTTTACGTCGTCGATGTAAACTACATCCCCGTTGAAAAGCCGTACTGTGGGCCCTTCCAGGCTATCCACCGGAACCATGGCTGCAGCTTTGCCCGGGCGCTCGACTTTTAACTGAGTCGCCGTGGCGATGAAGTCATCCATGATGACCATCGACGCCGGATGGATGCCCGCAGTGGCAAAGCCCGTATTCCTGGAACGGCCGTAGCGCAGGCGGAAGCCCCCCGGCCGGGAAGGGTGCCCGAACACGGGACGTCCCGCGATCAGGTCGACGAGGTACTTGTCCTTTGGCTTGATCTTCTTCTCATCATCCTTCTCTTCACCCGCTGGCTTGGAGCCGGCGATGATCTTATCCAGCCACTCCCAGCCGTCGAACTTCAGCTTATCCACGTGCTTCTTAACTTTTGGCGCCTTGAGAATGATGCCCTCGGCGATGACCAGCGCGATGCCTCCCCGCACCCGGTTGGTTTCCACCCGCTCCAGGTTGCGGTAGCCCTGAACTTCGTCCTGTTCCGTGGGTTCGCCGTCGATACATACCGGACAGTTCCGCACGATGAGACGGATCTCCTCATCGGTGGGCGTGTACTGCAAGTGCGCGATCGACTTGTAGAGCATGATCTCTTCGACAAAGCGCTCGACTTCGATATCCCTGATCCGGTAGGGCGCAAAACCGCACTTACGCCTCACGTAGTCGGCGGCCAGCACGGCCAGCGCTTCGGCAGTGCCCCCGGCGCTCCGGATCGGCCCGGCGAAGTAGACTTTGATATACTGGGTACCATCATCGTTCTTGGCCAGGGAAACCTGGGAGATGCCCTCCAGCGGCGCGGCCACCACCCCTTCCGTCAGAACGGCGACTGCAGTCCTGACAGCGCACTGGATAGCTTCCTCCTGGTTCTTGAACTTGCCCACCAGGCCTTCCGCAATGTCCGCAGCCACCTGTAGCGAAGCTTCTTCACGGGACATCTTTTTCTCGCAGTGACGGATATGCACCGCCAGTCCTTCCACACCCATGAGGACTTCGACCCGGTCCGCAAGGTCGGTTGCCGAGGGGATTTCCACTTTAAAAGAAGGGTCATAGCCTCTGCTGCGGGCGACGGTGGCAATATCCCGGCACCGGATGAACTCCGCCTCAAGCTTCCTGAAATAGGCTTCTTGCGCTTCACTGGTTTTCTGCGGCTCGACCATACGATAGCCCTAGTAACGCTCTCATAGGGATAAGCTTGACGGGCAACCATCTGAATACCATGATCAGGATACCAGGTAGTGCAACAAACCAATAAAAGAATGTTTCACAATTTATATCCGGCACATTTATTTAGTCGCCAATTCTACATGATCAATGATGGATATGATAAGCAGCCGATTATCCGCACCGACGTTTACACTGGCATTGTTCCTCTGGATCATGACAAGCCCTGCATATGCAAGCGAACGCGGGTTTGACATGAGCGGAAACCCATGGACAGGCTTGCAGGTAACGCTGGTCATACTCCTGGCGATCATCATGTTCACATTCGGCTATATGTTGCTGGATAAGCTGGAACAGAGACGCGTCAACTGGCTGAAGGACAGCCGCAATATCGACGGCCTTATAAAAGCGCTCCGATCGCCGTGGCTGGCCACAAAAGCGGCCAGAGCACTGGGCGAGATCGGCGACTTCGAAGCGGTTGAACCGCTGATCAACGCGCTGAGCTGCAAAAGCGCGGAAACCAGGGAGGCAGTGGTAGACGCGCTGGGCAAGATAGGTGACGAAAGGGCGATCGATAAGTTGAATACTGCCCTGGAGGACAGGTACGTCAACGTAAGAGAGCATGCTCAGTTCTCTATTGAGCAGATCAGGAAAAGAACCCAAGTATCCGGCAATGGGAATTCGTCAGCCTGACATTGCCGGGTTTAAAACACAAAGACACAAGCTGCAAATGTCTTTACGTATATCATCAATATCGCGGCTTTACGTGTGATATCCATCATGCTCGTCCAGCACAGATTTTTCATCACCCAGGAACTACCGTAATAGTTAATACTCTACGACCCATCACTTATCCACCAAGCGGTGGGGATATCACGGTTATCATATGCGTCATCGACACGGAGACCACTGGACTGGGCATCTTTGACAGGAAAGAGCGACGGGACGACCACGCGCTGAGCATCGGCATGGTTGTGGCAGATATCAATCTGGACTCGAGGCTGGTCAAATGCCTCGACTGCATGGATTCCCTGATCCGTATCCCGGACCCTGCAAAAGCCCAGGATACGTTCTTCGTCCACGGCATTACCCCGGAGGAAGTGGCTGCCGCTCCGACTCCCGAAGAGGTATGCCAGAAATTTCTGACAGTCCACGGCAACCATAGCTTTGAGGTTGCAGGAGCATGGAACCACAAGTTCGACAAGTACTTCGTGGACAAGCTGTTCAAGCAAAGCGGCATCCGGCAGCCGGGCTTCGGCTGGATCGAGATGCAGCCGAAGCCTTATGCGAAGCTGGACGCATACGTAGATTCCATCGAGTGCCGCGAGATCAAGGCCCTTCCGGGCCACGATGCGTTAAACGACTGTTTCCGGGCGCTCGGCGTCTACGCAACCATGGGTGGCCTGGAACTTGACCTATCCAGTGTCTCGGGCCGCTGGCTTTAATGTGGTATATGCCAATCTAATGTGCAGGAAACGAAATTACGGGTGAGATCATGACAAAGGCTTCCCACGAGCAGCACAAGGACAAGTCAAAAGGGCAGACATACACAGTCGCAGTCATCACCGTGAGCACTTCACGCCATGAAAAGTTCGGAGACTCTGAGGCTCCGGATAAGTGCGAAGACGAATCCGGGAAAATCATCTCAGAGCTCCTGGTGACCGCCGGGCACAAGGTACAGTACTGTCTCCTGCCAGACGACATGCTCAGGATCCGGACTGATCTGATGTATCTCCTCGACGAGGGTGCGGACGCCGCCATCGTGTGCGGAGGAACAGGCATCACGCGCGGGGATGTCACCATCGAGGCGGTCACCCCGCTCCTGCAGAAGGTCATCCCGGGATTCGGAGAGATCTTCAGGCTGAAGAGCTACGAGGAGATCGGCACCGCCAGCCTCCTGAGCAGGGCTATCGCAGGGTCGGTTAACGATAAGGCTGTCTTTTGCATACCCGGCTCGCCGAATGCTGCAAGGCTGGCTTTAACGCAGATCATTATCCCTGAGCTCGGACACGTCGTCTCACATATCCGAAAATAGATCAGGATGTTTTATTATGCCTCCGGACAGCGACGCATCTGAAACGGCTACCTCAAGTGTCATAAAGCTACGGCCGTTCACGGCTGCGGACGCGGAGGACTGTTTCCGCATCAGGACGGAAGCGTTTTTACAGGAATTTTTCTACGAGCAGGACCCTGCCGTGATAGCCGCAGGAATCAACGCCTACCTCCCATCCGACTACATCCGGATGAGCGAGACCGCATATGCCTGTGTCGCAACGGATGAGGACCGGGTCATAGGGTTTTTCGTCCTGAAAATTCTTGACCCGGCTACAGCCGAGCTCATGTTACTATATCTGACATCCGGCTACAAAGGAAAGGGCATCGGCACCCTGCTGATCGACCACATGGAAAGCTGGCTCGGCGAACACCATCCCGGCGTCAGCCAGGTAGAACTGGACACAATCGTTCCCGGCTACAATAAAAAGTTTTATGAGAAAATGGGCTACGTCGAAGATGGCGAGAGTGAACTCCGGTACCCGGGCATGACTGTCAAGGCCGTGCGCATGGCTAAAAAACTGCGGGTCTGAAAGCAGATGGACCCCGGTAAGCCGGGGTGCGATGAAAAGAGGATATATACCTACCGGTAGGATATAGCTGGGGGAATACTTGTGGACCAAGTGAAGTACATACGTCTGGGCTCGGTGTTCGGCATTGCCGGCGTCCTCACATATACCTTGACCATCATCGCGGCGATGTCCTTGTTCCCGGTCTCATTCAGCCCCCTGGAAAGCACCATCAGCCACCTGGGGAATGCTACAGTAAACCCCGAAGGCGCGGCGATCTTCAACGCAGGGAACATACTCGCCGGCTTGATACTAGCGCCATTTGTTAGCAGCCTCGCCCTATGGGGGGCCGGCAGAAAACTGGAGAACTACTTGCTCATTGCCGCAGGAATCGCCGGCCTTGGCCTTAGCGTCGGGCTGATCCTGATCGGCTTCTACCCCGAAAACATTCGGCAAGTGCACGTCATGTCAGCCGTTTTCGTGTTCCTTTGCCTGACAATCATGCTACTGCTCACCAATCTAGCCCTGTACCAGAATGCCTGCTACCCCCGATGGATCGCCCTCGCAGGATTCGTCGCACTCCTGATAAACGGCATTCAGATCGGCCTGTATATCACCAGTAACATGCCGACCATCGTCGAATGGTTATCGGTATTTTTACCACTGGTATGGGTACTCTTGTTCGCTTATAACGGCCTTACTGTGAGATCTCACGACCGCTCGAATGCGGACACGATAGCCTCCAACCTGCCACCTACAAAAAGCCCCTGACTACCAACATACAAAAGAGACTATATACGCAAAGGTATGATTATCAAGGGGTAATCGCTATGGATGAGGCCGTGTTCAGGAGAATGGGCGCGTATTTCTGCGTCGCCGCAATTACTGTTTACATCATCTGTACAGTCGTATCAATACTATTCTATACCATGCCCTTCAGCCTTCTCGGCAACTGGATCGGAGACCTGGGCAGTACCACATTTAACCCTCAGGGCGCCATCATTTATAATATCGGCGTCGTCCTCGCCGGATTGCTGCTGATACCCTTCATGGCCAGCTTCGTAGCGTGGCACATCGGCCCTAAATGGTCGAGATACACGCTCATTGTGGCGGAGATCACAGGCTTCGGCTTATGCTTTGGCATGATCTTGTTAGGAATATTCTCAGAGGATGCCGGAAGCCTCCACCTACACCTGACGGAGTTCGTCTTCGTAACCCTTAACCTGATGATCATCCTGGTCAACGTAGCTCTAATCCGCAATGTCCGGTACGGCAACCTGATAATACCAGTATGGGGATTTTTCGCTTTCCTGCTCAGCGTCGCCCAGATCGGCCTGTACTTGATTAATATCAAGCCGTCGATATTTTTATGGTTATCAGTCTACTCGTCGCTACTCTGGATATTACTATTCTGCTACAACGCCCTGGCTACCAGAGCGCCCGATCTCGTTGAGACAAAACACAAAATATTGTAAAGCCCAAGGAAAAATTACCACAAAGATACAACGACTACCTTTCAACCACAAAGACACAACGACACAACGATTGATTGATTAAAAACAATTAACCAAATATTTTGGGAAGCGTTGTGCCGCCGTGCCGTTGTGGTAAAAAAAGTCGTTGTGCCGCCGTGCCGT
>CAZJRS010000109.1:0-7653 GCA_964548585.1 uncultured Methanocella sp. | reverse complement strand
AGCCGCAGATGCCGCAGCAGCAGAACTTCCACCACCGGCAGCAACTGCCGCAGCAGCAGCCGCAGCAGCCGCACCACCGGCACCGGCACCACCACTAGCCGCAGCTGAAGCCGCAGCAGCCGCAGCTGAGTCTGCACCGCCCGCGGCAGCGGCACCAGCAGCGCCAGCACCAGCATCTCCACCAGAAGCCGCCGAAGCCGCAGCGGCAGCCGCAGCAGCCGCATCTCCAGAGCTAGCTCCGCCCGCCGCAGCAGCCGATGCTACTGCGCTGGACACGCTACTCGGATCGATAGAATTTGTACCATTTACACCATAGACCTGCGTAGAGCATATCAGTATTAGAACTGTGAGTAATATGCCCAACGCGATTAATATATTAGTACTAATTCGTTTCAAAATCCCACCCCCATGGTTTATTCTAATTGTTAAAGAAAAGTAATACGGGGTGTTGATAATATTTTTAATGAATTATAAAGCGAATTTTCAAGTAATAAACCCGATTTAGCTCCTGATTGACTAAATAGCTGTTAAAATTGCTTATTATTGGTTTATAAGATAAAACTGAAGGCTAAATGGAGTACAGGCAAGAAACATGAAACATTGGTTAATAGAGCGATGCCAGGGGACACAGGTTACCCACACCATTCTGAAGAGAGCCCTATGGAATAAGAAGTTGTCAAAAATAAAAAGATACTATGCCGTGTAGGCACTTATCGTATCGTATAGGCACTAATCAACTGCAGCGCCGGCACACGTATTCGAGATCGTATTCCCCGACCCCGTCTTCGATCTGGCCTTTGAGGACCTTTTTGCCCACCATCAGGTGAAGCTTGCCACAGCGGGTGCATTTTTTCAGCTTGAACTCGTCATACCAGGCAGGTACAACTTCGAACTCGAACGCAGCCTCTTCCAGATCGACCACCTGGCGGGCAACGTTGCGGGCTTGTTTGATCTCCAGCCCGGTATTCTGGGATATGTCATATGCCATATAGCTGATGAGTAGTGTACGTTCGACTCCGCTAAAGATGTCCTCGAAGATATCATTGATGATATCACGCACTGGAACGTCACCTAGGTCCAGTGGCGACTCTTCATAGTCGGATATGCACTTGATAAAAGGCTCTGAGGCGGACTGGGTAGGAGATTCTCGTATCTCCATGACCTTGGTGCCACATAAGGGGCACTTGCCCTGTATCAGCTCCTCTTCAAATGTCTCCTCGTTGCAGCCGGAACAGCGCATATGATTGATCTCCAATTATAATATAAACACGGCAGCAGATATAACTGTCGTCCAGTTTCCTTCGTCGTCGACCTCAGCGGTCTTCGAGATATTCATTGTTTTCTCGGGTTTTTCCTTGGTCCAGGTGAAGAGCATGTTTTCGGCGAGCCGTTCTGCGTACATGCCTGCACACTGCTCCGTTTCACCGTATGAGTGGTGCTCGGATAGGTATCCAAAGCTGTTTTTACGGTCTTTGGGGATGGCACAGCCAATAGATGCGGCAATACGCCGGCTGGGCTCGTTCGTGGAGTTGCGGGACATGACGGTAAACACAATCTCGCCCGGATATAGCATTTTTAGGCCTTCGCTCGCCTCGATGATATCGCAGCTGGGCGGCAGAATCGAGCTGACGGTGACGAGGTTAAACTTTTCGATACCCGCGTCACGCAGCGCCATCTCGAACGATTCCAGCATTTCCCTATGCCTGCCTACGCCACTGGTGAAAAACACTTTTTTTGGTACAAGCCCCTGTCTCATCTTTTTATCTCCAATCCTCGTCAATCGTAAAGCATAAGTCCAATTACGCACCAGATATGGATGGTGAGTTGTTTGGACAACATCAATATCAAGCTTATCGAGTTCGGCGGTTCGATCGTCCTTCTCGGGATATTCATAGCACTTATTGCGCTATCCGAAACCATGCTAGGTCAGTGGGCGAATCTCGGTTATGTTGCAATTATCATCGGTTTTACGATAGGTATCAGCCTGTTCGGGCTGAAGATGACGCCACACCTGTATTGATGTTTACGGACGGTGCATTGTGCACCGTTTATTCTACAAGTGCTAATATACGCATTGCATTTTTAAACTTTTCGAGTGGGCAGACCGCTTTGGCAGTCTACTTGAGTATTAAAGCAGGATTTTCTGCAATATTAAACGTCATGCAGTAACTACCTGATCACGATATACTTTTGGTATTATTTTATCATTTTCCGGTTAATTTGTCGTAATATCGTGAGATTACACACGCTTTGGTGCACTTGCCACACCGGTTACACTTAGACGCGTCCACGATTAGATGACCGTTCTCAAAGTGTATCGCCTTTTTTGGACACGCTTTAACACATATGCGGCACCGGCTGCAGAGCGAGGCGCGAAGCGCCTGCCGTACCGTTTCGGCAAACAGCCGCTGTGCATAGGCACTGTCGTCCGACGAGGCATAGATCTGGCCGCCTGCGAATAGCTTGCTCGTGCCTTTACCGGTCCTGACAAGCATAACATCGAGGTCTTCGGAGTATGAAGGGGTGCCGATCGTCTTCATCGTCTCCATCAGCACCTCGGGTGCAACGCGTTGTCCGGTGGACAGGACCCCCTCCAGGCTAAAGCCGCCCGCCGTGCAAGGGCTGATGCCCCGGATCATAGACAGTGACAGCTTATTAGCTACCAGAGGCTTCAGGGATATACCCCTTTCCCGGGCTACATTCTGCATCTTCGGCGGCAAGGCTTTCCACCGCCAGAAACCATAGTCCACATACTCCGGGGACAGACCCGAGTCCTTCGCCCACTGGTGCAGCCGGTTCTGCCATTCGCCGTACTTGTCGGGGTGAAGGTCTTTCATCCTCACGTATTCTGCCTGCAGCGCCGCGGGACAGAGCCAGCAGCCGATCCTCTCAAAGCCAAGGTCGTACAGAGGATTGTACTGTAGCTTTTCCATGAAGATGTATAGCCAGACTTCGATAGCCCGCCAGTCTTTGATAGGGAATACGCTGATCTGGCCGGGCACGAACGGGTTCCGCTCGACACTGCCGATGTGACCTCGCTGGAACGATTCATAGCGACGTTTACCGTCGATAGTGATGACTCCCCGGGCATTTGAGAGCAGACTGGTGATTGGCCCGAGTTTACAGACTTTACAGCACCACCTGAAGTCTTTTGCCGGAGGACCGAAAGCGGGGAAATTCTGGTCAAACACATTTCCCGCCCGCTGGATCGTGATGTCTACTCCGCTATCTCTGGCAAACCGCTCCACGAAGTCGACAGTTTCGGGAAACTCCAGGCCCGTGTCCACGAAGAATGCCTTGATATCAGGCACCGCTTTTCGGGTGATGTTAAAGACCACAAGGCTGTCCTTGCCGCCGCTGAACGATACTGTGACCGGGAGGTTTTTGTTCTGGCCGGCCGTGTCGCGAATCACGTTGATCGCTTCGTTTTGCATGGATAGCAACTGGCTTCGGTTAGCAGCTACAGCCTCGTCGATGGTCGAGATCCTGCTGTTTAAAAACACCCGGCTGCTGCCGATTTTCCTGACTTTGACGGTGTTCTCGGAAGGGTTGGTCAGACCACCGGCATCACACCTTGCCACACCCAGGCCGTTGAAGGATTCGCTGACCTTGAGCAGCACGATATCACCCGCTTTCACATCAGCAGTACTACTGACCACGCACGTTCCACTGATACCCTTGCCGTTCAGGTGTTTCTCCCGGGGGACATCGATCGTGACGATCTTTTTCGTCGCCTGTGGCAACAGCAGCTTAGCCCCGTCAATTCTCAGGTCAAGAGTGTATTCCTGGCTGACGATGTCGTATGCAGCGACGGCAATAGTTCTGCCGTCAACGATCACTTCATCGACTTTGTCATCGCCGGGGATCTTGTTCAGCAGGGCCAGACGATCTCCAATCGGATCAGTACCGTAGCTGTCAAGGAATAGTCTGCGAATGATCGTCCGCTCACAGGGTGAACAAAAACGCACGTCACCCGGAGGAGATAAAAGCACTTTTCGCCCCGGCCCACTGCATGCTCCGCAGGCATCCGTGATCAGCGGCACGTTGCAGGTATCGCACCAAAAAATGTGATCTAAGGCATCGTCGAAGGGCTTTATCCCGCTCATTGGGGAATAGAGTGTCGATGATGACTATATACCTTATGAGTGGCCGAGATAGGCTACATAAGATCAGGGAGTTAGTTTTATTTTAAGGAACACACTAATAAGTAATCGATCCGATACAAAAAACAGATCGGAGTTTAGCAGGATCGATATCATATGCCCGTTTTCACCAGAACTCTGTCGCTTGAGACGAGAGGCAATAACGAGATGGTTAACATCACCAGCCACGTAGAAGAGATCATCGCTTCTGGTGATATTAAAGAAGGCATTTCCACGATTTTTGTGCCGGGAAGTACCGCATCGATCACGACGATCGAGTTTGAGCCGGGACTTCAAAAAGATATGCCCCGAGCGCTGGAGCGGGTCGCGCCGTCTGATGCCACGTATGAGCACGATATGAAATGGGGTGATGGAAATGGCGTGTCGCATGTACGCGCATCAATTATCGGGCCTGGCATTGTAGTGCCATTTAAAGATAAATCGCTGCTGGTGGGCACCTGGCAGCAGATCGTGCTGGTTGAGTTTGATGTCCGGCCCCGCCGCCGTGACGTGATCATCCAGGTCATGGGATTCTAAACGATAACGAGGAAACCGGCTGCGCTTCCGCCGCAGCAGGGACATTCTTCAGGAGGCACGTCCGGGGCGACCTCGCCACAGATGGTGCAGATGAAAATATCCCCGATTTCCGGCTCTTCCGCGGTATGCTGGAGTTTCTGGAAGAACGATTCGGACAGGCTGACAATCGTCTGGCTGATTCGGACCGATCTCTGGAGACATTTCGCCGCACCGTGCTCACCCTCAGCGGTAGCGATGGCAAGATAGGGCTCGAAGACTTCTTTTACATAATAGGCTTCCATGTCTCTGACCTTTGTCAGATGATCCACCGTCCTCTCGAAAATAAAATAGCTATCCGCGCCGACCGCCGGATTCTCCAGCATATCGCTGGATAGAACGTACAACTCTGATGCCCGGAGATATTTTGCCAGGGCAAAAGCCCTAAACAACCGGGAGATCGAGGGAAATGACTCTTCCTGGGCTTGCCCGGCGAAGATCAGGTACCTGACATGGGACATGCTTTCTGTGCAATAAGCGTCCCGAAGGCATTTTAAGGTCGCTTCCCTCATGGAAGATCCCCCGCATCCGGCCTGGCCTTGCCCTTTCCGATCAGCAGGAAGGTGTTGAAGAGATCGCTGGCTTGCTTCAGGTGCTTTCGCGTCTCGGTTGCCAGGCGATCCTTACCCGCACCATCGTATACTTTCACCGCCTCGTTGTACGACTGAATGGCACTGTCGCAGGCCGTTATAGCTTCATCATACCGCTTCTCCTTGAAGCACATCTCAGCCATACTCGCCTGCGCCAGTCCCATGGTCACCTTCAGGGACGCAAACGCGTCGGGCGCATACTCCCGATCGATCATCCTGACTGCCGTACCGTAGCAGCTAAGAGCCAGTGATACGTGCTTCAGCGCATCGTTCAGCTGGTGCGATCGCAGGAATATCTCGCTGATGACAGTATGAGCAAGCCCTGCGTCAGACATGATACGACCATGCACCTCTTTAGACCTGTCAGGGGTAAAAAACCTTGACGCAACGGCGTAGTGTTCAATGGCACTTCTAGCGCTGGCCAGAGCATCGTCGTAGCGGCGGGTGCGGTAATATTCATCGGCCAGCAGAACGCTGGCATTCCCCGTGTCTGCCTCCAGCCAGGCAGCATCCCAGGGTGATACGGCTGCGGTCAAAGTCTTGCCAGCGTCTTCAAAGGCTGACAAAGCTTTCTTGTAGCTCTTCACAGGATTTCTGGAAGCAGCCAGTACCACGTACCCCCTGCCGACCTCCGCATTGATGAGTGCTTTATCAAGCAGCCCCGACTCCCCCGAGCTAAGCCCCTGCTCTAGCATCGAAATGGAAAGCATAGCCTTATCGGCAGATTTTTCCACCCGGGCCTGTCGGCAGTATACCTGACCGGCTACGAATAACATATGCGATTGTTCCTCGGGAGCCAGATCGTCCTTGCAGGCTACCATCCGCTCCGCAGTCTTGACCGCGTGATTGAGAGATTCAGGCCGGCCTGAACTATCGTAGATTTGAAGATAGACCTGAGCGAGCCAGGAGTCCAGCAAAGAAACCCGGATGCAGCCACGGCATTTTAAGCAAGCGCTGTACACATACCCGATACCGCGGAAAGCCATGGAGGATAGTTCCACCCGCCTGGACTTAACGGAGATCTCCTTCAGCCGATCGATCGAATGAAAGACCACCCCCGGATTTTGAGTCTCCGCGCCGATGGCCCCCGTCTCAACAATATCGCAGATCAGGCTCCGGGCCATTGCCAGATCTTTGATATCGCGGGAATCTGTTACCTTCATGGTCAAGGTGGCCATCGTATCAATGCCAGCCTTCACCGTTACCGTATCCCCCGCCTCCGAAAGCAGTTTCAGCAGGTTCAGCAGCGCCAGAGTAGCCGAAGAAACCAGAGGCTGCCGGAGGGCAATCGAAGTGGTAGACTGCCCCAGGCCGGACTGGTGGAAATCTCTGTTGATCTGAGCCACCAGATGACGGACTCTTGCCAGTGGCTGAACAGATGAGATGGCGTACAAGATCAGCCCGATAGAGGACAGTAGCGAAAGCCCCGACAGCAACGCAGAGATACTGACACAGTAAGTGTAAAGCCCCGGCGACTTATACGCCATCATGCAACCGATGAACACCAGCGGTATGATCATTACGATGATAAATACGGCTAAAGCGTCGTATTGTATACCCCTCATCCCCCTGCCGGACAGCGATGATAGGTAGATGATCAGTAATGCAAGGGCTACGGAAACCACCAGAAACATAGTGTCGGAGAGGAAAAGAGTATATAGGATCTCACTCTGCTCTGCCGGGCTGACATAGCTACGGGTGGCAATAGCCTGCCAGACGAAGATCGCTGCCGCAATGATCGCTGCAGATAAAATGATAATAACGTTGAGATGATCTTTGATGGCCGAGATGAGATCCCGGGCACCCGGCATAATATCCATGCAATTTTATTAAAATTTATTTATATATAACTCTTACCACATAATAATAAGGATTCAGGGCGCCGCCAGAACAGCTGGCCGATAGATAATACCTTGCCATACAAAGGTCTAAAAAATCAACCACAACGACACAACGACCACCACCACAACGACACAACGACACAACGACCACCACCGCAACCACAACGACACAACGACCACCACCTCAACCACAACGACACAACGACCACCACCTCAACCACAACGACACAACGACACAACGACTACCACCTCAACCACAACGACACAACGACTACCACCTCAACCACAACGACACAACGACACAACGATTTTTTAATAACGCTAAACAAAATAATTTTGGGAGTTTAGGAGTGTCCCGATTTTGCCATAAATTCAATATCGATAGTATTGACGCACAGGGATATATCTAAAAACTATAGAAAATTCGGGAGGACCTCAATCTTTTTAGTAGTAATCGTTGTGCCGCCGTGCCGTTGTGGTAAAAAACGTTGTGCCGCCGTGCCGTTG
>CAZJRS010000108.1:0-8199 GCA_964548585.1 uncultured Methanocella sp. | reverse complement strand
GCCGGCACGACAGGTATATAAAACCCGTAATCCATCATGCTCACCAGCATGAAATGTGACAAGTGCGCCAGGGAAGCCGTCAGTTACCAGAAGTACTCCGGCATGCACCTCTGCGGGGTCCACGAAATTATGGACGTGGAACGCAAGATCAAGCGCAGGATGCGAAAGGAGAGAATGGTCGTACCCGGCGACCATGTAGCCGTCGCGATGAGCGGTGGCAAGGACAGTGCAGTCATTCTATCCATACTGGTCGAAACGTTCACGATCAGGTCCAACATTAAATTCTCAGCCATCACCATCGACGAAGGTATCGAAGGCTACCGTAACGAGTCAATCCCATGCGCTAAAGAGCTCTGTGATAGATTGGGCGTACCCCACTATGTGGTCTCGTTCAAGGAAGAAATCGGGCATACCCTCGATGACATTCTCAAGAGAGAGCGCAAGGAAGCTTCCTGCACGTACTGCGGCGTATTCCGCAGGACTCTGCTGAACAAAAAAGCGAGAGAGATCGGCGCGACCAAGCTCGCCACCGGCCACAACCTCGACGACGAGGCACAGGTCGTATTACTAAACATCATGAACGGTGACATCGAGCGTCTCGCCCGGCTGCGGCCGTCCAGATTACAGGATGGACTGATAACGCGGATCAAGCCATTGATGGATGTGCCAGAGCGAGAGATAGCGTTATACGCGTTTCTGAAGAAGCTCCCCTTCCACATGGGCGAGTGCCCCTATACCAGCGAATCCCTCCGGGGAGAAATCAAAGACATGCTCAACGACTTCGAAGCCCGGCACCCAGGCACCAAGTACTCGGTCCTCAGCGGCTTTGAGAACATGATCGGTTGCCTGAAAGAGAAATACCCCCAGGTGGCGCTGGCGAAGTGCGAGGTCTGTGGCGAGCCGGGCATCAAGGGAACATGTCAGGCCTGCAATTTGAAGAAGAGAGTTAAGATCAACTGAGCGTTTTTACAGTGAGCCGAAATCGTGAGTCCTTGCGATAGTATTTTATATTTAGTTGTAATATGAAACTATTGTATGACGCAACCATTGAGGGTGAATACTGCTTCCCGAGGCGTGGGTGAGGAGGAAGCACAGCTCAGGGAATTAGTGACACAGCTGGAAAAAGAGCTGGGAGCCCTTGAAAAAAGCGTCGTTTTGTGCTGCGGAGCCACTTTCGCCCAGTGCAACGCCATAGTAGAGATAGGTAAGGCGCAGAGCATCTCGCTCAACGACCTTGCGGCAGCCCTCGGACTCGATAAAAGCACAGCCAGCCGCACCGTCGACGGCCTGGTGAAGGCTGATCTGATCCTGCGGGAGATAGATTCTCATGACAGGCGATATGTGACCTTGAACCTGACAGAGAAAGGCAGGAAACAATACTGGGACATCGAAGAGGGAAAAGTAGCGTACTTCAACAAGCTGTTTAAGTCGTTACAGGGGAGCAGCAGAACTGAAGTTCTCGAGAGCCTGAGCATATTGCTCAAAGCTATACGACAGATCGATCCCTGCGTTGGAGGAAAATGACATGCAGCTGCCAGATATCAAGATCATGGCCGTTGTGTTAGCCTTCGCCTTTACAGGATGGGCGATGTGCGCAGCGGTGATGGGGATCGGAATGGCGACCACGTCGCAAGAGAACGCTCTGGCAATTCACGCCCTCACAGCACCGATCATTTTTGCGGCCCTTTCTATGGTTTACTTTAAGCGTTTCAACTATACGACCCCACTGCAGACCGCCGCGATGTTCGTCTCCTTTGTGGTATTTATGGATCTTTTTCTCGTAGCCTTGCTCATCATGAGGAGCCTGGAGATGTTCAGGAGCCTGTTAGGCACCTGGATACCCTTTGGCCTGATCTTCTTCAGCACCTGGCTGACAGGGGCTGCCATGAAGAGTAAATCGCGGTGATCGGGTGGTATTCGTCAACTTTTACCGTAACGATTTTCATTCCTCACTGGTTTATCTGGTTTATGATCCTTGATGTCAAAAAGCTGGCAGAAGTGCTAGGAGAGCCATATTCTGCCATGCTGGGCATCGACCTGCGCAAAGGCGATCCAGCATACTCTAAGTGGTTTCTCGCTGCATTCCTGTACGCCAAGCCAATCCGGGAAGAGTCTGCTACCAGGACATATCGTGTTTTTGAGTCTCATGGGCTCACCACAGCCAGGGCGATAACAGATACTACATGGGATAGGCTGGTAGAGCTGCTGGGTAAGGGCGGCTATACCCGGTATGATGATAGCACGGCAACCAGGCTTCTGGCGATCTTCGGGCATCTTTTAGATGAGTATGAAGGTCGGCTTAGCCAGTTGTACAAGGAGTCTAAAGACAGCCGTGACCTGGAGGTACGCATAAGAGAACTCGGCAAGGGAATCGGGCCGGTGACAATCTCCGTTTTTCTGAGGGACATGCGTAGCGTCTGGCCTAGAGCCGATCCCGAGCCGACACCCCGTGTCATGGAAACAGCGAAGGCGCTGGGGATTGATGATGTGAAAAAATACGCCAACAGCAGTCATCTGGATCTCGTCAGGCTGGAAACAGCGCTGCACAGGTACTCGCGGCAGATTAGAAAGCCGGCGGTTCCTGCATCGAAGTAGCCATATATCACCATGAGCTTAATTATTAACGATGAAAGTGATGGTCATTCTCGGGCATCCGAATAAGGGCAGCTTTAACCATGCTATTGCGGATACGGTCGTTGATACTCTACAGACTGCAGGCTACGAAGTCATCTATCACGACCTCTATAGAGAACGATTTGGCCCGGTTTTGTCTTTCCAGGAAATCCCCAGAGATGCAGAGCTGGATCCGATCATAAAACAACACTGCAATGAGCTGACTTCAGCAGACGGGTTTGTCATAGTCCACCCAAACTGGTGGGGCATGCCCCCGGCAGTCCTGAAAGGCTGGGTCGACCGGGTGATCAGGGCCGGTGTCGCTTACAGGTTCGTCGAGGGGGACAACGGCGAAGGAGTCCCTGTAGGGCTATTGAAAGCGAAGACTGCGGTTATTCTGAATACTTCGAACACAAGCGTCGAAAGGGAGACAACTACCTTTGGCGACCCGTTGGAGACCATCTGGAAGAACTGCATCTTCGGGCTCTGCGGTGTTAAAGATGTCCACAGGAAGTCGTATGGCATCATTGTGACAAGTACCATCGAGGAAAGAGCAGTATGGCTCATGGATGTCGAAGAAACGATCAAAAAGTGGTTCCCTCGCATACATCCGGCCGATCCGGCATAATCGTCCTCCTTTAACCTCTATACCTCCTTAAACCTCCTTTTTTAACCCTCATTGACCTCCGTGTATCTCCTTAAACCTACCTCCCGACCTCATGACCCTCCTTATACTCGGGACCTTGTAGATCCGATTGATCCTGGAAAAAACCCGAGGAAACGGAGGTACAGGAGAAAAGGAGGGGGTTAAAGGAGATACACGGAGGTCCGGGAGTGTTTAAAAAAGGGAGGTTTAAGGAGGTATGGAGGTTAAATGAGGTACGGAGGTCAAGGAAGACTACAGTGAATAGTCTATCCCTTTGCTACCGCCAGCGGCACTAACCGGGCAACTTTCCTGGAGATGCCAAGCCGATGCACTACTTCCACAACTTCGTCAATGTCCTTGTAGACCTCGGGAGCCTCTTCGGAGATGGCTGCAGCGTTGGGCGCCCTGACTGTGATGCCCCTCTCTGCGAGTTCCCGCTTGATCTCGTTACCGTGAACCTCTCTCTTGGCTTCGGAGCGGCTCATGACCCGGCCTGCGCCGTGGCAGGTGCTGCCGAAGGTCATCTCCAGCGAGTTCGGCCCGCCGACCAGTACGTAGGATGCTGTGCCCATGCTGCCCGGAATGATCACTGGCTGGCCGATATCCCTGTAAACTGGTGGCAGTTCCGGCCGGCCTGCGGGGAAAGCCCTGGTGGCGCCTTTGCGGTGGACACACAGCTGTTTCTTTTCACCGTCGACGGTGTGCTGCTCGAACTTAGCCACATTATGGGCCACGTCATAGACCAGCCCCATCTTCAGGTCTCTATGATAATGCTTGTTGAAGGATTCCCGCACCCAGTGGGAGATCATCTGGCGGTTCGCCCAGGCATAGTTGGCACCGGCTGCCATGGCGGCAAAGTAGTCCATCGCTTCAGGCGAGGAGAGCGGAGCACATGCCAGCTGCCTGTCATAGAGATGGATACCGTATTTCCGGGCAGCCTGTTCGAGTGTCCGGATGTAGTCCGTACATATCTGGTGACCCGCACCACGGGAGCCGCAGTGGATCATGACGGTGATGCCGCCTTCTTCCAGACCGAAAGCCTTCGCGGCGACCTCATCGTAGATTTTTTCCACTAGCTGTATTTCCAGGAAGTGGTTACCGCTTCCGAGCGTCCCGAGCTGAGGCTTGCCCCGGTCTTTGGCCTTTCTTGATACTTTCAAGGCGGAGGCACCCTTCATCTCGCCACCCTCCTCGCAGTGATCCAGGTCGGATTTCACCCCGTAGCCGTTTTCAACCGCCCACCGGGACCCGTGCTCGAAGACCTGAGTCAGAATATCTTCGGTAGCGAGAAACTTCGACTCGGAGCCTACGCCCGAAGGGACCTCCCGATAGAGGTTTTCGATGAGCGTATCGGTCTGTCCCCGGACGTCCTCGAGACGTAGCGGACTGTTTAACAGCCGTACCCCGCAGTTGATGTCGAAGCCTACCCCGCCGGGGCTGATCACACCCTTCTCCATGTCAAAAGCGGCGACGCCGCCGATGGGAAAACCATAGCCGACATGTGCGTCCGGCATTGCCATTGAGTATTTCTGAATGCCCGGTAGCGTGGCCACGTTGGCCACCTGGTTAATCGCATCAGCCTCCAGGCCGTGGATGAGCCGGTCGGAGAGAAAGATTCTTCCGGGCACCAGCATGCCGGGCTTCGTGTTTATCGGCAGTTCGTAGATATCTTCGCTAACCTTGACTAAATCAACCATGATCGCACGCCTCAGATGTCCAGTAATATTTGGGCTTCATATCTATTATTTATTTTTTCCACCCGCAGATCGTGGTAAGTGACCGCTTTGATATGCAGGGATATCTCGTGTTCGGGGCGGATCTTCTCGCCATGTGCCCGGCCGCTCAGCACGTATTCACCATCGATGTGCGAGATCTTCACCTCGAAAAGGGAAAAGAGAAGCCTGTCGACTTCCTCCAGGTAGAGTAACTCCGCCAGCCAGTCGTAGATCAGGTAATCTAACGAGTCGGAGGTCAGATGTACTTCCCGGCTTACGGCCGGGTTGACTATAGCTGGGTCAACGATCAACGCGAACGTGGCCCGGGCCGCGTTGACAAACACGTCTTCCAGAGTCTGTCCGTAGGCAATGAACTCGGCATCAGCCGTATGTTCGAGGTACTCGTAATCCATGGAAATACCAGTTGAAAATAAGTCGGTTATGTATAAATAAGCTCAGTACATGTACGACTTTTTTATGTCATCGACTTGCCTTAAGTCATTGACAGGATCATCGAGTCGTCGATGACGTCGATGTAGCGAGCCTGGGTCGCCGAGACATACAGGTAGTTCTCCCCGACCGGGATCTTTATGTCATTGGGCTTAGGCCGCTTGATGGCGGTCGGCAGCAGGATAGCTCCTCCGCAGGACGTGCACACCCGGTAGTCCCGCTTCTGGTTTTTTATTAAGGATATGACCGACTCGCTGATCTGGAACTGTTTCACTTGAAGATCACCATTTTTGGGTTAAGAGTCAATGCAGCTACTCCGAAATAAACTTAACGGCATGCGAATACTATTCTAGGGATGCGAACCATCCCACACAGGACAAAATTTATCATAACCGAACGATGATACAGGCTTATATATCTCATAAAACGTAAAACTCATTTATGTGGTGATGAAGTGGTCGAATACCCAAGTGCAAGCTGGAACCAGCAGAGAATGCAGGAAGCGCTGAAGAGCCCCGAGCTGACGATGAAGATTAGCGCTATCCGGGTGCTTCAGGAGGTGCCTAAAGACGACTACGTCCAGGTCCTCGTAAACGTGCTCGAGGATCCCGACCGGCTGGTACGCACAAACGCTGCCATTGCCCTGGGCAAAACCAGAAACCCTCTGGCAGTAATTCCACTGATACGCCACGCGGTCACTGATCACGACAGAGAGGTCCAGTCCTACGCCCTGTGGGCGTACAGGCAGATCGACTATGCAAGGGCGTCGCCGCAGCTGATCGAGCTGCTGATGGTAAGCGACAGCAGCAGCACCATGGTCCGTTTTGCCGCTAACGAGATCCGCCAGAAGAGCGACGTGAAGGCGATCGAAGCGATCATTCAGCGCTTCCAGAGCCGGCAGGCCTACGCTTCCTTTGACATCGATGTCAGGGCGGCAGGGGCGCTGTACGAGATCGGCAACATCACGGTGGAGCCATTAGTCAAGTGCCTGGAAAACGAAGACGTCCGGGTGCAGGTCAACGCCATTTACACGCTCGGAAAAATAGGCGACACCCGGGCAGTCCTGCCCTTGATCAACCACATGGCCAACGCGGGTGCAGAGGTCAGATCCCGCATCAGCGATGCATTGATCAAGATAGGAAGTACCGCAGTTCCTGATCTGGTAAAGCTGCTGGAACACAACGACCGGGATATCAAGTGGATTGCCGCCTACACCCTGGGCAAGATCGGCCCGGAGGCTGAGCAGGCGCTCATCGCGGCCCTGAAAGCCCGAGGAGATAAGCCCTCGGAAGACATCATCTATGCGTTAGGCAGTGCCGGCACGGCAGAGTCGTTCAGCACCCTGTACGCGATTCACAATAACACGAAGGATGACAGTGTCAAAGCGTGGTCCATCATCAGCCTCACCGGCCTGATTGCCCGGAATTACGATGCCATCACAGACTCGAAGTCCGTCGAACAATACCTGGATACGCTGGGTGAGCAACTGAAGCCCCACATGATCCTGGACAGCGAAGCACTGCTCAGGCTTGGAAAAATATACGTGATCCGCGGGCTCCGTGCCACGACCCCGGATAAGCTAAGCGCTAACGTGACCACTGCGGTCAAGTGCTTCGACCTGTCGATCATCGAGAGCGAGACCGTGCTCTCCAAGGCATACCGGCTGTTCTACGGCTCGTACCTGAAGCTGATGACTTCCCGCTCCGCGGAGATCATGGGCTACGTAGAGAGGGACTTCACCGATCTTAAGAAGGATGCGGAGAAGACGGACAACAAAAAGGAGATCATGCTGGTCATCGGCGACGTGCTGGCAGTCATACGCAAAGCATACGCAGACAAAAACTACAACTTCACAGGCCATTTCCCCGAGTTCGTGGACACCTGCGTGGCTATCGAGCGATTTATCCCACTCGACGAAGGCCCCCGGGAAGAGCCGAAGAAGCTCAGCCAGAAAGAGATCGCCAAGATTCACACAGACGTGGAGATCGTGCAGCGCAAAATCACTGCACTCGTAGATCTCTTCGGCGCCGCCAGCGATCCCGAGTCCGCAGCCCAGGCACTGCGCCTTTCGACCGAACTGGCCAAGATGGATACCGGCATCTACAGTGACAACAAGATAGCCGAATCCTGCCTCAAAAACATCGTGAACCACATGAAGGTACCGGCAGAGGAGAAATCCGAACTCCACTTCAAGATCCTCATGATCAGCAAGAACGGCCTGCCCCAGGTAGAAGCCGTCATCGACCAGATCTCGAAGAGCCTCAAGGTAGAGACTAAGGCCGATCAGACTGCCAAACCAGCGGAAGTAAAACCGGCTCAGGAAAAGAAGAAAAAGAGCATGATCGTCGAGTATATCTTAATTATCGTGCTGGTACTGCTGATTGTTGCAGTCGGGTTGATCGCGCTGAACAGGTTCGGCATCATAAAACTGCCAATCACGTTCCCGATAAGCTGGCTAAACAGGGACTTCGCCCTGCTATTATTAAAGATATAAGCGGATGAGCCGGCGAACGGCTCACCTGTTAATTTTTTAAAATAGACACGGTTATGTTGAATAATGATCTGAATAGAGGTTGTCTCTATGCCCGTGAACGTGTAGGAACGCTGCGTTGTGCCAGGGACACAGAATACGACATAATGCACAGAATGCACAGATGATTTTTAGATAAACCGGTATATGTATAACCCTTTTTATTTTTACGACGATTAACATCTGTGCATTCCAGTATCCCCGTGTTTACTCTCCGATCCATTGTGCCGGTTTATTATTGGAGG
>CAZJRS010000107.1:0-8291 GCA_964548585.1 uncultured Methanocella sp. | reverse complement strand
CCCAGCAAGGCCACTTACTTCATCGATAATAACACACTCACACACGAGCCTGACGTGGAAAACCGAACAAGAAGATCCGTCTGGGTATCGCGCATCATCCCCAATCTCTATCCCGCGACGCAGCCCCTGCCCCCGGAGGTCAGGTCTGACCATCTCATGACCGCGTCAGGCCTCCACGAAGTGCTGGTCGAGTCGCCTGACCACTTCAAACAGCCTCAGGCCATGTCTGACGACGAGATCAAGCTCTTGTTCAAAGTCTACCGGGACCGGTTTGAGGAAATCTCGAAACTGCCCTTTGTAAAATACATCTCTATGTTTCGGAATTTTGGCAAGGATGCCGGCGCTTCGCTGGCTCACCCCCACTCCCAGATCGTAGCGTTACCCATTGTCCCGAGAGCCATCAAAGAGCAATACCACCTGGACTATTCCCCGATCATCGCCAGGGAGGAACAGTCAGATCGCTTAATCTCAGAGTCGACGCATACCATAGCCTTTGCTCCATACGCATCGGCATTCTCCTACGAGGCCTGGGTTTTCCCCCGGCGCCCCTGTAAGAACATCACCGAGCTTACCGGCGAAGAGCGTGACGACCTGGCCGTGATCACCCGGGATGTGCTGAAGCGTCTCAAAGCGCTTCTGGCCGATCCGCCGTACAACTACGGCATAGTGCAGTCGAACTATGATCCGTTGCACATGCATATCCGGATATATCCCAAGCTGGGCATCGAGGCAGGCTTCGAACTGAACACCGGCATCAACATCAACTCAGTGCCACCCGAGGCTGCTGCGAAGTGCCTTCGGGAAGTACATATCTGAAGTTCAAAAAACATCACCTCTTTGCGGTTAATTTTTCAGCTATGCCCATGCAGGCGTCTACCGGTAAAAATCTCACCTTTCTCAGAGTATGCCTGCGAAAAATCTCGCTGGATTCCGCCTCTATATATTTTATTTACCCTACATTTTAATGAGATGTAAAATATATTATCTATCGTATACTATCAGCAGGCCCCGGGGACAAATCCTATGGCATGCCCGGAGCCCGCTTTGAGGTTTATCGCCGAATTTGAACCAGTAGTGATTCCTATGACCAGGCTTTGCATCGGATTTGAGGTCCACCAGCCGTACAGGCTGAACACGGGGTTCCGGCCGGGGGATCCGGGGGCTAAAAGCCCTGGGGAGGATTACTTTAGCCGTGTCAATAAGGAGATACTTAAGCGGGTCTGTCAGAAGTGCTATGTGCCAGCGACCCGGCTGGTGCTGGAGCTGCTGGACCAGGGTTTCAAGTGTGCGTTCAGCCTTTCGGGCACGCTCGTAGAGCAGATGGAGAAATGGGGCCCGGATGCTCTGGAGCTCTTCCGGCAAGTGGCCCGCCACCGTAACGCCGAACTGCTAAGTCAGACCTATTACCATAGCGTAGCAAGCCTGTTCGACGATCTGTCGGAATTCGAGGAACAGGTGAGGCAACACCGGGAACTCATTCGAAGTACCTTTGGGGTCACACCCCGGGTGATGGAGAACACCGAGTTCATCTTCAACAATGCCATCGCAGAATCCGCAAAACGCCTCGGTTTCACTGGAATCTACTCTGAAGGAGTCGAGCGAGTGCTGGGCTGGCGGAGCCCGAACTACGTGTATTCCTGCCGAGGCGTTAAGCTGCTACTGCGGAACTATCCGCTCTCGGACGACATCGCGTTCCGTTTTGCCAACCGGCAATGGCCGGAATGGCCGCTGACCGCTGACAGGTATGCTTCGTGGATCGCATGGACACCCGGCGATTACATCAACCTGTTCATCGACTACGAGACCTTCGGGGAGCACCAGTGGGTGGACACCGGCATCTTCGAGTTTCTCCGGTGGCTCCCGGGCGAGTGCATGGCCCGGGGGGTCGAGTTTGTCACGCCTTCGGAGGTTCTGTCACTTCCAGCAAAAGAAGATCTGGACGTCGAGGAGACTATTTCCTGGGCAGATGTGGAGAAGGACGTCTCCGCATGGCTGGGCAATACCATGCAACACCTGGCGATCAAGGAAATTCAGCGTGGCAAGGAGTTCGCAAAGGACCTGAAGACCTGGCGGTACCTTCAGACCAGCGATCACTTTTACTATATGGCTTCGAAATTCGGGTCGTGCGGGGACGTCCACTCCTATTTCAGCCCGGAGGCGTGCACCAGCATCGAGTCCTTTGACCTGTACATGCGGGTGTTATCGGACTACGAACTGAGGGCCGCTCAGCATATGAAGCCCCGGCAGGTCGCGCTGGAGCTGCGGTGTCTGCCCCCTGAGCAGGCGTTCCGGTTCCGGAACCATGTGGCATACACGGGTTTTTCAGCCTATGGCCTGGACGATTTTGCGGACCTGCTCAACTTCGTGCCCGAGGATTCTTTGCAGTATCACCTTCACCGGGACGACTTCTCCGTCTGGATCAAGGACGTGCTGCGTGACCCGGAGCTAGCTGATGACGTATTCAGGTGCGGTAACAGGATCGAGCTGATCGATGTAGCGGATCGCAGGAGGAAAGAGCTGTGGAACCGCTTAAAGGGTACTGGCGGGAAGGAACGCCGGAGGGGGGACGTGTGGAGCCACTCAAAATAGCCTTCTTCTGCTGGGAGTCGATCTACTCCGAACGCATCGGGGGACTCTCGCCCGGTGCCACCTATCTGGCGGAATCCCTCGCGGCAAAAGGCCATGAGCTGCACTTCTTCACTCGTGGCGGGGAGGATCGGGTGATCAAGAACGTCAGGTACCATTACGTGCAACCTTGTGCGAATAACATTGTCGATTACGCGAAGCACATGAGCGAACTGATGGTCCGGCGCTTCAGAGAGTACGATTCTAAGCCCTTCGATGTTCTCCACTTTCACGACTGGCATGTGACCGATGCCCTGCATCAGTTAAGGGACAGAAACACTGTTTTTACTTTCCACTCGACCGAATATGGCCGGGCGGGGAACCGGATCGGGGAGTGGTGGGAGGCGAGGGAGATCTCCGGCAGGGAATGGTATGCAGCGCTGATCTCCAGGCAGATCACTACTGTTTCACATAGCCTCAGGAACGAGATCATGTGGCTGTACAACGTGCCCTATGAAAAGGTGGAAGTGGTGAGTAACGGGATATACCCCGAGGTTTACGAGGCGGTCATAGACCCCGGCCACGTAAAAGAAGCCTATGGTATCCATCCCTACGCACCACTGGTGCTGTTTGTCGGGAGAATGGAGTACCAGAAAGGCCCTGACCTGCTGGCCCGAGCCATCCCGCTTGTGCTGCATCACCGGTGGGACACGAAATTTATCATGGCCGGCCAGGGCACTATGAAGCACGAGCTACAGCAGATGACCGCAAATCTCCCTGTCCAGTTCCCGGGCTATATCCCGGACTCCGAGCACGTTCGGCTATTGAACGCATGCGATGCGGTCGTGATATCGAGTAGAAACGAGCCCTTCGGCCTTGTTTTGCTTGAGGCATGGAGCGCCAGGAAGTGTCCGGTTGTCTCGGACGTAGGGGGTCTTTCTGAGAACGTCACCAACTTTACCGATGGCGTGAAAGTTTATTTAGACCCGGTATCCATCGCCTGGGGTATCAACTATGTGTTGAGTGACCCCTCCAGGGCTGCTGCCTGTGGCAGGAATGGCCGGAAGAAAGTCGAACGCCAGTTCCTTTGGAGCGTCGTGGCAACGAAAATGCTGGACGTCTACGGTAAAGTGGTCGCGTGAAGAAACTGGCGGACATGCTGCCGCTGCTCAGCTCTAGTGACAGCTCGCACCGGAACCGGGGCGATCAGTCGCAGTTCAACGAGTGCGAACTGCGAGCTATGTCCTGCGAGGTCCAGGCATCGCAGAGCTCACTGTTCTGTCAGGCGCTCAGGCTAAAGTTCTGTACAAGCGGGCCGTCTAAGGTGAATTGCCTGGGGTTACCTTTATCCCCGGTGATCACACGGATCAGCGGCTCTTCTTCCTTTTCTGTGAATATTGTGACCGTGGCTATAAACGGTACTCCCTGACAGACATCATCCACGACGTAGTTACCTGACATGTCGATCAGCCCTCCTGTCGAGCCGACACCGCCGGTGAGCACGTTGTAATTTTGCTCCTGGGAGTAGTTGAGCCGGACGAAGCCACCGTAAGCTGTACCGTCAGCGAGCGTCTTCTGCTGCATCTCTGGCATATTTCCGTTTACCGTGATCTTGCCACGTAGCTCGGTTTTTTTCGCCTCCCTGGACGGGTCTGGGGTCGAGAAGAGGCTGGCAGGTCCTGAAGCACCGGGGGTGGTCGTGCTACCATTATTTCCGCCTGTTGACGGGGCTCCGGCACTCTGGTTTCCCATCCACCAGGCAGCACTTCCGACGAGCGCAATTAAAAAAACTGCGACTATAATGGTGAATACGATTTCTATTTTCTTCTCTTCCATGCTATCCCCAAGGTGCGCAAAATCATATGAAACACTTACTATATATGCTTACTAGAATAAGTTAGCTGCTCACCAATGTTTATCCTCATAAAATAATTCGAACGGCCACCAGGCCGTTTTCCGATCTACAGGATCTCCTTCAGCTTGTCTGCGATAATCCCGGAAACATCCACGATGCCAAATTCATTGTTAATCGTGTTAGTGCTTATGAACTCATCCATGCCCGACCTGAATAGCCCGGTGAGGGAGTCGATGTCGCTCAGCACCGCATGTGTGCAGGCCACGTTGATCCGCAAAGCGCCCTGGGTCCGCAACGACTTGATCACATCCATGATCGTACCGCCTGTGCTCACGATATCGTCGATGATCAGCACGTCTCTGCCCTCAACTTTCATACTCCGGGGCCTGTGTTCGATCTCTCTTGCAGAGAGCCTGTGCTTCTCCAGCACATCGTAGTCGGTGCCCAGCACTTTTGCCGCTGCCGCCGCCCACCGCTCCGACTCCGAGTCGGGTCCCACTACCAGAGGCTTGCTCAAGCCTTTGCCCGCTTTGCCCGCCAACAGCTCCGCAGCGCTAACCTCGTGGATCCTGATGCGGCTGAAGCTGGCAAGCTCTTCGATGCCAAGGCGGTGCAGGTGCATGTCGACACCGACAATGTCTGTCACACCGATGAAGTCCAGCAGCTTGAGCATGGACCTGATAGCGATGGCTTCGCCCTCGACGTGCCTCGTATCCTGCCTCATGTACCCTACGTAGGGAATCACAGCGATCACTCGCTCAGCTCCCAGCTCTTTCAGGAGGTCGACGGTAAACGCCATTTCGACAAGCATGTCGTTGGGGTGAGGATGCATGGTCTGGATATAAACGCTAGTTTTAGAGGGCGTGTAGTCCCCCTCGATCACGTGAATCTCCCCGTCAGGGAACTTCTCTATGATAGGAAAGTGTGCGGTGGTCCCCATTCGCCTGGCGATACCCTGGGCCAGCCCGGGCACGGACGACCCGGCAATAATGTCAAAAGCCATAGACAATTGTCCCTCAAGAGATATAGGGCGGGGTGGTTTATAATCATTCTCGATAGCGAACCCTGCTCTGTGCCAGCGTACGCATTAAATTAATATTATCTGCCGATAGAAACCCGCCATCTATTTTATTATTAAAAAAGAATAAAATCACTGATGACATGAGGATAGGCTTTTTCGTCTGGGAATACCCTCCGAGGATCATCGGCGGGCTGGGTACATACGCCGAGTATATCACCCGTGACCATGTGCGTATGGGTAACGACGTGGTTGTGTTCACGACGAACCCGGGGAATCTTAAAACCAGCGAGGTGATCCACGGGGTGGAAGTACACCGGCCTCTCAATGTAGACGCATCCGGCGTGCTGCGGCTGTTCGTCGGGAACGAGCTACAGTCCTGGGGTGATCAGCTCAGGTTTTTCAGCTCTATTTTCACTAATGATGTACTGTGTACGGCCAAGTTTCTGAACAGCCTGATCCGGATCGATGGCGTCCGGTTTGACATGGTCTGTGTACACGACTGGCTCGGTGGTATGGCAGCGTCGATGATCAAGGCCGAGGAGGATATGCCCGTTGTTTTCCACGTGCACTCCACTGAGTGGGGTAGAAGCAAGGGTATGGGTAGCAAAGTGGTCAACGACATCGAGTACCAGACATCTGTGGTGGCAGATCGTATCATCACAGTCAGCTATGCCATGAAGGAGGACCTGGTGAACCACGGGTGGCCGGGCGAAAAGATCTTCGTCGTCTGGAACGGGGTGGATCCAGATGTGTACAGCCCGAAGGCTGTCAGCCCGCAGGAGATCAGCTCGTTGCGCACCCGGTACGGGATCAAGAGCGACGAGAAGATGGTACTATTCGTAGGCAGGCTCAACTGGGTAAAAGGGATCATCAACCTGATACAGGCAATGCCCTCGGTGCTTCGGGAACACCCGACGACAAAGCTGGTCATCCTGGGCACAGGGGACGAAGAGGCGAACATCACCAACCTGATCAAGCGGCTCGACCTCCAGAAAAACGTCATCAGCCGGTTCGAGTTCGTGCCGGAGCACGAGCGGATCGTGCATTACGCAGCATCAGACCTCTGTGTATTCCCGTCACTCTATGAGCCGTTCGGGATCGTCAGCATCGAAGCCATGGCCCTGGAGAAGCCCATCGTAGTAGGCGCCCGGGGCGTATCCGGGCTGCGGGAGCAGGTCGTAAGCTCCGAGCCAGGACAGACCGGCATCCATGTGGACGGTGGCAACTCCGGCGACATAGGCTGGGGCATCCGACAGATCCTCGCCGACCCGGAAAGGGCGAAAGCATGGGGCCGCAACGCCCGGCAACGGGTCATCGACTACTTCACGTGGGATAAGGCGGCCAGGCAGACCATGGACGTATACGAAGGGCTGGTAGAGTCTTACCGTCGGAGCAGGAAGTGAGCAAATGAGCAATAGCACCACGAGTAAAAAGACACGGAAGGCGCCTGCAACGACCCGTACCGGGGAGAAGCGGCAGATTCAAACAGCCGAGGCACTATTCAGCCCGAAAGGTAAAAATCCCTACTACTTCAATGGCAAGCCGCTGGCAAACCTGCAGGAGCTCGTCGACTACCTCGTGGCCTTTACCGGTGAAGAAGGCCTGTGGGTCGCCTCATGGATCGAGTACCTCGGGGACAACGAGACGGCCGAACACATCCGGAATAATCCCGGGGATTTCAAGCGGATCGTCACCGAACGGTACACCGAGCTGAAAAAGTATCTTGAGAAAGAAGCGACTATTTAGAGTGACAACAATCCGGCGTCCGGCCGTATTAATAATAACTCGTCCGGCATCGCCTCATATGCTTTTTTTATTCGCGCCGGTGGGCGTAGTGTGCCTTCTTTCGCTGGCGGGCGAGGGCGACGACCATGCCCATGATGGTGCTGGCGAAGACCCTGGACTGCTCCGGCCCTGCGGTAGTGACGATCGTCTCTGACACGACCAGCGGATCGCTCACGTATGGTACCCCACAGCGCTTGTACTCATTGGCAACGGCAACCTGAGAGCTTGCGGCGGCTTTCTTACCCTGGAGCACGCCCGCATGGGCGAGGACTACTCCCGAGAGCCCGGTGGCGCCGATCACCTTGCCTTTTGCGAAGGCCTGCTGGATTTTTCGCTGTAGCGTCTCGTCTGCCCACAGGTAACGGGGGGAGCCGTTACCTCCCAGGACCAGGAGCGCATCGATACTTGTGACACTGATGCTGGCTATGGTATTGTCAGGAGTCACCATGCTGTTAAGCATGCCTCTCATAGGCGCCATTTCGCTGCTCGCAACCAGAACCATGGCTCCGGCGGCCGCAAAGTAGCTTTTCAGGTACGTCAGTTCCTCATCATGGAAGCTCTGCTGGGGAACCACGATCTGGATAAACGCCATACCTGAAGCCATAATACTAACCGGGGTATTTCCCTCTACACGTAAATAGCTGCCCCCATACCGGAAAAATGTTATTAGTGTTGGAGGCTAATCCCCTTCTATCATGTTCCTTGGATCGCTCGCCGACCCCCGCGGAGATGTGGGGCAGGAAATCGCCTACGCTAAAGACGCGGGCTTCGACTTCGTGGAGATCAGCCTTGAAGGGCCGGGCTCTACTCTGGAAAAGCTTATGCCCGGAAGAGCCGGACTGAAAAAGGTTAAGGACGAGCTGGGGCTGTTTTACACCTGCCACACACCCTGGGGCTGGAACGTCGGAAACCCCTATCCTGTACTCAGAGAAGCTACCGTGAAGCAAGTGATCGACGTGATCGAGTTTGCCGAAGACATCGAAGCGAAGCTGGTCACCGTCCACATGCACACACGCTTCGGCCTGTACGACAGGCGGGAACTGATCAGGAACATGGCCGCCTCTT
>CAZJRS010000106.1:0-8758 GCA_964548585.1 uncultured Methanocella sp. | reverse complement strand
TGTCCTTCAACTGCGAAGGCTACAAGGGGGTCAGCCAGTCGGCGGGCCACCACATAGCCAACAACGGCATCATGGAGCACGTGATCGGTAAAGGCACGCAGCGTAAACCCGGCAGCTACGTAATCAACATACTCGGCGAGTACAACATCGGCGGAGACAGCTGGGAGATCGAACGCGTCCTGAAAGACATAGGCTACACGGTCAACGGCGTGATGACGGGAGACAGCAGCTACGTGGATATCAGAAGCCTGCATCTGGCAGATCTGAACCTGGTGCAGTGCCACCGCTCCATAAACTACATCGCAGAGATGATGGAGACCAAATACGGCATGCCCTGGCTGAAGGTCAACTTCATAGGCGTTGATGCTACCGCCCAGTCTCTTAGACAGATTGCCCAGTGCTTCGGTGATGAAGCGCTCATCCAGAAGACCGAGGAGATAATCGCCCGGGAGCTCGCTATCGTCGGGCCGGTGATGGAACATTACCGCAAGCTGCTGGAAGGTAAAACCGCCTTCGCATTCGTCGGAGGCTCGAGGAGTCACCACTACCAGTACGTGCTCAGGGATCTGGGCATGGAGATGATCTGTGGCGGCTACGAATTCGCCCACCGCGATGACTACGAAGGTCGCCAGGTCATCCCGACGATTAAGACCGATGCGGATTCAAAGAACATCCCGGAGCTCCACCTCCAGCCGGACAAGGAACTCTACCAGGATGCCCACGTGTACCTGAACATGACCAAAGAGAAGTTCGAGGATCTCAAGAAGAAGGTCCCCCTCAGCTACTACGAGGGCCTGAACCCATGTATGAAGGACGGTGAGGTCATCATCGACGACATCAACCACCATGAGTTCGAGCGGCTCGTAGAAGAGCTGAAGCCGGACCTGATCCTGACAGGTGTCAGAGACAAGTACATCGCCCACAAAATGGGAGTCCCCTCGAGGCAGCTGCACTCGTACGACTACACCGGCCCGTATGCCGGCTTCAACGGAGCCATGGTCTTCGCGAAAGAAGTTGCGAATGCAGTGACCACGCCGGCATGGAAGTTTGTCACCGCCCCATGGGAAGACCAGAAAAAGGAGGAGTAAAAATGCTCGAATGCATTCCAACCAGAAAAGTAGAGCACACCGCCGGGAAAATCAACCCCGCCAAAACCTGCCAGCCGATAGGGGCTATGTATGCCGCGTTAGGCATACACGGCTGCCTGCCGCACAGCCACGGCTCCCAGGGCTGCTGCGCCTACCACCGGATGGGCCTCACCAGGCACTTCAGGGACCCGGTCCTCGCCTCCTCGAGCTCCTTCACCGAAGGAGCCTCGGTCTTCGGCGGCGGAGCGAACCTGAAAACCTCGATCAAGAACGTGTTCAGCATCTACAACCCGGAGATAATGGCGGTTCACACGACCTGCCTCAGCGAGACGATAGGCGATGACGTCCCGACGATCATCAAGCAGTCGGAAGTACCTGAAGGCAAGGTCGTCATCCACGCCAACACTCCGAGCTACGTGGGATCGCATATCACCGGGTTCTCGAACATGACCAAGGCGATGGTCACCTACCTCGCGGAGGCAGATGGCCAGGCAAAGAAGAACAGGGTTAACATCCTGCCGGGCTGGGTCAACCCCGGCGACATGCGGGAGATCAAACGCCTGGTCAAAGAGCTGGGCGTCGACCTGATCATGTTCCCGGACACCTCCAACGTGGTGGATACCCCCCTGACCAAGAAGTTCGAGATGTACCCCGAAGGTGGCGCTACGGTAGCGCAGATCAAGGATTCGGGCAACTCTAAGCTCACGCTGGCGCTTGGCGCATGGTCGTCGAACGCTGCGGGAGCGGAGCTGCAGGAAAAATGCGGCGTACCCTGCGTGCCGTTGCACATACCCATCGGCCTGAAAGCAACCGATGACATGATAATGGCACTGAAGGACGGATTCGGCATACAGGTACCCCACGATCTGACAGTGGAACGTGGCCAGGTCGTCGACACGCTGATCGACACACACTTCCACTACCAGGGGAAGAAAGTCGCAATCGTCGGAGATCCTGACATCGTCGTCCCGCTGACCGAGTTCCTGCTGACCATGGGAATGATTCCTGTGTACGTCATGACCGGCACACCGGGCTCGAAGTTCGAGAAGGAAGTGCAGGCAATGCTGGAAGAGTCGGGCATCAAGAACAGCGTTGTCCGGGCAGAGGGCGATCTCTTCGAGCTGCACAAGTGGATCAAGGAGAACCCCATCGATCTCCTGATAGGCACCACCCACTGCAAGTACATTGCGAGGGCAGAAGACGTGCCCCTGGTCAGAGTCGGATTCCCGATCTTTGACAGGGCCGTCCACTACCTGATGCCGATCGTCGGCTACAGGGGAAGCCTGCGCCTGATCGAGCTGATCAGCAATGCCCTCCTGGAGAGGCAGGACCGCGACGCGAAAGACGAGGACTACGAGCTGGTTTTATAACCAGCTCTTAAAAAACAAAAAGGAGGAGATGACTCGTGGATACATACTGTACACTGCCGACAGCGCCCGAAGGGCTGATAGAGGACCGTCAGGATTCTATTCTTACCAAGGGTAAGAGTAAGGCCCACATCAGCTGTACCAGTGACAGCCTGGCTGGCGCCGTAAGCCAGCGGGCCTGCGTATACTGTGGAGCGAGGGTGGTCCTGAATCCGGTGACAGACGCAGTCCACCTGGTCCATGGGCCGATCGGGTGTGCGACGTATACATGGGACATCCGGGGCAGCCTGTCCAGCGGTTCCGAGATGTACAGAAACAGCTTCTCCACCGACATGAAGGAGAGGGATGTGATCTTTGGCGGCGAACAGAAGCTGGCCGCCTGCATCGATGAGATAATATCGAAGTACAGTCCCCCGGCCATATTCGTGTATTCCACCTGTGTCGTAGGCGTCATCGGCGACGACATCATCGCCGTGTGCAAGGAAGCTTCGCTTCGGCATGGCATCGACGTCATACCAGTCGAGTCCAGCGGCTTCAAATCAGGCAACAAGATCGTCGGATACCGGGCGGCTGCCGAAGCGCTGCTGAAGCTCATCAAGCCCGTAGACGGCCAGGTCATCGAGCCGACCCGTAAGCTGAACTTCCTGGGAGAGTACAACCTGGGAGGAGGGCTGTGGGGTGGGAAAAAATACCTGCGGGAGATGGGCATCGAGATGAACGTCGCCTTCCCCGGGGGCTCTACCGTGGCCAGCCTGAAGACAGCGCCAAAAGCATGACTGAACCTGGGGAAGTGCCGCGCCCACATGCACTCTGTAGCTAATCAGCTTGAGAAGACGTATGGTATCCCGTACATGGACGTGAACTTCTTCGGCGCGGCTAACACCGCAGAATCGCTCAGGAAGATCGCCGCGTTCTACGGCGATGAAGAGATCAAACGTAGGACAGAAGTGCTCATAGAGCGGGAAATGGGCCTGATCAAGCCGATCCTGGAGAAGTACAGGCGGAAACTCTCGGGAAAAAGGGCGGCTATCTATGTAGGCGGCGCCTACAAAGCCGCTGCTCTGATTCGCCAGCTCATGGAGCTAGGAATAGATATTGTGGTCACAGGCACTCAAACAGGCAAAAAAGAAGAATACGAAAACCTCAGCAGCCTGTTGCCCGAAGGGGCAATCCTCGTAGACGACGCCAACCCCGCAGAGATTGAGAAGTTCCTGCGGGAGAAAAACGTCGACATCATGGCTGGCGGAGTCAAGGAACGGGTCCTGGCCTACAAGCTGGGAGTCGGCTTCGTCGACCATAACCACGACAGGAAAGATTGTCTGGCGGGGTTTGAGGGAGCAGTTACGTTTGCCGAGGAAGTGGCTAAAACAGCCTGTTCTCCGGTCTGGAAGAGCCTGAAAAAATCACTTAAAGAGGTGTGACCATGAGCCAGAAAGTAAAAATGGTTAACGAGAACCAGTGCCAGGCATGTATGCCGCTGGGCGGCGTCGTCGCCTTCAAGGGCATCGAAGGCGCCATGGTGCTGGTTCACGGCTCCCAGGGCTGTAGCACGTACATGCGTCTGGCAAATGTAGAGCACTACAACGAGCCGATCGACATAGCTTCTTCCTCGCTCAATGAAAAACAGACTATCCATGGCGGGGAAGAGAACCTGCGCAAGGCGCTGGACAACGTGATCCGGGTCTACCAGCCAACAGTCGTCGGTGTAGTGACCACCTGCCTCGCCGAGACGATCGGAGAAGACATGCAACGGATGGTCAAGGTTTATGTCGGCGATCGTGCGCTCACGAATGTTGACATCATCCCGGTTAACACGCCCAGCTACCAGGGCAGCCAGGCGGAAGGTTTCTGGGCCGCCACCAGAGCGGTGATAGCCCATTTCGCTAGGCCATCTGAAAAACACGACAGCGTAAACGTGATCGTACCCCACATCAGCCCGGCAGATATCCGAGAAATCAAGCGCATTCTCGAGGCGATGGGAATCATGTATACACTGGTTCCCGACTACTCGATGACCCTGGACCGCCCGTACGGCGAATACAGCAAGGTAGCCCCGGGAGGGACGCGTACGGAGGATATTGTCCGTATGAGTGGTGCCCGAGCTACCATCCAGTTTGGAGTAACCTGCCCGGATGATCTGTCGCCCGGACTGTACCTCCAGCAGGAGTTCGGCGTACCGCTGATCAACCTGCCACTGCCGATCGGCCTGGAAAACACAGACAGGTTCCTCGAAGCGCTGCAGAGACTAAGCGGCAGGCCTCTGCCGGATTCGCTTGCACTGGAACGAGGCTGGCTCCTCGACGGCATGGCCGACGCCCACAAGTACAATGCAGAAGGGCGGCCGGTCATCTATGGCGAGCCGGAAATGGTCTACGCCTTTGCCAGCTTATGTGCGGAGAACGGCGCCTACCCGGCGGTTATCGCCACAGGAACGCAGAGCGGCCCGCTGATGGCCCGTTTGAAACTGTTACTGGCAGATGCGGATGAGCAGCCCTGCGTGCTTGAGGAAGCAGATTTCGCGATGATCGATGACGCGGCGGTGAAAACAGACGCTAACATAGCCATAGGCCACTCCGGCGGTAAGTTCCTCACCGAGCGGCGGGACATCCCGGTGGTCAGGGTCGGCTTCCCGATCCACGACCGGATCGGCGGCCAGCGGATCCTCTCCGCAGGCTACGCCGGAACCCTGGCCTTCCTGGACAGGTTCACCAACACCCTGCTGGAAAAGAAGTACACATCATACAGACAGCTAAAAAAGGAAAAATTGTTTAACGAGATAACAATCGAAGGAGATCTATAACATGCAGAAACCGTCAAAACACGTATTTATCTGTACCAGTTCGAGACACACAGGCCAGCAAAAGGGCTTCTGCCATTCTAAGGACGGCGTGCAGATCCTGGCCAGGTTCATGGAAGAGATCGAGATGCGGGAGCTGGGCGGAGAAGTGTTCATCAACAACACCGGCTGCTTTGGGATATGCGAGAAGGGGCCGATCGTGGTCGTTTACCCGGACAACGTCTGGTATAAATCAGTGACGCCCGAGGATGTCACAGAGATCGTCGAATCGCACATCGAAGGCGGCAAAGTGGTTGAGCGATTAGCATTCTAAATATACTAGAGGGGAAAATGGTACGGGAGATCGCAGTATTTCTGGGAGCCGAAGGCTCCAGTACTTCGCTGAGCGAACCGGGAAAAGTCGTCGTATATCGCCGGGCTCAGGGTTCGTGGGAAACCGACAGAGAAAAAGAGTTTTCCATAAGCCAGGCCAAGGGGTTACGCGAGCTCCGCCTTGGTATGAGCGAAATGGTGCAGTTTCTGGGCGAATGCAGGATATTCGTTGCCAGATCAGCCACCGGTGTCCCGTACTTTGAGCTTGAAAAAGCCGGCTGCAGCATCTGGGAAGTCTCGGGAGAGCCCGAGAAATTCCTGGATCAGGTATTGGAGGATGAGGAGCTGGAAAGGTCTGCCGGACAGTCGGAAGCCCCGCTGGCCATACCCGTACCAGAGGAAATAGCCCCCGGAAATTTTTACATATCTATTAAAGAGATCCAGGAGAAAAACGCCGAGGTTACCAGTAAACAGGTCCTCCAGCAGTACGTCCGCAGCGGGCGTTTCCACACCCTGGTCATCAGCTGTTGCCACGTGCCTCCCTGGATAGAAGTGGAGGCCGTGAGAGGCGGGTATGCCATTGAGACAGAGCAGCTGGGAAAAAACGAGTTTAAGGTTAAGATTATTAAAAATAGTTAAGTTGCCATAAGAAGCTATATAGATGGGGGGCGATCCGCCCCCATACTCCGTTTTGATGATTAGTATACTGAGCCAAACTGGCTCGCGTAAGCTCCGGGCTTAAGATTAACCATAGTGTTAAACAAAAATCATATGCTTAATAAAAGCTAAATATTAACAGCCACATTAGGAAAAAGGTGAACTAATGACCGAGAGGAAACCAGTATATATTGCAACAATCATCATACTGATTGCACTGTTGACAGCTGTATTCGTAGCCGGATGCACGTCGCCGACATCGACCGCAACCCCGACTGCAGCACCGACCATCGCACCGACCCAGCTACCGGTCCAGAAGACCGATCTGACTGTCTTCGCGGCCGCTTCGCTCAAGGACGCGTTCGGCGAGACCGAAGCGAAGTTTGAGACAGCCCATCCTGAAACTAACGTCGTCTTCAACTTCGACGGCAGCCAGGCACTGAGGACCCAGATCGAGCAGGGTGCAACTGCGGACGTATTCGCATCTGCCAGCACCTCGCACATGACCGCACTGAAAAACCAGAGCCTGATGAACAACTCGACCATCGTCAACTTCGCTAACAACAAGCTGGCCATCATCGTGCCGAAAGACAACCCGGCCGGGATTAACAGCATGTCGGACCTGGCGAAGTCAGGCGTGAAGATCGTGATCGGTACCAAGGACGTGCCGGTTGGAAGCTACACTCTGCAGATCCTGGACAAGGCAGCCAACAACTCCTCGTATGGCCCGGATTACAGGACTAAAGTGAAGGCCAACGTGGTATCGCAGGAGACGACCGTCAACTATGTCGTATCCAAGGTCGCGCTGGGCGAGGCTGACGCAGGCTTCGTGTATGTCTCGGACGTACCCGCTGAGTATAAGGACAAAGTCAGCGTCATCACGATCCCGGACAGCCTGAACGTGGTGGCAGTATACCCGATCGGCGCCCTTCAGGCATCGAAGAATGCAGCTATTGACCAGGCTTTCATCGACTACGTAAGGTCGGCAGAAGGCAAGTCGATCCTGCAGAAATACGGGTTTACGCCTGTTTAAAGAGACTTAGAAGGTGAATCAGATGAGAAGAGGAAGGAAATTCCAAAGTTTGCCATCCCTTCTCATCCTGCTATTTTTTAGCATTATCGTACTTTACATCGCACTGCCGATCGTATCGCTGTTTTTAAAAACCTCGCCCGACTCCTTCATTCAGTCGCTGGACGCCCCGTTTGTCATTGACGCGCTTAAGCTGAGCATTTTTACTTCGCTGGCCACGATGCTGATCGTGATATTGATTGGAACGCCGGTTGCATTCGTCAATGCGAGATACAATTACCCGGGCAAGGAACTGATCGACACGATCATCGACCTTCCGGTCGTCATCCCTCCGGCGGTGGCAGGTATTGCCCTGCTGATGGCATTCGGCAGGAGAGGCGTGCTGGGGCAGTACCTGAACCTGTTCGACATCACCATCGCCTTCACTACCATAGCGGTGATCATGGCCCAGGTATTCGTCGCGTCACCGTATTACATAAGACAGGCCAGGACCAGCTTCGAAGACGTGGATCGCTCCTACGAGCACGCGGCCCGAACCCTTGGCGCATCTCCAATAAACACGTTCATTTTTGTCACTGTGCCAATAGCATTGAATGGCCTGATCTCCGGTGCAATCATGACCTGGGCCAGGGCGCTGGGAGAGTTCGGTGCCACGATCATGTTTGCCGGAAACTTCCAGGGGGTAACACAGACCATGCCGCTGGCGATCTATACCTCCATGCAAGGCGATCTTGACGCCTCACTGGTCCTGTCGATCATACTGGTGATCATTTCTTTTGTGGTCATTGTCACGGTGAAGATACTCACAAGAAGGGGGCTCATCCATGCTCAGGATTAGCGTGACCAGGAAACTGCGAGACTTCACCCTCGATTTGAAGCTAACCGCCGAAGGCGGCGAGACGCTGGTGCTCATGGGCAACAACGGCTCTGGCAAGACGACTGTGCTCAACCTGGTCGCTGGCCTCATGGCGCCTGATGGCGGGAGTATTGAGGCAGATGGAAGGAGGCTATTCTATTCGGACGAGGGAATCGATGTCCCTCCCGAACAGCGCAACATCGGCTACGTGTTCCAGAATTACGCGTTGTTTCCACACATGAGCGTCTTCGACAACGTGGCGTTCGGGCTCCGGATGAGAAAACTGCCGGCCTTGGAAATTCGCTCAAGGGTTAAGGCAGAACTGGACCCTGTTGGCATGTGGGAACTGCAAGGCGTGAAGGCGGCCAGGCTCTCGGGCGGCCAAAAGCAGAAAGTAGCGCTGGCCCGCAGCCTTGTCATTGAGCCGGCGCTGCTGCTACTCGACGAGCCACTGAGCGCACTTGACCGGGAAATGCATGACACGATCATGGAGAATCTGAGAGATCGGCTGAAGAAAGACCGGATCACCAGCATCGTCGTACTGCACAACAATCGCGATGCACTGAAGCTGGGACACAAGGTGTGCGTCCTCGACCGCGGCCGTATCGTGCTTTCGGGAACCCCGGAAGAAGTCCTGCGACATGGCGGGTT
>CAZJRS010000105.1:0-8931 GCA_964548585.1 uncultured Methanocella sp. | reverse complement strand
CCGTTCGTATCGGCGGATGCAAAAGCAGAGTACCTGAAGATGTACGATGAAAAAGCGAAGAAGTGGCCCGTGCCTTCAGAGCCTATGCTGGTGGAGACTTCCTTCGGCCAGACCTTCGTGCGGATCAGCGGGCCTGCGGGAGCACCACCCCTGGTGCTGTTGCACGGCCTGGGTGGCAACTCCCTGAGCTGGACGCCATTCATCAAAGCCTGGTCTCAAGACTTCCGGACTTACGCAGTCGACAACGTCTACTATAGCGGGCGCAGCGTGTACTCCCGGGAGATCGAAGGCCCCGACGACTACGTCGAGTGGCTGGACGGGCTGTTCCGCGCCCTTGGTCTGGACCATGGTGTCAGCCTTGTTGGCATGTCCTACGGTGGCTGGATTGCCGGAGAATACGCGGTCTGCCGGCCGAGCCGGCTGCGCAAAGTGGTTCTGATAGCTCCGGCTGCTACTGTATTACCCCTTCGCGAAGAGGTCACTGAACGCATGATGAAAAGCTTCAGCGGCTCGCCCATGGATTTCCTGGCCTGGATGATGGAGGACTACCTGGCCGTGACCGGCGAGGCAGGCCAAAAGTACTTTGAGGCCACTATTGCGGAAAGCGCTCTTGCTGGCCGGTGCTACCATTTTAAGCCTGTACCAGCTCCCACTGTGCTGGCGGATGAAGAACTGGAGTACCTCAAGGTGCCACTGCTGTTCATCGTCGGCGAGCACGAGAAGAACTACCTGGCCGGGGAAGCCATAGCCCGGCTAAAAGGGGTGGCTCCGCAGGTTGAGACAGAACTCATCCCCGGCGCGGGCCACGACTTGCTGCTCTTACAGGGGGAACTCGTGTCGGGAAAGGTACTGGAGTTCCTGAAAGAGGCTCGATCCGAAAAGGCTTGAACCCGGTTGAGGTTGTCTCCTTCCTGGGGCATGCATCCGAGGGGCTGGTAAAGACAAAATACTTCATGAAAGCGGATCTACTCTGACTCGTACGCTGCCTGTTTCGTCGATCCCAGTAAAAAGGAGAAAGCAGATAAGTATCCGCTTACTCAATCACGTACTTGCCAATGAGCCGGATGCTCGTATTCAGGTTCGTGCCGATGGGCGAGCCGGCGACGATCTGGGTACAGCCCATCTGCTTCAGGCCCTCTATCTTTACTTTCAGCTCTTGCGGCGTGCCGTAGATCGAGAACGCGTCGATCATGGCGTCATTAACCGCTCCGAACGCCGTCTTGAAGTCGCCTTTTGCGAGGCCGCCCTTGATGGTCTCGACTGCGGCGAGGTCCAGGCCGTGCCTCTGGAGGACGGGCACCGGGGAGCCTGCAGCGATGAACGCTACGACGGGCTTGACTGCGCTTCTGGCCTTCTTGCTGTCAGCGTCGATCGCAAATGACGTGTAAGCGGCGACATCGAACCTCTTCTCGCCAGCGGCCTTCTTTATTATGGGCACTGCGAAGGCGAAGTCCTTGGGGTTGGAGGCGTTGATCAGCGCACCGTCCCCGATTCTGCCAGCGGTCTCCAGCATCTTTTCGCCCTGGGCGCCGATATAGACCGGGATGTTCTTCTGCTTCGGCTTGTAGGCAAGCTGGGCACCGGCAAACTTGAATACCTTATTCTCCGGGGTGCTCACCATTTCACCGGCCCAGAGCCTGCGGATGACTCCGACGGCCTCGGAAAGCCTCGCCACCGGGGTCTCCATCGGGATGCCGATCTTCGGCAGGGTGCTCAGGTCGCCGGGGCCGATTCCGAGCGTCGCTCTGCCATTTGAGACCTCGTCGATGGTGCATATGCCGGACGCGATCACAGCCGGGTTGGCAGTGAAAGCGTTCGTGACTCCAGGCCCGAGCTTGATCCTCGAGGTCTGGGCCGCAATCAGTGCCAGTTCCGCGAAGACATTGCGGTTGTTATAGTGATCTGTGACCCAGATGAAATCCAGGCCATTCTGCTCAGCGTACTTACAGTAGTCGATTAGCTCCTGGGTTGGCATTTTTGGAAGAAATTCGATTCCGATGGATACCATGTGTCATACCTCTGTCGTTTGGGTTCAGGGATCTATTCCAGGTTTTCCGGCGACTTTCGCCAGTCTGGCAGGTCCTTGACTGATTTCATGATAGGCCTGTAGTCGGGGTTCTCCGCGCGTTTTTTGCGCATGTACTCCCGCTGGTAGGCCGTTTTGTCGAAAGCTGATAGCCCCTGTAAGGCTTTCAGCTCTCGGACGAGGCTATCCAGTTCCCGCGTTTCGTCGCCGAGATCGGCGCCAGTCTCAAGGCTACTCTTTTTCATCGTTTCGACTTTTTCGCCTATCTCGCCGAGCTTCTGTACAATGGCGTTTTTTATTTCCTTCTTTTCTTTTGTCAATGCGATCACGCGGTGACCGGGTCGCCGCACAGTATACCATCTGATGATGTTATTTGTCAGTCAGATGGTATAAAGTTTGTTAGTCTAACATTTTGAGGTATTGTTAGGCTAACGGCTTGAGTTTGTCAACATTTGATTAGTTAGTCTAACTATATAAATGTAATTGTTAGACTAACACCTAGTTTATGAATAAGATGAAACAGTGCCGTACGCAGCCACGCTACATAATGAAGTGAACGTTTATGGTATTGGAAGAGCTTGTATCAGCTGCCGAAAAAAGAGGTAGCGTATATGCAGAAAATCGTCGATTTCGGGTATTTAGAAAAGCTGGCTTCAGATCTGGGTGCTGTAGAGGTCAAAGTTATTCCCGTAGACCAGGTGTTCGTCGAGGACCGTGTCGTTCTCAAGTGCCGGGCGGGCTGTGTGGGCTACGGGAAAAAGCTGACGTGCCCTCCCCACGTGCCTACGCCCGAGCAGTTCCGAAATATACTGGGCGAATACCAGTACGTGATGCTCGTCAAGTTCAGGTCGCCAGCCCTGGCAGACGATGACGTGGTAAAATCGATCTACCGTTACTGGCTCGACCCAGCAGCCCCTAAAGATAAAAAGGCCGAGGCGACCAGGTTCTGGGGCGACTATTTCGAGTACAGCAAGTCGATCCTGACCACTATGCTGGAGCTCGAGAAGGCAGCTTTCAACAGTGGCAACAGCTTTGCCCTCGCTTTCGTCAACGGCTCCTGCCGGCTGTGCGAGAAGTGTAACGTCGAGTCGGGCATATGCCTGCACCCGAACATGGCCCGCATACCCGAGCATGCCGTGGGTATCAACATGAAAAAGACCGCTGAGAAAGCCGGCATGGCACTGAAGTTCCCGATCGAGGGACACCCGGAGCCGATGGCGATCCTGCTGATCGATTAACTCTTTTTCTTTTACCGTCTGGTAACCTTTTACGACCCATATCACCACAATGCTTATATCGTAAAATCGATATCGTAGATTCGATATCGGAAACTCGATATGATGCGATGCGGCGGTTGACTACCTGCTTAGCACCCGCACTCATGCGAAGCACGGTATCGGAGACCCGATATGTGGTGGGACAAAGACTGGAACAAAAACATGTTCAAAAACATCCATAAGCTCCGGCGCTGGGGCGGTATGCGGTACGTAGTTCTCTACATGCTCAGCGAATCGCCCAAGAATGGGGCGGAGATCATGGAGTCCGTTGAACGGATGAGCATGGGCGCGTGGAGGCCTTCTCCCGGATCGATCTACCCGCTGTTGAGCCAGCTGACAGAAGAGGCGATGATCTGGAAGCGAGAGGATCAGCGCTACGAGCTGACCTCTCTTGGCATGGAGGAGATAGGTATGCATGGGCACGACCATGGTCATCAGCAACCGCAGGGGCCGTACACTGCCGAAGGCAGCATCAGCGAACTGGAGAGTTACATCTCATACCTGGAGGATTTGCCGAAGGAAAAGCTGAGCCAGTATGAAGGCCGGCTTAGCCGCATTTCTGACAGGCTTCAGAGGCTAAAGGAATCATTACACAAATAAAATGGAGGTATCACATGGTATTAAGGATCTTATTTCACTCATTCGTGGGTGTCGTCTTTGGATATTTACTTGGACGGTTCCTCGAGTGGTTCCCGAACTTCAACTCCGCGCTGCTGGAGGGACTGCACGCCTTGACAGGCCTGAACTCTGTCAGGACCGCGGCACTCTTCGCAGCCATCGGGCTGATCGGCGGCATCATCAGTGGCATCCTGCACGAAATTTTTCACGCCACATCCCACCACAGGCGATGGTGGAAAAAAGATGAGTGGTAAGTGAGAAATAATCCATATTCGGCTTCCCGAGCGTATGCGTAAAGCGAACGGGACTATGCGCCCGGATACGTGCAGGAAACCCTTATATAGTTTGATTACAGTGTGTTAGCATGATAACACTGTGTTATCGTTATAACATATTGTAGTCGTTGTTTACACAGTGTTAAGTTGCGTGGTCAGAATGTCCTTCACAGACATCAAAGAGCGAGAAAAGGAAGAGAAGCGGAACGCCATCGTCGACGCCGCTGAGAAGCTGTTCTTCTCGAAAGGCTTCGATAGTGTTACCATGGGTGACATCGCGAAAGAAGTCGGAGTCAATAGAGCAACTCTATACCTCTATTTCGAGGACAAGGAGGAGATCTTCTTCGCCATTGTCCTGCGAGCGACCAGGATCATGAACCGGATGTTCAAGGAGGGTGCGAGCAACGCTGCGATGGGAATTGATAAGATCGCCGCAGTGGGGGATGCTTACCTGGCTTTTTTCCAGAAGTACCCTGACTACTACCGGCTGTTCGAATACTCAAACTCCCAGCGGTTCAATGCTTCGTGCTGTAATTCTGCGGGAGAGATCAACACGCTGTCCCAGGAACTGATCACGATCATGTGCGATGCCATCAAAACGGGCATCTCAGACGGCACCATCAGGAAGGATGTCAACCCGCTGGAAACTGCCATCTTCCTCGCCTCAGCAAGCGAGCGAATCGTGAATGTCAACCCGAACTTTCAGACTGTGCTGGAATCCCGGGGTATCAGCCACCAGCAGTATGTCCGGCACTCTATGAACCTGCTGAGCAATGCCATCGAGAAGAAATAAGGGAGGTATAGCAGTGAAAATTGTCGTCATCAGCGGTAGCCCGAAGGGTGAGAACAGCATTTCCCTCCAGTATTTCAACTACGCGAGGAAGCATTTTCCCGCAAACGAGTACAGCGTCTATCATGTCGGCCGGGACATCAAGAAAATCCAGACTGATGCCAGTCTGTTCCTGAGCATCATCGATGAGGTCAAAGCGGCAGACGGGATTGTTTGGACGTTTCCCGTCTACCACTTCTCCGTACCTTCTCAGCTGAAAACGTTCATCGAGATGGCCTTCGAGAAAGCACCTGAAGCGTTCCGGGGCAAGTATGCCACTGCGCTTACCACTTCAGTTCACTTCTACGACCACACAGCCCACAACTATGTCAACGCCGTATCCTGTGATCTGGGCATGAAGTACGTGGACGGGTTCTCCGCGGAGATGAACGACCTGATGGACCAGAGTAAGCAAGATATGCTGCTCAAATTCTTCCGCATGTTCTTCGACTCGATCGAGAACCGGCGGCCCACCGAAGTCCGGTTCCCGCCCGTGCCTCGACAGGTTCCGGAGTACATTTCCGGACAGATTGTCTCTGGTACGAGTGTAGCCGGTAATAGAATCGCCGTTGTTACCGATGCCACTGCCGCCGATGTCAACCTGAACCGGATGATAGAGTCCTTCGTGAAAAGCGCCGGGAATGTCGACGTGGTCAACCTCTATGATGTTAAAATAAACGGCGGATGCCTCGGGTGCATCAAATGCGGCTACGATAACAACTGCGTGTACAAGGACGGCTTCCGCGCTGCCTATGATCGGATCATGAGTGCTGAAGCGATCGTATACGTGGGCAGCATCAAAGACCGTAGCCTGTCTGCCCGATGGAAGCTGTTCTTCGACCGCTCATTCTTCACCGGCCACAGCCCGAGCGAGGACCTCAAGCAGATCGGATACATCATATCCGGCCCGTTGAGCGGCTTTCCCGACCTGCGGCAGGAGCTTGAGGCCCGTGTCAACATCGGTAACGGAAACCTTGCCGGGTTCGTGACCGACGAGTCCGGAGACCCGGTACACATCACAGCCATGCTGCGGGAACTGGCGGACCGCATCCACTGGAGCGCTGCCGAAAACTTCCAGCGGCCTGCGAACTTCCTCGGCCTCGGCGGGCACCTGGTCTTCCGGGACCTCGTGTACAATATGAGCGGGGTATTCGGCGCAGATTACCGTTTTTACCGGAAACACGGCTTGCTGGACTATCCCCAGAAAGACTACAAAAACAGGCTTCTGAACTTCGGCCTCCGCAACCTGATGCGCATTCCGCAGGCCCGGAAAGAGTTCTTCAGCCGGGCGGTCACAGAAATGGCCAGCGCACACAAGAAAATTTCAGGAGAATAATAATCATGTCAGAAAATGTCATCGAGGTCAAGTCTCTCGTCAAAAAATACGGCAACTTTACCGCCGTCAACGATATATCATTCAACGTCGGCAAGGGGGAGGTATTCGCCTTTCTCGGCCCCAACGGGGCTGGCAAGACCACCACCGTAGAGATGATCGAGTGTCTCAAAACGCCTACTTCCGGCTCAATTAATATACTGGGTCTCGACATCCGCCGGGACGAGATGAAGATCAAGCAAAAAATCGGCGTATTGCCGCAGAGCTTCAACGCGTTCGACTGGCTGACGGTATACGAAAACATCGACTACTTTGGGCAGATGTACCCGAAGCACGTCAGCGTCGACGGCCTCATCGAAATGTTCGACCTGAAGGACAAGCGTAACGTGCTTTTCAAGAATCTGTCAGGCGGGCTGAAGCAGCGAGTCGGAATCGCCATCTCGCTCGTCAACGATCCGGAAATCGTTTTCCTGGACGAGCCGACCACCGGGCTGGACCCGCGGGCAAGGAGGGACGTCTGGGAAGCCGTCAAGGAACTTAAGCGCCGAGGTAAAACCGTCTTCCTGACCACGCACTACATGGACGAGGCATATTACCTGGCCGACCGGGTGGACATTATCCATAAGGGAAAAATCGTCGCAGAGGGGACGCCCGAAGACCTCATCAACGCCTACGGCGGCGGCAACACGCTGATCATCCGGGAATGCAGTGCTGCAGCAAAAGAACAGTTGATCAGAGAAATTCCTCACAGCAGAGCCGAGGGTAGCGACGTTTATGCAACCCTGCCCCAGGGAGATGGCATGGCAAGCATATCGATGGCCGTCTCAATTCTCAATACCGGCAACACGCCTTGCAAGGAACTCTACGTGAAAAAGTCGACGCTTGAGGACGTATTCCTGAACCTGACCGGCGAAAAGCTCACCGAAGGAGGGCAGTAAAATGTTCGATCTCATCTCACAGATCATCATTCAGAATGTATCTGGGTATATGGGCCACATGTTTTGGCCATTTCCCTTCGTATCCATGGCTGACCTTATCAAGATCTCCGGCCTGCTGCTATGTACCGTGGTAGTTGAGCTCTGGGTGCGGAAATGCAGGAACAAACGTAATGTAGACAGCGGAAATTCCGGGAGGGACCAGTAATGTCGAGACTAACCACTGACGTGAAGTACAGCCTGCTGTCGTACGTAAGAAACAAGGGAGCGCTCTTCTGGACTCTCGTCTTCCCGATTATCTTATTCCTGCTGATCGGGTACCTGTTCGGCGGATCGTCCGGGCCGCTGACGCTGTACTACCAGGACAGCGACGGTTCGGAGATGTCGAAAAACTTCATCGGCGTATTAAACTCCACCACAGGGATAGTCTTGAAGGACGGTTCCGGGATGAATCTTTCCCAGTCCCTGAAAGATGGGAAGATCGATGCATACGTCGAGATTCCTGCGGGATTCGGGCAAAAAGTCATGGCAGCGAAAGCGGCAGGCAATGACTCCACCGACGGTCTTCTCGTGTACTATGACAAGTCTAAGGTCACCTCAGGAGCGGCTATCGCTGTGGTCCAGCAGGTCGCCAACGGCTTTAACATGCAGATGTCTGGAGCCAAAACCTACGTCATCGTAACCACACAGGACGTTGCGACTTCGAACATCAACTACATTGACTTCCTGCTACCGGGCGTCATCGGCATGTCTATCATGTCGTCCGCAGTGAACGGCACAGTCTCCACGACAGCCCGAAATCGGGCGACTGGTGTGTTCCGAAAGCTGGCAACTACGCCGATCTCCCGGGTAGAATGGAACGCGGCCAAGATCATCACCCAGACGCTTATCATCATGCTCTCGGTGGCAATATCCCTGACCGTAGCATGGCTGATGTTCCACATCCAGCCGAACATCAACCTGGTAACCATACTCCTGATCATCGCCGGGGCCGCAGTATTTTCCGGCCTCGGGATGATCCTATCTGCGTTCGTCAAGGATGTCGATGCCGCGGAGAACGCTGCGAGCGCGATCACCTTCCCGCTGATGTTCGTCTCCGGGTCGTTCATACCGGTCGGCAACATGCCATGGTTCCTGCAGTTCATCGCAGACATCTCGCCATTGACCTATTTGAACGACGGGTTGCGAAGCGCGATGATCACGGGTAATACCGGCGAAGCGATCACCAATCTGGCGCTCGTGGGTGTGCTGGGCATCGTCCTGTTCGGCATCGGTGTGGCGGTCCTCAAGTGGAAAGAGGACTGACCACTCTATTTTTTATTTACTATATTTACCAGTGAATTGTCATCCATCAAACGATCAACAAAAAGATATATATACCAACATAGGCGTTATTATGTTCCGCACGAGGCATGCTGCAATACAGCGGTTGAAGTGCTAAAAATACAAGATATATATCGTATATCTTGTTTGCAAGTATCCGTCAGTTTTTCATTAATCCTTCGGGGTGAATGCAAGACTATATATACCTTAATCGGTATATGGATGCATCCGCATAAATTTGCGGATAAGTTATGTTCATGTTTGATGAGGAGTCGAGGGGCGCACCTTCTGTGAAGTGTGTGGTTGCGATCTCTG
>CAZJRS010000104.1:0-9287 GCA_964548585.1 uncultured Methanocella sp. | reverse complement strand
CCCCAACTTAATAAACTATCCCGCTTCAAGAATGGTTTTTCTAAAAAGAGGGCCAAGGGTGGGGGGGGTAATGTTCTAATCCCCTTTGTACCGGGCACCATACGATCACTGCTGGACCACCAGGTGGAGTTTTCCAGTCTGTCTGGATATGGTTACATGGCCACAAGTTGTGGAGTGTTCCTTTTGATGAGTTTAACACGCCATGCCAAACGCCCCTCGGACTTTCTATACTTGGACAACTGCTGATGGCGTAATAGCATTAACTCGCACAGGTGCTGAACGTGGTTGGCGCACGGAGTTATGGAAATGCACAGGGTGAAAGACGCCTGCTAACTGCTGGTTTTGGGAGCAATTTTCTGCTTTTTTACAGGGTAAACAGAAAAGCCAAAACCCAATACCAAACCCGTGTATTCTATATACACACGGGTTTTGTGGGTTTCATCTAAACCCGCTCGGGTTTGAGGGGGTCAAAAAGAGAGTGCGTTGACAGCAAACCCGTCGGGTTTCACCTTCGGGTTTAGCCCCTGGGTTTGGTTGGGGTTAATTTGGCTCACAAACAACCCCCTATACGTTACTCTGCACTCTGTCCTTTGGCAGAAGTCCCAACTTCGGGTTGCCGCTCTTATCCTTGCTGATCGTCCTTAGTTCCCCCACAGTACCCATAGCCTTGATTGTGTCGATCAGCTTCTGGCGTGCCAGATGGGGCAGTACCTTACGCATATCCAAGGCCATCGGCGTGGCAAACGCACTGTACGTCTCGGGCTTGGTGTTTAGGTACGTCCTAACCTCTGTCCGGTAGTCGTTCGTCAACTGTGTTTTCTGCTCTGACTTCTTTTCTGCCTTGCCCCTGTGGACATCCACGTCAACCTCGTACGATAGGTTGCCTTCTGTGTCCTCGCCCATTATAAGTATCATGTCGACCTTTTCTGGGGATTCTTCGTCGCGGAACTCACGCTCTATGGTCAAGTGCACGGGTTTGCCGGTGCTATCCGGATTCTCTTCGTTGGAGTTCTGCTTTGTAAAGTACCAGCCGACCTGCAGCCATGCATATAGATACACAGAGCCCATCATACGGTTGCCGCCGCTCTTGGTATCGTTCTTGTTGTAGTGGTGAACTACGCAGAGTGCGCAATCATGCTTCGTCTGTGCTTCAGTCAGCCATTGCGTTAGTCTCGCAGCGTCTTTCGGCATGTTGATGTCGCCGTCGAACATTTTATACAGCGGGTCCATGATAACTAACACAGGCTTGACCTTGCCTACAATCTCATCGAAAGCAGCCATGCCGTGATCTGTGCCCATCATCGGCGTCTTGCCCTTCGGGATTATCAGGATGGGTGGGTCCTCCGCGAATACTATCCGGATAATGCCGTCAACGACCTTTATATCGCCTGCCAGCCTTCTGGCTAAAAGTACTCGCTTGATGCGCTTCCCGATTGTTCGGAGGCTGTTCTCTCCATCGAACAAGACTACAGGGCCCTTTTGTAGAACCTTGTACTTGCCCATCATCGGTGCCCCCGTCGCTACAGAGACTGCAAACTCGGTCGCTCCGGCGGTGGACTTGAAAGTCTTCGACTCACCAGCAATGATACCACCAGCTCTCTTTATCCACCAGCCTTCTATGAGCCAGTCAGCACCCTGATCGTCCTGGGCGAGCAGATCACCTGCCCATATGCCTTCGCACGCCAGCGCCCGGAGCTGCCCGTGAACCTGCGCTACCAGAGTCTTTTCCTTCTTCAGGGTCAGCGGCCCCTGCTTGCCCTCATCCCTATACGCTTTTGCCATCTCGAGGCGGAGTTGATTGTCTCGGCCTTTGAGCCTTTGGCCGTGAACGGAACTCTTGGACATCACCAGAGCATCCTCGTACAGGATCCCTGCTTCAGCGAATCTGTGATGCCGGCCGTAATCGGCCTCGGAACGCTCGCCCTCTGGCAGAGGGTACTCGGACATGATCTCGGCACGTAGCGACCCATTGACACCCATATCGTCACACTTCTGACGGAGGAAGTCACGACCGATCTCCTTGACCTCCTTCTGGAACATAGAGTCGCTCGCTGTGGGCTCCCTTTGGAGCTCCACGGTCTCCACCATGGAGTTTTCCGCAGATAACTGGGCTTTCACCCTGGCCTTCCTAATAAACTCCCGTATCTCGCCCGGCGTGTATATTAGTTGTTCCACTTGAAGTCACCTACCGTCTGGACGTTGTTCGGGTCCTTATGGTGCTTGGTTCTGGGAATGCGGAGAACCTGGACGAGATCCCATCCGCCATGGTCGGCGCCGATGCCGTACGCTATTTCCTTACTGATCTGTGCTGCCTCCGACGCCGGGTACGTCTTATCGAGCATCCACAGGCCGGCGAATCTGCCTTTGGAGGTCTCCCAATACACGGATGGCGGAACGATCTCCATTTTGCCATTGTCGATGTCGCCCCAGGCGAAGCAGGACGCCTTCGCGTTCTCCTTCCCAAAGCTCCCCGTATAGACCAGCGGGCTCCAGTAGAGGTCCCAGATCTCCGGTGTGTTCTGTGCCAGCCACTGCAAGACCTTGGTCTTCGTGCTTGGGCCTAGTATGATTAAATCGTTATGCCACGTCTCATGCTTGCCTTTTCCGTTCGGCTGTATCTTGTAGTCCTTACCTCGTGCGAGGCAGACACAGTCGCCGTCGACACCGTTCAGACGCCAAGTTCTGATCATGGTGTCCACGACCTCGAGTACCTGGTCGATGCCATCACTCATAACCTAACCTCCGGAAGATAGTGGCTGAAGTACTCAATATCGCCATCGACATCTTTAGAGAACTGTACGCTCACAAAGCCATACTTGACCAGGGCGTCGAGGTTATTACGGATTATCTTACGGTCGATCTTCGAGTGCATTACCGATATGATTTTGGCCTCTGTGCAAAACGGATGGTCCCTCACGTACACCCAGATGGTGTTATAGGTATCAATCTTGTAGATGAGCATGCGGCCCTCCACCCTGGTCTCTGTTCCCGGTTCTGTATCCGAGTTAAAGTCGAGGCTCATACGCCTACCTCCGGGTTGAATGAATAGAACCGCTGACGTCTCGTAATCTGGACTTGAAGGACTCCCTTACGAACGAGCCTGTCAAGCCGATAGCGTACGCTCCAGTATTGGGATCGAGGCAGCTCCAGGATGTCCACGATGTCCATTGCTCCGACTATCTCGTAGGTTGTGATCGTAGATGCTATGCATGTGTCCAGCGGCCCTTTCAGGTGCAACCGGACTCTTGGTTCAAAGGTTATTGCCATTGTGTGTAATCTCCTGTACGGAGCCCAGACGACAACGAGCAATGCATCTCACGCGTAAAGGATTATATATCGAGAAATCCGATAAGGGTAAGGTGAATTGCCCGCAGTACTGGGCTTTTATGGGTACCCGCCCACGGTGAATGGTGTGGATACCTCAAATCGTTGATAAAATATTGTAGATTTTAGCTATATTAGCATTAGATACGACTGTTCAGTCGTTTTGAAACAAAGCAAAAATTTTTTAGTGCATGTAATTTCGCAAAATTTAGATTTGAGAGCCGAAGGAAAAGAATGTAGTGACCGCCTTGGGGCTCTTACTGTGCGGGTCGCCTCGGAGGTCATCCGTGCGGGGGCCATTCACCTTTTAACTATACGAATAATGTCATGCTACAGGCTACTGTAGGCGTCCATTGGTATAACTATTTTTCGGCGAATACTACAATCGCCTACTCATGCACGGCAGACGCAGAGCAGGCTTGAAAATTTGACCAGGGAGGCACTTCGCCACCGGGCGCCATGCAACCATATCCAGACAAGCCTATGGGCTTAACCTGGTTGGCCTGTGGAGTCCGTGGCACGCGATGTGCAGGTATTACATTGACACGATAGATGATGTCGTATTTTCTTATCTTATCTATGGCTTTTGAATTAAGCAGATGTCTATGCAGTTAGCATTAGGCGATTTATTATAGTGTCGAAAGATATATATTGTTGCACATCAATTGCTTATTATACAAGTGTTTGATAAAGAAGGCGAAATAATGTTCGGCTTTGATGACCCGTTCGGGACAAAAGATAAAAATGCTGGCAGGGACAAGCGCAGGGCATTTACAGTTGTGCAAAAGAATGAGATCCTCGCACAACAAGGCAACAAGTGTGCAATCTGCAAGAAGCCGCTCGATATGCGGGCCAAGCAATTCGACCACCAAAAGGGATGGGCCGACAAAGGACGCACCGTAACACAGAATGGACGGGCTTTATGTCCTAATTGTCACAGCATAAAAACACACGATGACCGTCTGGCAAAGATCGAAGGTAAGAAGCCCGCAAAGAAAAAACCGGTCACTAAGAAAGCCACGACAACGATGAAGACAACCGCCAAAAAGAAGGCGCCATCTATGCAGAAGAAGTCATCCTTGGGCCTCTTCGATATGTCGCTCCCTGATTATAAGATGCCAGAACTAAAGATGCCAAAGAAGCCAAAGGGTGGATTTGGACTATTTTAATTTTATAAGATGATCGAGTAGACGGAGGTGAAAAGGCATGGCGAAGGAACGTGTTAACAACCCGAAGACTCACACCGACATGAGGATAAGGCAGCGCACCACCGAGAACGGGCGCAAAGGCCAGTTCATGAAGAAGTGGTCTCCGAAGGACTAAAACACAGGAAAGGGCGAGCGGGGCGCATCCTCCGCATTACTTTTTCTTATGAGAACTAACTTATACCAGATATCGTTCTGACTGACTCGGGCATTGTAAACGATAGTAAACTTGACTATTTTACAATTAATTGGATATCGCGGAGAGTTATTAGTAACAAAACGTACGTTATATCATTGTGGCGATTGCAGCAAGTCGAAATGCTATCTTTCGATCACGAGACATGGCGCCGGACTTGTCACTTCCACCGGCGCCACAGAATTTCTTTCCAAAAACGCCATTAGAGTCGCCGGCAACTGTTCTTCACAGACCGGCGCACCTTTCCTCTAATCTGTGGCCTCCAAATTTGACCGTGGGCACACTTTCTCTATGGGCCCTTGGTGTTTGTATCCACTAATTCGGCAGACAGCCCCACCCTGCGGAAGAATATATAAGCCATCGGCCCCAAATAAGCCATTGCTCACCAAACTGACGCAGTAGTCGGCAGGTGTACTTAAAAGAAGGCAAATTTAAGCTCTGGAATGTTATTCATGGGACGTCCCCCGGATACATCCCGATGCTCATAAAAGTGTGAAAAGTGGGGAGCTGCAATACCATTTCGATGCAGAATAATGAAAATGGTAAAAGTGCCAAATAAATCCGCAAATTACGAATCAGCCGCTATGCCGGGCTAAGCCACGGCGGCATTTGTATTAAAGCATACCATTAATGTAAAACCCGGTATTTAAAATTTGCGTCTCGGCGGACCGATATGGAAGCGGTCAGACAGTTAATAAAGCGGCTGATCTCCTAACTGACATGGGCAAATGATTTGCAGTTCACACAGTTACCTGCTAAAATGGTACAAGTCCCCGGTACAGTCTCGCTCCCCAGCATCCCTGGTACTACGGGAAAGCCCTGCAACCGTCATAATGTTTTAACGATGCATAGGTAAATGTAATCGTAAAAAGCCCTTTACCTTTGGTAGTTGTTGATCAAACTACGAAGAGCAAGTATTTAATCTACCCAACCTATTATCTATTTATTATCAGCAGCCCTGGTGTCCGGGTTAAAAGCCGGCATCGGCAAGCCGACTGAACGTATTATTCAGGTGTGATACTATGGCAAAGCAGATGGTAGTAGCAAAGCAGATGGGAAAAACTGCCGGCCAGGAGCTTTTCAGCAAGATGGTCGACGAGGCGATCGGTGCGCAGAAAGCAGACGTTTCAGCCATCAAGGCCCACCGTGGGGGCAAGTTCGAGATCACTCACGCGAAGCCTTACGTGGATGCGGTCAATAAGATGAAGCCTGCCGGAGCCCAGAGTAAAGAGGTTTTCGCGCTGCACGTGAACTCTGTGAACGCCCACTACGACATCCTGAAGAGCATGACGAAGACGGTGAGACCGGAAGACGATCCGATGGTGGAGCATTACCAGACCCCGCCTATCCTCGAAATCCTCTACGAGGAAGACAAAGCCTTCCGAAAATCCGCCGAAAAATTCATTAAGGCAATAGGCAAGGCTGAAGCTCTCATCAGCAAGGAATCCATCCGCCGCTATGGCGGGTTCTACGGCCCGACCTGTGTGGTGGACTTCGCCTTTGTGCCGGGCAGCACAAGTAACGTGGTCAACCAGATCCTGCAGACTGTGGATATCCCGGTTGAGCACAAGCGCGCTATCCTAAGTGCTAAGTCCTGGGGCATGGACACGTCCTACGGCATCGGCGGCAGGTTCCAGGCAGCCATCGAGGCGGGGAAAACCGCGGCAGAAGCCACCCGGGAAGAGGTTAAAATGCTTCAGCTCGTCTACGATCAGCCATCCGAAGCCCAGGCTTTGCTTATGGACGAGGCGGGGGTTACGTCCTTTGATATCCGCAAATATATGAACGCGTACAAAGCCCGGATGAAGCCTACGGTTAAGGCAGCCCTGGACGCGGGAGTGTTTTACGGCAACATCCTGACCGTACCGGCCTACTGTGTCGGGGACATAGCGCACCACATCTCGCAGTCCATGTTTAACATGACCAAGGACGACGTGGTCATGGGGATCATCGATGCTACATCGGCGGTCATGGAGAGCTCGCTTAACCAGGCTAAAGGCAAGTTCAAGGATGAGTATGCGGTGCTCAGCCTCGCCACCGGCTCTACCGCGGCTGCCGTAGCTAAGATTCTCTGGATGGACGGGTTCACCTCGACGATGGTCACCGATCTGCTGACCAAGCGGTTCCACAACTACGTGTTGAACAACCCTACGAGAGGCGGTGCCGCAGAGCTGCACAACGTCGACTTCATGGACATGATCGAGAGAGGCGAGCGCATCATCGACCACCGGCCAAGGGGCTCGGGCTGCACGGTTGGCGGCCTGCCGGTAGACCTCAGTCCGATCGAGCGGAACGAAGCCGTGATGAACCCGCAGTGGTACACGTACCCTGCCTGTGCGATTACAGTGCGGTTCTCGGCACTCATGAGACTGGCCGACTTTCCGTGCCTGTTGACCAGCGAACCGGTGACAGCTACGCTCATGACTAACATCATTGCGCTTCACCCGGACAAGCCCCACTCGCCGGCCAGGTCGTGCAAGTTCTGCGCTGCCAATCGCATTGACTACAAGTGCGCGTACTGCAACTGGAAAGAGGCAGTTTGAGGGGAGCATATCCCCTTATCAGGTCGGGTTCGTATGGCAGAATTTAGCCTGTTCAAACGTTCTCTCGCAGAGCTTATCGGCACTTATGTGCTAGTATTCCTGGGGACTGGCTCGGTGGCGACCGCAGTGCTGCTATTGCAAGGCCAGGCTTCGGTGGTGGGTAATCCGTTTAACATCGGCCTGGATATTGCAGCATGGGTGGCCATTGGCCTGGTTTTCGGCATGGCAGTCACAGCCATGATCTACGCCTTCGGCCACATCTCAGGTACACATATCAACCCTGCGGTCAGTATTGCCCTGTGGGCCACAAAACGGCTGCCTGGAAAAGATCTGTTAACGTATCTCCTTGCACAGTTTGCAGGGGCGTCGCTGGCATCTTTTTCAGTCTACCTGATCTGGGGCACCCGCTCCCTCGCGACTGGCCTGGGGGCCACGGCGATGTTTGCAGGTGTCAGCTACTGGCAGGCTATGCTTTGCGAAGCGGTAGCCACATTCTTCTTGATGCTGGCGATCATGGGCACAGCGGTCGATAAGCGCTCTCCCCCGGGCTGGGCCGGCCTCATTATCGGCCTGGTCGTGGCGGCGGATATCGCTGTCGTAGGCAACCTGACCGGATGCGCGATCAACCCTGCCCGCGCCTTTGGACCATACCTCGCAGACTGGGTACTCGGAGGCGCTAATCTCTGGTGGCAATACCCAATATTTGTGGCAGGACCGATCATCGGCGCACTGACAGCCGCCATATTGTATGGGTATATCAGTACGGCTGACGCTGGAAAAACAGAAGTGCCAACCCCGGGCGATTCTGGGGCTAAGCACGTTTGAAAACGTGCTTAGCTCCAGAGTTTATTTTTTTAGAGCGGCCAGGCATCATATTTGGTATTTGTCTGCCCGCTTAACCGTACCAGTATAACGACAGAACCGGCCGATATTTCCTGGTATTTCCAGGTTCTTCAGGGTATTTCAATCGTCGAAATCCTGTTTTTTACCCGTCACCCGGATATCCAGCACGATATTATACTCGTGAGGCGAGTACGATCGAACGATCCGCTTGCTTACGATCTCGATCAGGCACCCGCTCTGGCTGGCTTTGTCTCTCACGACCTTGATCACGGCGTCAAAGATCTCGCTTTCCGGCCGGATATCATAGTAGTGGATCATCCCCCCTGCTCTCACGAGTTCAAAGGCTTTATCCAGAAACTCGTGGGCCGAGTGAGGCAGGTTCATGATTACCCGGTCTGCCAGCTGGGGCAGTTTTATGTCCCTGGCATCCAGGCAGATGGCTTCGATGTTGCTCACGTGGTTGATCAAGATATTTTTCTTCAGATACTCAACAGCATCTGGATTCTTATCCACAGCTACCACGTACATAGCCCGCTTTGCCATAGGTATCGCAAAAGGACCTACTCCTGCGAACATATCGACGACAAGCTCCATGTCGCTGACCTGGTCGATCACCCGCTTGCGTTCGGTTGACAGCCGGGGACTAAAATACACTTTTGCCAGGTCCATCTCATAGGTAAAACCGTGCTCCTTACAGGTCGTTACCGTGCGGTTTTCGCCACATACGACTTTGAACTCCCTGACCCGGAATTCTCCGATGACACCTGTGATCGGCTCCAGCACAGTTTTTACGTTCCGGTGGACAGACATGATGGCTTCACAAACGGCATGATCGTAGCTTTGAGTGGTGACTGCTATGTCGCCTATGACTTCATAGGACGGTGAAAAGCCGACAAGTTCCTCGACTGTCTTCCGTTTCTCAGCCTCTTCGAACTCACATTGCCCGATGGACAGACCTGAGGTCACGTTTTGCAGGATGGCGTCGGAAACATCCGGAAGCACAGGAATATACAAGTGCAGGTCATCCGACCTGATTTTGAGGCTGGTATCCAGCAGCTCTGCTTCGATGAGCGCACGCCGGGTCTTCTCGCCTTCTTGCCTGGATACTATAACGCACGGGTGTCGAACTGTCACAGAGTACAAAAGCACGTTCGTCGTAATGAAACCATCGATAAA
>CAZJRS010000103.1:0-9303 GCA_964548585.1 uncultured Methanocella sp. | reverse complement strand
AATTACAGTTGAGCAGTATCGTATATAAGGCACTTCGAAGCGCGGTGAAAGTATTTTTAAAATCATTAAATCTCTGCTCAAAAACTGGTATTTCAAATGCAAATCCGCAAAGATTTGAGTTTAAAACGCAAGCCTTGAGAGATGGATGAACCTTATTTGCTTTTGCGTCTCATGAAAAACTTTTGTTGATGTTCCCGGTGAGTCCTGGTGTATATGAACCTGGGAAGGTGAACGATCGCTGCGCTGTGCCTGTGCCACACAGATCTCACAGATTACTTTGGATTGCACAGATTTTTTCCGATATCACGGATGAGGTTGATTACACAGATTCGTCCCGAGGAGTGATCAATTAAACTGAATAGACTATTAATCTGTGAAATCGACTCCATCAGTGAAATTAGTTTTAATCCGTGGAATCCAGATTAATCTGTGAGATCTGTGTGGCACTGGCACAGCGCAGCGTTCGTATTGTTGAGTCGTTCATTAGCAAGGGCTGGTACCTGTATTCTGTTTATCGGTCATATCTGGCACAGCGTAGCGATCGATCACGTTTATCATAGCTTATACCTGACCAGGATCCCGATCATCACCCGACTTGTGGCGTCTTTGCGTTTGATTATAAAGAAGCTGGGGCCATACTTTTTCACACCATTTACAATAAAATCTAGTCAAGACTGAGCTCGTTAAGGGCATCAACCTGAGGAATAATAACTTCAACCCCGTTCGTAGTTATAATAAACTTTATTTTATAATAAACAAATGATTATATTTGAGCCATAAGTAATCATATAGGAGGGTATGAGGTGAGGTTAAATATACTAAAAGTTTTATGCGTTGTACTTCTGGTACTGCCGCTGTTAGCGACGAGTGCCGGAGCCATCTACATGGAGGGACAGGCACCGCCGGAGGGTACGGATGTGCGGATTCTGGCAGCCAGTAGTGGTATGACAGGAGGAGATGTTCCGGAGGCAGCAGTACCGAGTACGAGTACCGGAGGGCTGATGACACCAATGCAGGCACAAGGCTTCGGGTATCCGTCCATGGCAGGACTCGCAATACCGAACGTGCCTATCCCGTCGATGAGCAGCTATTCGATGCCGGGGTATGATGCGGCGGGCATAGCGCCGATCACATCTACGGGACCCTGGGACAAACTGGGTAGCACAAATTTCAAAGCGGGCATGCCTAAGTTTAAGCCGACAAGGATGTTCGGTGCGTAAAGCATAGAATATACACTGGATAGTTGATCGTACATGCATTTGCCGGGCAGATAGTGATACGCCCTGCACCTGGCCAGGAAATATCCCTCTGCCAGGTGCCCATGCGCGCCGGTATCAACCCTTCCGGCAAGGTGCGATCCTTTCTTTAAACTGCGTTTACACATGAGCCGAAGGCTCCTACAATATGAAAGATATTTATATTCTCTGGGGCCATAAGGCCCCTTAATGAGCCTGAAGAACCAGCCGGGCAACCCGAAAGTGCAGGCGGTCATCGATCTGCTACGGAGGGATCACCCATCGGCAGCCATCGAGACGGTGAGCTATGATGGGGATACCTACGAGCTGATCATCGAGCAGGAATCTATTGTTTTTTTCGTGGGAATTAAGCTGACCCGGGCTACCATGCAGACGGCGGCTAAGCTGAGCCTGTACGCCAAGACGATCGGTCAGCGGTTCGAAGGCAAAAAAGTAGTCGTAAAACTCTATGCTCCGGCGATGACCCCGGATGCGAAAGCAGCGCTCTTTAAGATGGGAGGAGCATTCCAGAAGCTCCCCACAGGCAAACCCCGTGGCGTAGCAGCCGGAGATGTGAAGATCACGTCCCCGGGATCCTGGAAAGTGGTCTGTTACTTCATTAAAACGGAAGAGGCCACCATGAACCAGGCGTCTGTGCAGACAGGCGTCTCCTACCCCTGGACCAGGGCTGTGATTAAGAAGCTGATCGAAATCGGCGCGTTCAAGGAAGAAGGAAAAAAAGTCCGCCTCACCAGCCTGGATAAGCTATTCGAATACGTTGTATGGGAAAGGCCGGTCAACAGCCTGCGCTGCCTGGAGTTCAAGAGCGCGTATAAAGACGAACATGATGCGTTATATGAGTTATACCGAAACGTATCCGGCATCATCCCCCAGTCTGCCTGCGCACTGTTTACCGCCGCCGACCTGTACCTGGAAGGCACCGCCACCGGTGGCTGCATCCAGATCTACGCCGACGAAAACGCCGGCCTGGTAGTAAAAAGCCTGCTCGGCGAAGGCGACGGAGTAAGCTTCCAGGTATACTGCCCCGACAGGGAAATGGATGACCTGTACACCATCGACGACATCCGGGTCGTATCGCCCGAACAAACCATCCTCGACCTCGCCGGCCTCGGAGTCTACGGCGCCGCATCAGCCAAGGTCATCGCTGCGTTATACAAGAAAATGCCGGCAAGCCCTATTCACTACAAAGACACAACCGCTTAAAAAACCACAAAGGGCACAGAGAACCACACAGAGACACAGAGACTTTTTACCACAAAGGACACAGAGAACTACACAGAGACACAGAGATTTAAAAAATTTATGGTTAGATAGCAAACTCTTGGTAACATTAAGATTTTATGTTAAATCCGAGCTGACGCAATTGGGGTACAGGAGGCCTATCCTAAAATTATAACAGTCATTCCGGGTAACCCATATTTATTCTCTGTGTCTCTGTGTGGTTCTCTGTGTCCTTTGTGGTAAAAAGTCTCTGTGGTAAATGATATCTGTAGTGATTTCTGCGGGCTTGCCCAGAAAAATCTTATATATTCAATTACATTATCAGTCAAACATGGATAAGCTGAAGCTGCTGGTCATCAATAACTACGGGCAGACGTGCCACCTGATCCACAGGTCTCTCAGGGACCTGGGTATGGACGCGAAGCTCGTCTCTAACACCTCCTCGGTGGAGGATATCTTGAATCAGAGCCCTGACGGGCTGGTGTTCAGCGGCGGCCCGACCATGGACAGGGCGGGCAACGGAGAAAGCCTCATTAATATCGATAAACCAATATTAGGCATATGTCTCGGCCACCAGCTGATGGCAAAGGCCTATGGCGGCGAGCTCAGGACTGGCAAGTTTGGCGGGTTTGCCAGAGTCGACATAGACATCGTCGACGAGGATGACATCCTGAAAGGTATCGGGCCGAAGACAGTGGTATGGGCTTCCCACCAGGATGAAGTATCTGTGTTGCCCCCTGATTTTGTCATCTTGGCGAAGTCTAATATCTGCGATATCGAGGCTATGCGCCATAAGTCTAAGCCACTGTTCGGAGTACAGTGGCACCCGGAAGTATCACATACGGAGAAGGGTATCCTGTTGCTCCAGAACTTCCTAGAGGTGTGTAAGCAGCATCAATGAGCCTGAGTGAAGAGATCAGCAGATTAGATGCAGAGCTGGCGGAGGCTCGTACTGTCGACGTACAGGCACTTGTCAGTGAACTTTTTGAAGCACGTTTTTCCTGTAAACGCTGTGCCGGGTGCTGTCGTGCGGCATGCGGAGATAACGTGGTCGCGGTCTTTCCCGGGGAAGTCCGTAATATCATGGCAGCTTCCGGGAAATCCTGGTTTGAGGTGGCACGGCCGCCAGAGAGCGACGATTTTGATGCGAATGGATTCAGGCATGCCTTTGAGTGGGTGCTTCGCAGGAAGCCGAATGGCGACTGTGTTTTTCTGGATGAGGGCCGCTGTACGATTTATGATGTCCGTCCGCACATCTGTCGTACTTACCCGTTTCGCCTGGAAGCTGGAAAGTTAGAGCAGTACGAGTGTGACGGGCTTGCTGCAGGCAGTTCGGATACAGGCGATCTGGCGATCCTCGCACAGGCGCTGGTGTCGCGGAGTATCTGCGAACTGGAGGAAGCCGGAGAACTCCTGAAGCGTTATGAACCCTTCAAGCCGGGCTCACCCGGCGATAGCCGGGTCATTGTCGTGCATGACAGCGAGGGTACTAAGCACATCCTCCAGTCTGGCGATGGTCAGTACTCTTTTTGCCATCATCCAGAGTGAAACCTCTGATTAGGTTTCTTGATCATAGGCCTGACGCACCTGTATTTTTAACGGCTCTGGCTTTTATCCCGGCACACTAAAACATCTTTGAAGGCCTATGTATCGGATGGACTACCGGATTGAGGAAGGCGAACTGGCTCCTGACTTCACGTTGCCACGGACAGATAAGAAGCCGGTGAGGCTGTACGACTGCAAGAATAAGAGAGCTGTACTGCTGTTCTTTTTTAACCATGAGGACGAGCGCTGCCTGACCAGATTGGCCGACATGGGTAAAGACTACCAGCAGTTCCGGGATGCGGGAGCGATTGTTTTTCCTATCAGCATTATGTCAGAAGCCGATAGCAGGAAGCTTAAAGACCAGGTGGGGCTGCCGTTTCCGATATTGTATGACTCGGATCACACGGTGGTTGATACGTATAAAGTCGGCCAGTGCGCCAGTGTGCCGAGTCACGTGTGTTTTGAAATTATCACACATGTGACAGAACCGCAGTTGATAGTTATTGACCCGAGCGGGACAATCAAGCATATTCACCACCTGGATAAGCCAGGGGGGAGCCCGGATAATCAGATGCTTATCAAGGAGTGCAAGGAAGCTTTCCGGTAGAGACCTATAGCGATAGTTCCGGGAAGTAGCGGCATACGTCTGGGCGGGTATCATAGATCCCGCACATGGCGTTTTCGCCCTCGATCAGGTATTTGCATCCACACGCTTTTGGCAATACATAGCTGTCGCCCCCTGACACCGAAGCATAGGCGATAGCGAGTGCCATATCCACAGCAGCTTCTCCGCAGTGAACAGCTTTAATTGTAGTATGCAGTGCGTCTGTACTGCGGCCCCATCCAGTCGTGGTCGGTGAATGTCGCGGCTTGAGTTCCAGTGATTCGAGTATATCGGTCCGCTTCTCTCCGATCCACCGCTGAACATCATTCAGCGATACTTCTATCCGCCAGGGATGGCGACAGCAGTTACCGCAACGGCTGCACTCTGAAGTGGATATTCCAGATTCAGGCACTCTCGATAACGGACAGGTGAGATAAACTTCATAGGCAAAATAAAGCTGCTCTGCAGAGCACCCGGCAAATGCGCCATTGCGGGCATGTGCGAAGAATTGCGGGCGACTCGTCATATAAAAATTATATTATAATACACGCGTATTTAACGATTGCTATAGAGTGGATTGTGCCATAATTTAAAACTCGGAGGTCAAAGTGGACAATAAAAAGAAAAACTCTCCGGCACATCGCGCCAGACAGAAGTTCTGATCACAGAAACATCGAAACAGCCAGTGTCGCGTGAACAAGTGCAACAATGATCGTGGTAGCTGCCAGGTTCCTATGGAAGATAATCGATCCCCTGATTTTGCCTTTAAAAAGCAAGAAGCCATAGGTAGCAGTCGAGATCAATAGGATTATCGTAGTTAGTCCCAGCCATACGACCAGCGGGAAGCCCCCGAGGTTCGTCAATGCAATATCTGTCAGAGCGTTCATTTTACAATCACGTTTCCTTTCATGGACGGGTGGATGCTACGAATGTACTCGTAGGTCCCCGGGTTGTCAAAGATTCTGACGTGAGTGGATCCTGATCCTACAGATTGGGCTTGCTCCCCCGTAAAGGCGATCGTATGCGTTAAGCTATCCTCGTTGGTCCAGGTCACTTTTCCATGTGCAGCGATGGTCACGTTTGTGGGGCTGAAAGTGGAGTCCTTGATTGTCACATTTGCCTCCGGGAGCGGAGGTAACGCAGGAGCTGTCGGAGGCAATTGAGGAGCTGGCTGTTGTGTCACAGTTGTCGGGCTGACACCTGGAGTAGGCGATACCGACTGGGCAGTCGGCAAAACCGTAGGCTGGGCTGTCGGGGTCGGGCTGGCACACCCTATGAAGGCAACTATCACTGCAATCAAGAGTAGGATCAGGATAAGCTTGTGACTTGACATAGGCATGATCTCTATTTATTATTGATCGCTATATATAAAAAATGTTAGCCAAGGAGGGCTTACTTTACTGTACCATCACTCGGCCTTTCATGGAAGGATGCACGTCGCAGCTGTAGTCGTAAGTCCCCGGCTTGTCGAACGCATGGGAGTAAGTCTCACCTTTGCCAAGCAGTGGCGACTTAAAAGTCCCGAAGTCTACATCGTGCTTCGCCGAATCCTGGTTTGTCCAGGTGACGGTATCTCCTGCTTTGATAGTAGCGTCCCTGGGCGTAAACGCGTTGTTCTGGATATTGACGGTCGTAGTGGCTGCCTGTGCACTTACGGAAGCCAGCAGTACACCCGCGACAAGCAGGAGGATGAAAATCTTGTATCGCATATGTCTGACACCATATCAAGAGGGATCTGGCTCGTAAAAAAAGCAGCCCATGAATATTGTGCCAGATCAGTCTTGAGTCCCTTTTATTTATACTCGAAGAAGTCCAGCAAACTCCGGGCTACCTCGGGATCGTCCATTGCGCGAACGACGTCTTCCGGACCTTTGTAAGGTCGTGCCGCATACAGCATTGCCGCCCGGCTCTTCCCGACCCTGGGCATACTCTCCAGGGTCTTTAGCGAAGCGTGGTTTAAGTCCAGAGGATAAGGTACAGCGGTGATCGACCGGTATCCGTGGCTGACCACCTTGACATCAGTGACGCCACCGACAGGCAGGTCGGCCGGCACGCCCACAAGCAGCGGGTATGACCCTGGCTGCCTGCCGAACGTGATGCTGCCGTCCTTCAGCTCCATGCGTACTGCGGGCAAAACGGTGCCTGCCGGTACGACACGTTTGAGCATCTCCATGTCGATGTGCTCCCGGATCTTTTCCTTGTATACGTGGAAGATGCCTTTGTGCTTGTTGGCGATCTTGTCTCCCACATCACCCATGCAGGTGCCGTCAAAAGGCATGACCTGGCGCACGTTGATCCGCCGGAGAAGCAAGCCTTCGGCCAGCAGCGATTCCAGGAACTCGTAGTTGAGCTGAAACGTCTTCTTGGTCTCGCCGATCAGCCCGTGGACAATGTTGAGGCCCGGTAGTAGCTCGGGCAGCCCGGAAGCGCCTCGGGCGCCTCCAATCTCATTAACGATACGGATCGCTTCCCGTACTTCTTCGGGCTGCGCCTTCAGGTTGTTGAGCTTGATCACGTGTGGGTCGGCGCTCTCCATGCCGAAGGCTGCCACGTCGCCTGACGTATGATGCTGGACAATCGACTTTAGAACGGCCCGGCTCTCCTCCGGGTACCTGGCGATGGTGCCGGGATTGGCATTGTCCATATGCAGGACCTTTAACAGAGGTGCAACCTTCCTGATGCCCGAATAAAGCTGCTCGATCGCATCCGGGTTTGGCCGGGGAAATTCTTCATCTCCGTCTGCCATGTAAGTCAGGATGTCGGGTTGTCTGCCGAGCCGGAAGTGACGGGCACCCATATCGTACAGCGCCGACACCTCTGCGACGATATCGGCCACGGGCCGGAAATCAGGCCGGCCGTAGAACTTTTCCGTGCAGAAAGAACAATTCCCCCGGAAGCAGCCGCGATAGGTCTCCAGCTCCAGCATCGTGAAGGGGAAATCGGGGTGCTGAGGGATGATTCTCGCACCTTTCACCGCCCACGGGGAGATATCCCTCGCGTTGCGACGCAGTGCCGGGTCGACAGACAGGCCATCCTGCACGTATCCGGCGACTACCGCCTCGATATCCCCTGTGGCCACGATATTGAAGGTGCCGCTAGCTTTCATCTTTTTCGCGGATCGGCCCCCTTCGGTGCCTGCGCCGAACATCGATACGGGACCGCCCAGGATCTTCACGGTATCAATCCCCGCCAGAATCCGCTCTAGTTCCGGCAGTGTGGCGGGCGTACCTCCTATATACTTGCCCGGCACGGTGACTCCGGCTATGACTACCACGAGGTCGGCGCTGACCATGGACTGAAGGATTGACCGATCTTTTCGTAGCTGATCGATCGTGTAGTATAATACGTCTCCGGGTAGCGTACCTGCCACGTACCTCGGGTATGGCGCCATGTAGGGAGGTACGCCCAGGCATGCGGGCTCGTCTACATAGCCATCGAGAATGACTGTCCGGCGGATTTCTGGCATCATACTACAGTGAGGACACACTACCGTATAATAATGGTGCCCGTGGAGGTTGCCACTGTGTAGCATGCCGTTACGCAACAATTTAATACCTATAAAGCCATTTATCCCGTATAGGTGGTTAAATGGACGAAAAATACATGAATGGTATAAAAGCCGGTGTTGCCGGCGGTATTGTATTGGCAATAGTCGCTATTATCGGGCACTTCCTGCCCCTGATCGGCTGTCTGATCTCTCCGCTGACGTTCATCGTCTGGCTGGCAATCGGTGCAGTAGCAATCTACATCGGACCCAAAGCCGTAACCAAGCTGATGGACGCTGCCATAATCGGCGCCGTAGCAGGTATAGTCGCTGAAATCATACTGTTGGTCGTGAACCTCCTCCTGAACGTCATCAGCAACCTGAATGACATCGGAGGACTGGTCATTATCCTGATTGCCACAGTCATCGGCGGCATCATCGGCATCGTCATCGCTGCGATCTTCGCGGCCATCGTAGCCGTTGTATACACGTACGTCGTGCTGAAGATCACGAAGTAAGCAACGATAGGTACACCAGTACCTATCCAATTACTTTTTTATACTTTTCTTACATATATACAGATTCAGGAATCTGTATGGATCTCAAATACTCGCAGGCTATAAAAGCCGGCATCATCGGCGGCGTCATCGTTGCCATTCTGATACTGATCAGGTCTGGAATTGATGTGATAGGCTCGTGGACGACTAGCCTCGTAGGCATTGTCGGGTGTTGTATCTGGATAATTGAATTAGTCCTGCTGATCGCGACAGGTGCGCTGGCTGTCCACTTCGCCCGCGCGGTGCTGAAGGATATGAATGATGCGCTGGTCGCAGGAGCCGTTTCCGGAGGCGTGGCAGGTTTGATCGCCGCCGGTACAACCGTCATAGTGGCGTTCATCACCCCGTTTGTCCTTGGCTCGACCTACACGGGCGACTACACGACGACAGAGAACCTGGGCATAGCGGGCATCGCTTCGCTCTTCGGAGGCCTGGGAACTGCTTGCTGCTGTGCACCCAGCTGGCTGATAGTGAGCATCATCATTGGAGCCATTGGCGGAGCCATTTATTACAGTGTAAAGAAATAGGTCGGATAGCGGTGTGATCCAAGATCGCACCCTTCTTTTTATATGTATACCCCCGGACGCATCCGGCGATTTGTCAATTCCCGCCTTAACCACAGGCAATTCATTAAAC
>CAZJRS010000102.1:0-9541 GCA_964548585.1 uncultured Methanocella sp. | reverse complement strand
AACTAATAAAAGGAGGTTAAAGGAGGTTAGGAGGTCAGGGAGGATTTTGTAAATCAGATGGGTCACGATTTGGACAGGCAGTTGTTCCAACGTTTGTTGACAGAACCCTTATTTTAACTATGCCCCACTGATCATCTGGTGTGAAGATGAAAAACTCCCGGGTATTCGAGTCCACGATCATCTTACTGATCATCATCTTAATCTGCATACTCTTCATCTCAATCGTCTCGACCCATGGTCGCTCGGTCGGCTGGGAAGCTTCAGTTAACAACACTCCGGACTATCTGTTCGTCGGTAGCGACGACACGCTATACACGTTCAGCGGTAACGAGGTCACAGCCACAAAAAGTGACGGTCGGATAGCCTGGGAACTATCCATTCCTCAGAAGTGGCGGGTCCTGCATAACATGAGTCTAATCGCATCATCGGCAGACATGTCTGCCGGGTCTGCAGATAACCAGTACTACGGCAATCAGCCTGTTGTGGCAGAGGTCGATGGCCACGTGTACCTGTACCTTACAAAACGCCTGACCGATGGTGAAATTGACGAAATATACGCCGATAATCACCTGATGAGCATCAGCTACCCGGAAGAGATAATGGCTATAACCCCGGATGGCGAGGTCGAATGGGAGCACCAGGTCAACAGCAGCCTGCTAGCTTTTTACCTTCGGATCTCAGCCGGTGACCTGAGGGACAAGGCCGATCGTTGGACCTACCTGTACAACGACATCATGGATATCAAAGTCCGAGAAGACCGACTATTCGTGTATCACGATGGCTGCGAAGATGTCGTGGGCACGAACGGCACGCTGCTGTATACCCTGCGCGACCTCGCAGGCCCGGCAGCTATCGATGAGAACGGCTATATATATGCGGTCCGAGTAGCAAGCCATGAGGATAAACCCGTAGACCAGACTCCGACAAGCAATAGTACTTTCGTCGTACTCATCTACGATGGTGCCCCCATCACAGGTAACCTGGATGCATCGGGCACGGTTGTCGCGTTCAAACCGGACGGAACCCTGTCGTGGAGCCGGGAAATTGGTGAAAACGTCATCCGCAGCATGGGCAGAATCGACGAGTGCCCTGAATATGCCAGCCTGCCAGTATATGCCAATCATACGCTGTACGTACCTGTCTGGAACGGAGTGGCAGCGCTGAGTACAGATGGCACCGTTAAGTGGATCAGGCACCTGGAAAGCGGATTGTATTCCATATACGAATCGATGCCAGCGGATACAAACGGTAATTTTTATTTATTGGGAGTCAGCAACACCTTACCCCAAAATTGGTCCATATCTACAATCAGCCCCGACGGGCAGGTAAAGAGTAGCTCAAAGATATTCGGGGTGCGGGAATCGCAAAGGACCGGGGATGCGAAGGGCAAGGCTGGCATATTATACTCTACAGTTTTACCTGTGGGGATGAGCCGAGAACAGTTTAACCTGAGCTATCTGTCCGATCATTTCCCAGCGGGATCTATCATGGCCTATGACCTGGCTGAGAACCGTACAGTATGGAAGTTTGATATACCAGAAGAGGATACCCGGGCTACCCTGCTCACCAGGGCTAACTATAAAGATGCGATTAGCTGGAGCCTCAACCCAGATCCGGTATGGATCGAAGAGCTGCAAAAAGTACACCCGGATCAACCGGTCATAGTAGCGTACACGAGCATATACCTGAATGCTATGACAGGAATCTATCAAGGGACAAACCTGACCTACGTGTACTTCTACAGCGTAGCTCACGAAAACCCGGTCATCCTGAACAAGTCGAGATGCCTGTATGTCAGAGCACTGTACGCCATTGACAGGGACGGCAGGCTGATCTGGAAGAGGCCTGTCGGCGGCTATATCAAACAGGCTGCCGCGGGCAACGACACAATCTACTACAGCACCCAGGACGGTCGAATGGGCGGGGAAAGTCTGAATCTTGCAGCCGGTATTGCCGTTTTTGCCACCCTGTACCTGCTCCTCAGGTTCGTAGGGGTAGGTGCGGTCTCCCGGGCGAGGAATGTGCTTCACATCAACGAGAACCGGAACGACCTGATAGATCATATTTCAAACAACCCAGGATCAACTGCCATGGAGATCAGTAGATACCTGAAAATGAACCTTGGCACGCTGCGGTACCACCTGCTTATCCTTTCAGTGAACCACAAGATCGTAGTGCACAAGGATGGTGACAAGTATGTCCGGTACTTTAAAAATTCCGGGACATACACGGCGGAAGAGCGTACTTTGCTGTCGCTGATGCGCAGGGAACCGATACGGCGGACGCTGGCTATGCTCGTGGAAAAACAGGGGCTGTCGGGGACGGAGCTATCAAAAGAGCTCGGGGTATCCGATACGGCGGTGTACAGGCATGTAAACCTGCTGGTGGAGAGAGGTATAGTGACCAGAGAACTGCAAGGGGATAGAGGCTTTGTCTATTCGATCAAGGCAAAGTACGAGTCATATGTTGCCAGTATGTCGCAGTGACAGTAGTTTTACGTTTCTGACCAAAACTTGATATCCCTTGAAAGGCAGTCTTTCCACACGGTGAGCGAATTGAAGCCATTGACCATCTTCGTACTCCTATTTACAATTCTTTCTATTATCCTGCTGACTACCCCTGCAGCATATGCGTACGAGCCGTTCAGCCCCGATAAAATCGCCCTGGGCAGCGATGGCAACATTTACGCCAGTATGGGGGGCAACCTCAGTATGCAGAGCTACCTCCACGTGTACACCCCCGACGGCAGGGAAACTGGTCTGATCGATAAAGGTACAAGCGGCGACTTTGCAGTTGATCGTCAAGGTAACGTGTACTTGCTCGACTCTGCCAACAAGACAATCACTAAGGTGAGCAATGATGGCCAAAGAAGCCTCTTATGGGAGAGCAATCGATCCAGCGCTTACTACTCTGGCAACATCGCCGTGGATAACGCCGGGAATATCTACGTGACCGAGTACGCGCTGGATATGGCCAACTCTACTGGAGAAAACCTGCCCAATCTCATCGATAGCCGGATTCTAAAGCTGAATTCCGGCGGTGAGGTTGTCAAAATTTACGGGGGATCACCTCCGTTCCCGATGAACAACCCGCTGATGCTGACGATCGGGTTTGACGGGACGGTCTATGCTACCGATAGTGACAATCGCATCTATCTTCTTACTCCTGACGGCAACATGAGTGTCCTGGGCAAGCTCGGCCAGGCGAACGGCACCTTCAACATGATAATCCACGCGACCTTCGGCGAGGACGGCTACCTGTACGTAACGGAGTACGGCAACCGCCGGGTCCAGAAGCTGTACCCGAATGGCACCTTCGTCGCAAAGTGGACTGGCTGCGGTCAGGATGAATTCATCTACCCGTCCGGCGTAACCGCGGATAAGAACGGCCGGGTGTACGTTGCAGACTGGCACGACCAGCGCATCGTCTGGTTCGACGGCAACAACTACACGTTCGGGGACAACAGGACTACCAATGTAGCCGGCAAAGGAGTCCTCTGGGATACCGTTGTCGCCGGCGACAACTACACTGTAATGAGCCAGAAGGTCGCCGCTGAAAATGCTGCTGCAGAAACGCCGGGTTTCACCTTTGGGACAATGATCTTTAGCCTAATCGGGCTCTTAGCGCTGGCCGGGCTCAAAATCCGGTGAGCGCATCGCCCACTATCAATAGGTCATAACTGAAACATCTTAGATCAGGCGATTGTGAGAGAACCTATATTTATCCAATACTCTTTTTATCCACAGGTCAAATAAATGAGAAAAGCCCGTTCCTTCGAAATCTCCCTCGTACTCCTCCTGATCGTTTGCGTAGGCTTGCTGTACTACATGATCGTGATCCTGGGGGCCCCACAAGTGACGAAGGGCTGGGAGGCCCCGGCCAACGGCAGCATCGACTACATGTTCCTGGGGAGTAATGACACGCTGTACGTGTTCCAGGGCAACCAGATATCGGCGATACTGCCCGACGGAAGCCTGAAGTGGAAGTATACTGCGCCCGGAAACTATCAGCTCATAAACCGCTGGACTTATCCCACATATACACTCATGAACGGAAACCGGGTTCACAGTAACCAGCCATACCCGGTGGTTGAGGAAAACAACGGCTCATTATACGTGTACGCTTTCCTTTCGCTAAATCTCGAAGAGACTAACAACATCTCCAGAGGGAGCTCGATCAACCACACCTCTGTAATTTTTGCCCTGTCGCAGGAGGGAACCGTAGAGTGGGAATACCCCATGACCAGCCAGATCATAGCCGAGGACTATGATTCGGGCAGCGCATTAAACCCACTCCTACTAAACATAGTCACTATCGACAGCTCTGAGGGACGGTTACTGGTATACCACGACCACGAGGAGTCAATTCTGGCAGACAACGGCACTTTACTGTTTAATTTAAGCAACCTTACAGGACCAGTTGCTGTGGATGAAAACGGCGGGATCTACGGTGTAAAAACTGCTCTGAGCTATGGCCACGTGTCCCATATAGAGGAGAATGGGATATCTGTCCGGGTCTGGAATGCTTTCGAAGTCTCTGCCAGTGGAGAAGTTTCTCACGGTGGTTATGAGGTAATTACCAACACTGAGGTAGAGATCGTGACCGTAGACGAATCAAATAACCTAACTGATCGACTGACCGGCATTGCTTACAGGTGTCCCGGCCGAGTTATCGTATACCACGACGGAAAGGTTGAAGATTGGAAAAACTGTACGCTGTTGGGGAGTTACCCTCAGGATAGACCCCAAGTCGTAGCCTATGAAACCGGCGAGATCTACGCAGTCAAAGCTGTCGTAAGCATCGAAGATAGTCTGACAATCTACCGGGAAGCTGCGCCTCTGAAAGGCTTTCGGGAGGCTTCTGTCGTGTCCTCTGGTACTGTCGAAGCCTTTGACATGAGGGGCCGCCTGCTCTGGAGCACCGATCTCTGCGAACCCGTCGAACAGCCGAGCACTATCGAGAGCGTCTGGAAGCAGTACGATAGCCTGCCCCTTTATCGTAACGGCACGCTCTACACCTTTATCTCGAACGGCGTCGCTGCGCTCGATACGGCTGGAAACGTCATGTGGGTCCAGCACCTGGTAGGCAGCTCATACACTCCGTTTAGCCTCATGCCCATAGACAGCGCTGGAAACACCTACCTGCAGCGGATAAACGACAGGCTGCCCCAGGAGTACGTTTCATCAATCTCCCCTGGAGGCCAGGTTTTCCCTGACGCATGGACCTATAAAACTATATACTACGTCTACGGGAGGACCGATACAGGGATTTCCAGCGGTTTATCTGCGGTTAACGATATGACCTCCGAGCCACTTCCCGTCAGCGGCGGAGACGGTGTCATCTACGCGATAGGCAGAATTGTAGTTCCTGACAATACAAGCTTCGCCAGCCTGATCAAGCAGCAGCATATACCCTCAGATACGGTGACAGCCTATGACATCAAAACCGGCCGAGTGATCTGGAACTTTACCATACCATCCAGAGATCGCCAGGTGGTGATACTATGCCCCGATAACCTGAACATGACTGACCGCAGCACAATATACGAGTCTGTCCAGATGATGAGCCTCGATCCGGAGACCGGTCAGAAAGCTTCCCTGAGCAGATGGACCCTGGCAGATAAAAGTGGGATCACAGTCTGCCCGAGCACCAACGTGACCTACATATACTACGATTACCTGGTGTACGATGCTGGCACGAACTCAGTATTCCAGCAGCCTAATCTGACTGGAAACCTGGGCTCATGCGCTAAAGGCTTGTACGCGATCGATAGCCAGGGTCGGCTACTATGGGAAAAGCAGGTCAATGGCAGCATCGATATGCTTGTGGCCGATAACAGTACGATCTACTACAGCACCAGCGACGGGCGGCTCGGCGGTATCGGTGTCAATCTGGCAGCGGGTATCACGGTAATAGCCATCGCATATCTATTCCTTCGCTTCTTCTTAATCGGCGCAGTATCCCGGGCAAAAAGTCGTCTGGACAAAAACGAGAACCGGAATGCAGTGCTCAAGTACATCGCCGCCAGTCCCGGAGCCACTCTTGCCGACGTTGTCCGAGAACTGGGAATAAATCCGGGGACAGCACGATACCACCTGCTCGTCCTGTCCCTCAACCACCGGATCGCCTCTCACCAGGACACTAAATTCATTCGCTACTTCCCGAAAACCTCCGTGTACGGTGATCAGGAGCGCTCACTGCTCTCGCTCGTCCGTCGCAAGCCGCTGGCCCGGATGCTTAGTACTCTGGCAATAATGCCCGGGCTATCAAACAAAGAGCTTTCGAGAGAGTTGCAGTTGTCCGCTGCAGCGACCCATGAACAGGTCAGCGAGCTGGTCGGCCGAGGAGTGCTCATCAAGACTCCCAAGCCAGACGGTGAGTACGCATATTCGATCAAAGATGAATATGAGGAAGCCATTAAAAGGGCGATCGAACAGAGTTAGTCTGCGCGTTTTTCCCAACGTTTGTTGACAGAACCCTTATTTAAGCCACGCCTCACTAATGATCTGGTTGTAAGCATGAAAAAAGCGCACACGTTCGAGCTGGCTATCGTTTTGCTCATCGTTATCCTGGCATGTATACTTTACATCGTCATCACATCGAAGCCATCCCAATCAGGCGGCTGGGAGTCATCATTCAACCAGACGTCCGACTACATCCTTCCCGGCAGCGATGGCATGCTTTATACTTTTTCCCGCAACAACGTAACAGCGATTGACAGTAACGGTGAAATTGCGTGGAAGTTTGACGCGCAGCAGGACATTTGGGGTGAGGGTAGTGGGGGCTATGGTATCGATGCTGGCGGATCGCTGATTCGGTTCTATCATTCTACGCCCAAAGCAGCTGAGCGCTCCGGCCACCTGTACCTGCTTGCGAGGAAAACCTTAGACATTGACGATATCAGGAAAGCCTGCGCAAATAACAAAACCACCATAGAGTTACGAGCAGACCTTATATCCCTATCTCCCCGGGGCGAGGTCGAATGGATACGAGTGATTAACGGCAGTCTTCCGGCAGAGGGCTTTAGCAGGGTTTTAGAAGAGCCCTATTGCCAGGAATGGCTGGCTGGCTTCACGTATAGTGGCGTCTCAAGCCTGACTGCGTCTGGCGATCGGATCTACGTCTTCCACGATGGTCAGGAAGATGTCCTGGACGCGAATGGGACCTTGATATATACGTTGCAGGGTCTCTCCAGTGCCCCTGTGGTCGACGATCGTAGCTATATTTACGCAGTGCTCGCTGCTCCGAACCCTGACGTTCCGCGTACCCAGCCATCGATCTACGTCGGGAACAGTCCGAGCGCATATCTAGGTTATGTTTACGCATACCTGGCACCTTCGAACATAATCGCTGCATATATGCCCGATGGTACACAAGCCTGGAGTCTGGATCTTGGTGAAAGGGCTACTCCGATCTCCGTTGGTACCCTCTGGCATACGGATTTCGTAAGCCGGTTGTTTTTCGCGAACCATACGCTGTATGTGCCGGTGCAGAATGGCGTTGCGGCGGTAAGCACTGACGGCCGGATGCTCTGGGTGCGCCACCCGCCAGGTGACTCATATACGCTATTTGAGTCGATGCCCATCGATCCCTCAGGCAACGTTTACTTCCAGCAAGACCGTCCCATCGCGTATATTTATACCATCAGCTCCGACGGCCAGGTACAAACAAGCCCCATGGCTTTCAACTTCTGGAGCGGAGAGGAAGAGCCCGGCTCGAAGACGCCAGTCTTCCTGGACGGGAAAGACGGGATCGTTTACGGCACGGGAAGCACGACGTACATGAGCCCGGTGCAGTTCAACGAGACGTACGAGTCGGGCCATTTCGACCCTGGCCAGGTCACCGCATACGATCTGGCGCATAACACGACTCTCTGGACGTTTGCGATCCCCGCGGAGGATACACATGCCATCCTCCTCACCCCAGAAAACTATGTGGAGGCGATAAGCAAGGGCTGGGGTGCAGACATCCATCCGAATAATGCCGGAGTCTATACCAGTATTACCCAGGATAGGATCATCGACGTAAATCCAGGCAGAGACGTGACCTATGTTAGCTATGAATATACCATTCGCGAGGACCCGATCGTGCTCAACCAGTCCAGGGGCATGTATGTCAGAGAGCTGTACGCGTTAGATAACAGCGGCCGGCTGCTCTGGAAGAAACCAGTCGGCCCGATTAAGCTGGCTGTAGTGAGCAACGATACGATCTACTACAGCACCTGGGAAGGACAGATGGGCGGAGGTGCGAGCATTGCAGGCGGTATTGCCATTTTCGCCACGCTGTACCTGATCCTCCGGTTTATCGGTGTAGGAGCTGTCTCTCGGGCAAGGAACGTGCTCCACATCAACGAGAACCGGAACGACTTGATAAGCTACATCGCAGACAACCCCGGTTCCACAGCAATGGAGATCGCCAGAGGCCTGAAAATGAACCTTGGCACGTTGCGTTACCACCTGCTGATCCTCTCCATGAACCATAAGATCGTCATTCATCAGGACGGGGACAAGTACGTGCGATACTTTAAAAATTCGGGGGCTTACACCCCGGAAGAGCGAATCTTGCTTTCATTGATACACCGGGAACCGATCCTGCGGACGCTTGAAGTGCTCTCCAAAAACCCGGGAATGTCGGTTGCAGGACTGGCAGAAGAGCTTAGTGTATCCGATACAGCGATGAACCGACACGTGAAAGTACTGGTAGAACAAGGAATCGTGAACAAGACATTGGTTGGAGATAAGAGCTACGCCCACACGATCAAGGATGAATACAAGGATACGATCATCCAGACAATCGAAAGAGAAAGGTTCGGATAAACTCGAGGAAGAAAAGTGATTATTTATAGAACTCGAAGTCATGGGCGACAGGCCTCAGAGGCCGTTTCCGGCGGTTGTAAAAGTCCCAGGCAAGCAGGATGATCGCCAGCGGGGCGCAGAGTATGAACAGGATCAGCCAAAAGATGAAATCATCGCCTATGATCGAAGATGACATATAATTTCTAATTTGAGTCGTTAATATAAATATTCTGTTCAATTGTCAAATCAAATTAGTTGCAAGCCTCTGTGTAATCCGTGAAATCTGTGGTAATCTGTGATCCTGGCACAGCGCAGCGATCGTACACGTTCACTGGCATAGAGACATACTCTCTTCAGATCATTATTCAACACAGCAGTGTCCCATGAAAAACTTTACATCATTTATGCTTGAGCGGGTCGCAGCTCATCGATCGACCCCTATGAAAAATTGGTTGTATTGGCTATGGTTGAATTGCCGCCAAGCACTCGGTGATGAAATATGTTTTTTCAGGTATGGCGTATGAAAAGCTATGAGGTCGGGGAGTGCCCGGAGGTCTGGAGGATAGAGGTCTATTGAGGTAAGGGAGGTCCGGGAGAACGTTTTAAGTGGGAGGTCAGAGAGGTAAGGAGGTCTGGGAGGTATTTTTTTAAATAATCCTCTCTGACCTCCTTACCTCTCTGACCTCCCATTTTTAAAGTCCCTCTCAGAACTCCTTTACCTCCATGACCCCTTACCTCCCGAACTC
>CAZJRS010000101.1:0-9771 GCA_964548585.1 uncultured Methanocella sp. | reverse complement strand
TTTTCCGATACGCTACCCATGAGTGCCCGCTCGATCGCGGACATGCCGACCGAGCCTATCACGATACAGTCGACACACAGTTCAGCTGCAACTCGTAAGATCGTATCAGCAGGCGCACCTTTTAAGATTAGCTCCTCGCACTCGACACCATGCTTTCCGAGGATTTCCCCGGCTTTCGCCACCGAATCTTTTCCTGCCTGCTCCAGCTCGACGACCCCTTCGGCATAGTGAATACCGGAGTGGAAAGCCATATCCACGTTTACGACGTTAATAACGTAGACCTTTGACCCGAGCATACGGGCAAGATAAGCCGCATGCTCTGCGGCCAGGTACGAGCACTCCGAGCCGTCTGTCGGCACCAGGATTTTTGAGTATTTCAGTTCTTCCATCAGAGATTACCCCACATGTATCAAATCAGATGACATACGTTTATCATACTCAGATGCTCAGCAGTACCATCACGATGAACAGGAAGTACAGTAAGCCTCCGATCATCAAGCCGGACATTTTGATCTCTTTATGGCTTGACTCGAAATAGAGGATGACTGCGGAGAGCAGAGCTATCGCAATCGCCGCAGCCTGCAGCTGACCCACCGTTTCCGAGATGTTCAGGTGCCAGCCAGTCAGCAGTATGCCGATGGTAACCGGGATGCAGCTCTGGAAGACCATCGCGCCGGTGATGTTCCCTATCGCGAACGTATCCTTCCGGTCCCTGATCCACAGCATGCTGTTGAATTTTTCGGGGAGCTCAGTGGCGATCGGCGCGACAATCAGAGCGAGGATGAGGGGGTTGATACCCAGGATCGTAGCGATATCTTTGATCTGGCCTACGAACAGGTTGGCGCCCAGGATAATGATACATAGCGATACCAGCACCTGCAGTATGATCAGTAGCGTAGACGGCTCGGCCGCCTGGATCGACTTCTTCAAGCTTTCCGCACCGGTGTCCCGAGGACACTCAACGGGCTGGCCGGACTTTCCGGTGCATTTTCTGATCGCATTATCCAGGTAGAGGTGCTTGAGCTCCTCCCCACCTTCGCCCACGGTTTCCCCGGTCTTCAAGGTATAGATGGTATATACGATGTAGAGGGGGATCAGAGAGAAACCCAGAACCTGCTTGAAGATACCGTACTCCGGCGGGGCCAGTGCAGCCACTGCCGCCAGCCCATAGGCGAGTATGAAGAACTTTAAGTCACGCCTGATTAGCGTCCCGTTCACGTGCAGCGTCTTAGTGTTCCGCCTACGTGCAAATAAAAACACAGATAAGCCGCAGACAAACAGCGCCAGCGTCGCCAGCATAAAAGGCGCTCCGAGGATGGAGCCTACGCCGATCTCTTCTCCTGCCACCCCTCCGATGGTCAAGATAGCGATCAGAGGCACGATCGTCTCGGGCAATGCAGTGCCCACAGCGGCGAGGACGCTGCCCACGGCACCTTCCGACAGCTTAAATCGCTTTCCGGCCCATTCGACACCGTTGGTGAATAACTCGCAGCCGGCCAGAATCACGACAAAGCTCAGTAGGAAAACGATCAAGTCCATGTGATACCCAACCATAACAATTACACGATGGATAAATAGTTTTCCGGGCGGCGACTCCGCTGCCATCAGGACTTGATCTACCGGGCCCGGGAAAACTCCCTCAGACATAGGTTGCAGGAGTCGCCGAAGGCGCTCCTACCGGGGCTTCAATACTGATAGGCTCCATCGGCGTCCATGCGTCGGTGAAGCGATAGTCCAGTGCAAAGTCACCCTGGTTTGAGAGCAGATACTCACCGGCATCACTGGCCCAGGCCTGATCGTAACCCTGTGGAAGCTGCACGCATATCTGCTGGACAGGATCATAATACTCACCGGTCAGATTACCCAGGGAGAGACTGCCTGCGATCCATTGGTAAGCGGACTGGCGGAGTGAGCAAGATTGTAATCGGTCATCGGTAAAAATTGCCGCCCGATCCACGTCCACACTGAGCTGCCGCAAGCTATAGGGCTTGTTTATCTGGTGATCTTTAAGATAGAGGGTTATGAGGTTACTTTTTTCCAGCCACAGCGGGTTAAACCTGAAGGAATACACCATAGACTGAAGTATGTTTTTCACGGGGTCAAGTCTGCCAGCCTCCGCCCGGAAGGAAAGCAGGGGATCCGCCATCCAGAACAGATAATCGACAGGGGTATCGCCGACAGGGACACGGAACTCGAAGGACGTTACGATACTATACAGTTCCTCCTCGTACTGGGTATCGTTTTGGCGGTACATTACCTTTACACAGGCACCGCTGGATGCCGCAGATCCGGCGGACATAAACGTCGCATCCATGCCCAGGGTATTCCCCATCTCGACGAGCGGGCTCTCCATAACAATGGATACCTCTTCTGCATCGGGCCTAAGGGCTGGCAGCATGATGTCGGTGATAAACTCGGATGTACCCATGGGAGGGCAAACCATCGCACCCAGGTACTTTGAGCCGACCGGATGACTCATCCGGACGTGCGGCAGGCTGGTCCAGAAGAACGCCTGTCCCGGTAGAGCCTGAACTGTGATGCCGTTCCCCGAGACCTTGAAGCCGCACGTCGCCGGCATCATCACATCATCGGCGGACCAGCGCACGCCCCCCTCGAAGCCCCAGCCGTCCGGTACGAGAAGACTAAACGCTTCAAGGCCGGTACAAGCTTTATCCCTGTAGTTTACAGGCTTAAAGTATAACAATCCGTCTTTCCCCCCATGATACGGCTACCATATCCAAGTAATCCTGAAACCCCGGACATAATAATGATAGGGCGATAATGAGCGAAAACCCTGAAAACAAATTTTTTGGTTTAATTAAATCGGCCAGATACTTGTCATCAGAGAAGATTGCCCCTGCCAGAGGGTAAATGATTCTATATATGAAATTCCACTATATACCAGATTCATAGTAGAGGAGATCAACATGGGAGATTCAAGTTCATCCTGGCTTAAAACGAGCAAATTGTCAGACCACGTCTGGCGCATCGAAGACGGCGGCATGGTAAGCCAGTACCTGGTGACCGGAGAAGAAAAAGCATTGCTCATCGATGCAGGATGGGGCATTGGAGACCTCGCGGCACAGGTGGCCAGCCTCACCTCGCTGCCCCTGACAGTCATCAACACTCACGGCCACCCAGATCACACCTGTGGCAATTACCGGTTTGACAATGTCCAGATACACCAGGCCGACGTGCCCCTGATGAAAAAGAACTTCAGCCCCAAGACCAGGTACGACATCTTAAAGAAGTTCCGGAATAAGCCGTTTCCGGAAGGTTTCTCCGAAGACGCCTGGCTACATGCCCCGCTAAAGCGCTTTACCCCCTTTACAGGTCCGCAAAGCTTCGACCTCGGGGGCAGAGTGGTCGATGTCATTGAAACTCCGGGCCACACTCCGGGCAGCATATGCCTGTTTGACAGAAAAGAGCACTGGCTGTTCACTGGCGATAACATCTTCGAAGGCACCACACTGCTCAACCTCGAGGAGAGCATGGGTCTGAGCACGTTCCTGAACAGCATGAACAAGCTAGCCGCCATGGTCGATAAAGTCCAGGCTCTGCTACCGGCGCGCGGCAAAGTCCCCCTGAAGCCCTCCGTCATCAGCGATATGCAGAAGGGTGTCAAAAAGGTCCTGGAAGCCAAGCTACAGGGAAAGCCAGCGAAGACACCCCATGGCAGCGGCCTGTCGATTAGGTTTGACACCTGCGGGATCTTGTACCAGGAAATAGGGCGGTTTTAAACTGTAAGTCGGATGTTGATCGGCCAGCTACCGGCAGATCGGGCCACTGGAGCAGATATACCTGCACCGGCAGAGGGGCCATCAATTTCCCGGCTAACAGGAAACAGTAGGAACAGTGCGCTGTGGCAGCTGGATTTGGCTCGCACCGGTAAATCGTCCACACCAGATCTAACTTACTAGCTTTTATACACAAGATTGCTTTATACGTTCATCTCAGAATCACGGGGCTATCAAAATGGTCAAATTCACCGATTTAAAAATAAGTCAAAGTATCGTAAAAGCGATAACTAATATGGGTTTTGAAGAACTGACCCCGATCCAGGAAAAAGCAATACCTCTTGCTATGGAGGGAAAGGACCTGATCGGACATGCCCAGACGGGAACCGGAAAGACCGCAGCGTTCGGCATTCCGATGATCGAGTCGATCAGGCCGACATCCAGGACCGTGCAAGGCCTGGTCGTTGCGCCTACCCGTGAACTCGCGGTGCAGGTAACCGAGGAATTAAACCGGATAGGACAGGTAAGAGGCATACGTACCGTACCGATATATGGTGGGCAGGACTTCCGCACCCAGCTTAAAGCTATCGCAACCCAGCCGCACATCATCGTAGGCACGCCAGGCCGGCTCCTCGAACACCTGAGACGCCAGATCATCAGGACTAACGATATAAAGATCGCCGTCCTGGACGAAGCCGACATCATGCTGGACATGGGTTTCATTGATGACATAGAGAAGATATTCTCTAAACTCCCGGATAAGCGCCAGACGATGCTGTTTTCAGCCACCATTTCGCCGGCCGTGCAAAAGCTCGCTCATAGATACCTTATCGATCCCGTGATGATTGAGCTGGGGAATAAGAGTATCACAGTACCAAATACGGAGCAGTTCGCCATTGAAGTGTCCGAGAGAGATAAGTTCGAAACCCTGACTCGCCTGATCGATAGCGAGCATCCGGAGCTTGCCATTGTTTTCGTCAGGACAAGAATCCGGGTCGATGAACTGGCAACAGCCCTTGCCGAGCATGGGTTCAATGCGTCAGGGATCCACGGTGATTTGATCCAGTCAAAGCGCGAGAGCACGCTGGGCAAGTTCAGGTCAGGTAAGACCGATATCCTCGTCGCGACCGATGTCGCCGCAAGAGGTCTGGATATACAGGGAGTAACGCATATCTATAACTACGACATACCCCAGGATTCCGATAGCTACATCCACAGGATCGGCCGAACAGGCAGGGCAGGAAAAACGGGAATAGCAACAACATTGTATGCACCGAGGGAGGGCAAACTCATGAATTCGATAGAAAGAACAATTGACCGTAAAATTACCGAGAAGCCAATTCCAAGTGGAGCCGAGGCCACCGGGGAAAAGATTCAGTCTACAATTGAAAAGATCAATGGCGAGATTGAGAAGCAGGACCTGACCTTTTACAAAGGCTTTGCGGAAAACATGCTTAAAGAAAATGACTCCGTCGCCCTTGTCGCCGCGGCACTGAGACTACTGAGTAAAGTTCAGGACAGACCACCCGTCAAGCTGACAGAACCCAAACCACGTAAAGCAGCTCCCGCCAAAAAACCAGATCAAGGCGGTCGTGGAAAAGCGCCGAGCTACGGAAAAACCGGCGGACGAAGCAAAGGCTATGGCCACAAAGACGAATCGGCCAGAGGTAAAGAAGAGAGCCACAAGCCAGCCGGCAGAAGCGCACCACACATGGGAAGCGCGGCATTCAGAGGAAATGCGCCACAGGGAGGCAGTGCACCCAAGGGCGGACATGGGCCGAAGGCAGGAAGTGCGCCGAAGGCACGAAGTTCGCCGAAGGGGAGCCCCTTTAAGCAGTTCATGAAAAAGCCGGGTGCCGGTAAGTCCGGCGGAAAAAGATAACGCCAGATACGGTATTCGTTTTCGCGGTAATATGTTGAAAGCTCAGCGGCCCAACGACGATAAATTAGCATTATGGGCCGGCTTCTTTTTTTCCTGAATAAATTATTGAAATTAGATTTATATACTGCAACTCCTAAATGATAGATTCCAAGTGATCACCAAGCAAGGGCTGTTATTATGGATAAAAAGGAAATTACTAACAGTGCAATCTCATTCTTTGGCGGTAAATATTATTCGCTGCTCGTCCGCACCGACGACCTCCTCGTGTTTCAAGACGATGTGCGAGAATATAATCCCATAGCGTTGTTCTTGTTATTTATTCTTGGTATCGCCCCAGGTATCTTGTATTATGAGTTGTCCCCTAAAGGTCAGGTTACGGTATCGTTTTCAACGGTAAGTGATGATCTGATAATCACGGTAGCGGGCAACACTAAAAGATCAAATAGCTATGCGCAAAAGTTCAGGAATACGTTAACCGGACAACCCGCTGGTTAGTATCTTCTGTAGATATTCACGCCATTTTTGCGATAGTCAGACGGAGATTAATCAAATATTTTTTTATACCCCCCATACCCCTCTTTGTCCAGGTCTTCCTTCGGGATGAACCGTAGCGCCGCTGAGTTTATACAGTACCGCATCCCAGTTGGCGCCGGACCGTCATCAAAGAGATGCCCCAGGTGGGAATCCGCCTCTTTGCTTCGGACTTCAGTCCGGACCATACCGTAGCTGGCGTCCCGCTTTTCTTCCACCTTACCCTGTCCGATCGTTTTCGAGAAGCTGGGCCAGCCACAGTCAGAGTCGAACTTGTCTTTCGAACTGAACAGCGGCTCGCCGGAGACGATATCTACATAGATTCCCTCCCGGTGTTCATCCCAGAACTCGTTGCGGAACGGCGGCTCCGTCTCGTTCTCCTGGGTAACCTCGTACTGTATCGGAGTCAGCTTCTTCTTTAACTCGTCTTTAGAGGGCTTATGCCCGGAATAAGATGATGTAGAAGTGGTTTCTCCCATTGTATGGCACATCCGATCTAGATTGGACAGAGCGTCATGATATACTCAAACCGTCAGAAATCTGTCAAAAGGAGATTACGGCCTGCATTCAATAGCTTTGGCCGGATCTGTTCTGTTTAAGTTACGCTTTTAGTTCACTGATCAGACCTGAGCTATTACACGCACAGGCAAAGCACAGCACAACAAGCTGGCCTTTGAGCATAGCATAGAAAGGGAGGCTCGCGTTTCTGTTACATTTTGAACATTTTTCCATTTTTTCCTCCGGTCACTTTATTTAGTATATTTTAGTAGATATACTTAGTGGTCATTATTCTTTCGGTTATTTAATTATCTGTAGTATGTCAATGCCCACCGCTCAAGGCATCAGGTATGCGATTTATCAGGTGCGCCCACTTTTTTATCACCCTTCATTATAAAATTGTACGCCTCACAGATATATATCAACCACGGAGAATTCAAGATGAATATCCTTAAAATACCCATGATGCCCAAGGAAGAATACGATCAGCTGATCAAAGAGCAGTTCATCGGACGCATCGCTTTCAAAGGAGAAGGCAGCCCGTACATTGCCCCGTTTATGTATGTGTTCGATGGCCGGAACCTGTACTTTTTATCGACACGCTACGGAAGGAAAGTGGAATATTTCAGGAAGAGCCCCGACGTTTCGGTCGAAGTAGAGCATTACGCGCCGGACATGTCCCAGTACCGGTTCGTTACGCTCACCGGCAGGCTGGAGGAAGTCATGAATCCGGTTGATTCCCGCCTCATCCGCACCAGGTTCGTGGAGATGTTTAAAACTAAAAAGCTATCCCACAACGCCCTGGCAGCACTAGGTTACCCACCGGACGCCCGGGTTGATTCGATCATGTCCGAGACTACAAATGTCGTCTGGAAGCTGGCCGGAGTAAAAAGTATTGTGGGATTAAAAAATATGTAGCGAACCTGTTGTTGTACGTAGGGGGTTTGCGTTTGCAAAGCTGTAAAAAATCGTAGTGAAAGTATAAGTCCTCAGCCACCATTGGATCAATAAAAGAGGAAGTCAAAGTTTGAAGTATCTTTCACTAGCGGCACATAACCGGGAATTAGTCTTGATCACTGACATGGAGGCTTTTGCGCACTATTTTTGCTACTCCACCAAACAGAAAAAGGGACAAGTGCTTGATGGCAGAGATATTGAAGTGCCCGAGGATGTGGAAGATATCAAGATCGCCCCTGCGTATGAGATTGACGAATCGGCTGTTTCGGATGATGACGATCTCTAAAGAGATAACGATCTCTACGGGGCCCGGACTACCTGTGCGAATCTGCATGCGCAGGCTGGCTAAAGGCTGGTGATGAGACTTCGGACCGGGCGGATTTGCCGGGTAACGCAGCCAGTCAGGGTTTTCGGCCGGATGGAGTAACATAAGTATATATAGTATATCAGTATTTACAATAATGCAGATTTTATACTGCGTGATATATAATAGCACGGGAAGCCCCAGCATCAAGAACTTTAATAAGTTCTTACACCGATCAGTTAAAATATGGTGACGGACTCTTCGTATTCCAGAATAATACGAGGAGAACAGCGTCTGACAACAGTTACAATAATAGACATCCAGGCAAATGTATCGCGGCTCAGGACGGGGATGATTTTGCCGGCTGTTTTTGTCACATCGTTAGACCAAAAACGAATATGAAGGAGAGATCGCTCGACAGCACCGCGCTATCACCCTGACAAACAGGTGAAGGTGAATCGGAGACAGTTGATCGAACAAAGCGTCAAAGGAGAAGTGGTATTTTGAACAGAAATAGTCAGAAGCGCGTGGCAAAGAAGCCATCATCGGCGCCCATAGGTGGCGAGGTAGTTCGTGTACGAACCCCCAGGAAGGACGAGAGAGAGGTACTAGGCACTGTAACCGGAATGCTCGGCGGAAGCCGTGTGACAGTATCCTGTATGGACAGCATGACCCGAATGTGCCGTATCCGGGGTAAGATGAAGAAGAGGACATGGGTGCGCGAAGGCGACACGGTCATCGTCGTACCATGGGAAATCCAGGACGAAAAAGGCGACGTTGTCTGGAGATACACAGGCCCCCAGACGGACTGGCTCAGTAAGAGAGGGTACTTTAAAACCGAATAACAACAGACCTGGAAGTACCACCAGAGTCTGTTTGTTTAGACCGCAGATGGCCACCGACTGGAAGCAGCCTATTGATCATTGACCGATATGGGCTGCCTCTGACAGGCCTATGCTATAAATTATAATCTATTTTCCCCCTAATCCCGATAACAAATTTCCAAAGGGATATATTCTTAAAAATAGCGACATTATCAAGTACCTGCACAGGCTTTTGCGGGCGTGAAAGGGCGTTTTGATGCAACCTATCGGCTATTTGATGATCGAGCACAGGCTCATCGATCGCATGATCGACATGATGAAGGACGAGATGGACTGGATCGGGGAATACCGCAGAGTCGACCCGATCTTCATCGAAGCCGCGGTGTATTTCACCAGGTCGTTCACCGACATCTGCCACCACGGCAAAGAAGAAACGATATACTTCCGGGCTCTTGAAAAAAAGCCCTTAACGGAAGAGCTGAAGAAGATCATGAGTGACCTCGTACAGGAACATGCCTTCGTACGAAAAACAGTCGACGACATCGAACAAGCCAAAGAAAGCTACATCCGAGGCGAGAAAGACGCTCACGCCAAGGTTATCGCAGCCCTCAACATCATCACGATATTTTACCCCCAACACCTGCAGAAAGAAGAAAAACACTTCTTTTACCAGTCCATGGAATACTTCAGCCCGGAAGAGAAAGATAAGATGCTCCGGGATTTCACAGAATACGACGCAAAGCTGTTCCACGACGAACACAAGCACCTCATAGAGGAACTCGAGCGAAAAAGAAGAGAACAAAAAGGCCGCGCACCATCCGGAGCACGGGCTTAAGACAAAACCATTAATTACATCACTTTCGTTTTACCACAACGACTACCCATCAACCACAACGACACAACGACACAACGACTACTTATTCACCACAAAGGCACAACGACACAACGATTTCTTTTCGAAGGGTCCGTCACTAGTTTTCTGTAAAATTAAATTATAACATATGAATTATTGGATTGATCAAAATTTGAAATATGGGG
>CAZJRS010000100.1:0-10044 GCA_964548585.1 uncultured Methanocella sp. | reverse complement strand
CATAACCAGCCGGGATATCGGCAGTTTATCACCATACAGGCATACTATCAGCTTATTTTTACAAACTAACCAAAAATAATGGCATATTAACTAATTCAAGCTTATTTAGTTCGTATTTTGTTGAAACCGCCAGGAATATTGAACACTATATTGGACGAACTAGTGATCGGAGGAGGTAGAGCAGATATGTTCAAGAAACTCGTAGTTGCAGGTGCCACAGCATTTACGGCACTGGCTCTTCCGGCCACTGCATGGTTCGGAGGAGGCTTCGGAGGCTTCGGCTTTGGAAGATCGCTGGCCTTCGCGTCAAGCTTCGGCGGCTGGGGCGGATGGGGTGGCTTCGGTGGCCTGGGCTTCGGTGGCCTGGGCTTCGGCTGGCCGCTCTGGAACTGGTGGTAAGTAAAATACGGGGACAACCCCCCTTTTATATTTTTAGCCTGCTTCGCAGGCAAAGTTTCAGGGCTATTGTAATAATAAATTAGATTACTGGCACAAAATCGGCTTATTTTTACAAACTAACCTTAAATATTACATATTAACAACTTTAAAGCTTAATACTTCTTATTTTGTGAAAATCGCTGATAATATTAAAGGCCATATTGTACTTTCTACTGATTGTAGGAGGTATGGCATATATGTTCAAGAAATTTATTGTTGCGGGGGTTGCAGCGCTTACAGCACTGACCGCCCCGGCTCTGGGATGGTTTGGTGGCTGCGGCTTTGGTGGCTTCGGAGGCTTCGGCTTCGGAGGCTTCGGCGGCTGCGGGTTCGGTGGCTTCGGATTGGGTTTGCCGTTCTTCGGCCTCGGCTTCGGATTTCCGTTCGGTGGCCTCGGCTGTGGGTTCTCACCGTTCTTATGGTGAGCGAGGACAAGGATACGAGGACAAGGACAAAGCTCGATTCACAACCCTTTTTTTATTTCCCGGGAGGGACCGGCGCATGCCCGGTACGGCCAGATTAAGAAGTGCCTGTGCCTGCGTTTTATGGTAAATCATAAGTATGAAGTTTGATATACTCTATCCCAGTACTGACATCGGAGCATTAGTTCATGGAATCCAAAGACATCGAAATTCTCATTCAAAAGTTCGCGCTCCAGAACGCGTACAAGTACGGCAAAGTGCCCCAGGCCGGGGCTGTCACGGGCAAACTGCTCGGCACAAACCCGGAGCTGAAGCCGCACGCAAAGGAGCTTATGCCACAGGTGCAAAAAGTCCTCGAAGACATAGCCAGCATGTCACCTGACGAGGTTAAGGCTAAATTAGCCGAGATTGCCCCGGAGCTCATCGAAGAGCTCCAGGTTAAAAAAGAAGTCCGGAGAGGCCTTCCCGAACTGGATCTCTCAAAAGTCAAGCCCGGACAAAAGGTGACCCTGCGTATCGCACCTAACCCGAACGGACCACCCTCGCTGGGCAACGCCCGTGGCATTATCGTCAACCACGAGTACGCCCGCATGTACGATGGTACATTCATCATGCGGTTCGACGACACCGACCCCATGATCAAGAAGCCCATGGTAGAAGCGTATAAGTGGTACGTGGAACAGGCCACATGGCTGGGCTGTCCCCCGGACAAAGTAGTGGCCGCCTCAGATCGCCTCCCCTTGTATTACGAGTACGCAGAGAAGCTGATCGAGCTCGGCAAAGCCTATGTCTGCACGTGTGACAATGAGGTCTTCCACGACCTCAAGGAAGCAGGCAAGCCATGCCCGCACAGGGAGACACCCCCGGCGGAGAACAGGGAGCTCTGGAAGAAGATGCTTGCCGGCGGCTTCGCGGATAAGGGAGCAGTATTACGGATCAAGACGGAGATCGCCCACAAAGACCCGGCCATGCGAGACTGGGTGGCGTTCCGCATTGTCAGTGAACCGCATCCCATGGTGGGTACGAAATATTCCGTCTGGCCCATGCTTGACTTCGAATCGGCCATGGAAGACCACTTTTTAGGCGTGACCCACATCATCAGGGGCAAAGACCTGATGAAGACTGCGGACAAGCAAAAGTACATCTACCGGTACCTCGGCTGGGAATACCCGAATGTCAACCACTGGGGCAGAGTCAGGCTGCTAGGCTTCGGCAAGTTCTCCACCAGCGTAATGAAAAAGGGCATTGAGGCAGGCGAGTACAAGGGCTGGGACGACCCGCAGCTGCCCACGGTTGCCGCATTGAAACGCCGGGGAATTGAGCCTGAAGCGATTCGAAACGTCATGGTCACGATGGGAGTCACCGAGACGGACATCGAATTCAGCATGGATACGCTGTACGCGGAAAACCGGAAGATAGTAGACCCCAGGGTCAACAGGTACTTCTTCGTGCCAGACCCCGTTGTGCTGAAGATCGACGGAGCCGCAGGAATAACGGCAAAGCCGTTCCTGCACCCACAAGACCATAAGCGAGGGCACCGGGAGATCTGTGTGCCGGAGAACCCGGAGCTACTGATCGCCAAGGCGGACACAGATAACGTGAAGCCGGGAGATATCCTGAGGCTCAAGGACCTTTACAACGTTCGTATCACATGTGCTGACCCGCTTTGCGGAGAATACGTCGGCAACGACCTTGCCGTGATCAGACAAGGCGCAAAAATCGTGCAATGGGTAACCCGAGACGGTATTCCAACCAGAGTCGTCGGCCCGGAAGGCGAATACCACGGTGTCGCAGAGTGCGGCGTCAGGGATGAGCTGAACCAGGTAGTTCAGTTCGAGCGCTTCGCTTTCGTGAGGATCGACACGATCAACGGCGTAGTACTCGCGTATTACACGCATCCGTAAAGAACGTGGCATGGGATTCTCCCATGCCGAACTCGTTATTAGATTTTTTGCCGGCCTTATTTATTGTAAGACCAATGAAACCATGACCAGCACGCTTGCGAGGTAAATCGCCCCTGCCCCGACGACCATATAAGGCACCAGTCTGACTGGTGTCTCTGTGAATTTTTTCAGGCCGCCCCATACCCAGATGAATAGCGGGATGGTGATGAGCACGGACAGCCCTGTGACAGGGATGAATTTTAAAGCGACTGCCAGGATCACAGACAGGTAAGCCAGTACACACATCAGCAGGTACATGTAAATCGTCTTGTGTTTCCCCAGCAGTACTGCGACACCCAGTTTTCTCGCCTCTCGGTCGGCATTGTAGTCGGGGAACTCCAGGACGAAAAAGCCTGCCGTGCCCAGAAATGCCGTCGGGAGTATCGCCACTATAGTAGCAAGGACCGCCCCGCTCATTCCCGTTAAACTCTCCGGCGAAGCCGGCGGCACCTGGGTAAACAGCGCACCCAGCGCCGTCAGTGGGAAAGAGATGAACCATGTGATCTCGCCCAGCAGCCGGTAGGCCAGTTTGAGTGGGGGCATGGTGTAAAAAGCGCCGAGCCCGACGCCCACTACTCCAAACAGGAAGACGATTGGGCTCTGGGTAAACACGATGTACATGCCGATCGAGATACAGAGCAGGAAGCAAAGGCTGCCCGCTAGCAAAACATGCACCGGCTTCAGCGTACCGTCGATAAGCAGCCCCGTCCCACCGGTAAGCGGGGTACGCTCGTTATTGATCCGGTCTGCGCCAGTCCAGTAATCGAAATAGTCGTTGAAAGCGATGGTACCCGCATGCAGCAGGACGATGGCAACAAGAGATAAGATGAGATAATACCAGCTGAATAATGCCGGGTAAAAATTATATGCCACGATCGAGCCGATCAGTACTGGCACGATTGCAAACATGAGGAAGATAATCCGGAACTCTTTAGCCCAGGCACCGAGCTTTGATAGCATAAAGCACTTATCACATGGTCGGGATATATAAAACGATCGATAAAGCCCTTGTAGAGAGGGCGAGCCGATAATCTGATACAGTCGAAGCTATCGTCAAAAGGCAGGTTTACAATGTCGGAAAGTGAGAATATCACCATGGAATGCCCGGGTTGCAAGGCCAAACAGGATTTGACAGTATGGGATCTGATCAACATCGGGACGGACCCGGAAATGAAAGAAGCCCTCTTCGGCTGGCAAGTCAACATATTTACCTGCGGCACATGCGGTTTCCAGGCACAGCTACCGATCGAGCTCCTCTACCATGACCCGGGCCGAAGGTTTTGTGTCAAGTACTACCCGGTAGACTCGCTTGGTACCGAGGAATTTTACGCCCGGTTTAACACCAGCGGAGAGCTGATCGAAAAAAGCGGAATGGACGGATGCGAGGAATACGGCATGATGCCACACCCGGTCTTCGACATGTCCGAACTATTGCGATACATTGTATTCAGAGAGGTCGCGTTCGAGAAGGGCCGGCCTGAGGGGAAAGAGTAATACTAGTAAGATATTGTATCTGGGTATTAAGTAAAACGGAACTCTGCGCTGTGCTTGAACACAGATCCGTTTTATTTCCGGGCTCACAAGCACATGGGATCATTTCGACTTTTTAACGTTCTTTAATTCCAGCAACCGGGCCCGTACTGCTTTGACTCGCTTGTCTCCGCCGGTGGAAAAACGGATGAAGCTCTCGTAAGCGATCGCTGCCTGGGCAGTGTCGCCGGACCGATCGAGCATAGCGCCAAGCTGGTAGAACGCCTCGGGCTGGGAAGGAGAAAACCGGACCGCCTCGTTAAGCTCAGCCATCGCCTCGGCGAAACGGCCGGACCGATCAAGGGCTGTGCCCAGGTTTACTCGATCGTTATAGCTATCGGGCGCCAGGCGTAGCGCTTCCCGGAACTCCAGAGTTGCATTAGCGCTGTCACCGCAAAGTAACAGCAGCAGGCCGAAATCCGTGTGAAGCTCAGATAGCCGGGGAGCGGCGCAGATCGCCCGCCGGTATTCAGGTATCGCCCGTTCGTACATCCCCTTCTCCACATAAGCCATGGCGAGGTGGAAATACGCGTGATAGTCTGCGGGATCAACCTCGATGGCATGGCGGTATTCCCGGATCGCCTCGTCGATCATGCCCCTGCAATGATAAGTATTTCCTTTGCCATTGATAGCTTCCAGATGCCCTGGCACCAGGCTAAGTACAGCGCAATATTCGGAAAAAGCCGCGTCATACAGGCGTTTCCGAAGGTACGCGGTCCCGAGATGATGATGTACATCGGCGTCCTTCGGACACAGTTCGACCGCTTTTCGAAGGTGGATGATCGCATCGCCGACAGAGTCCGTCTTGAGATATGCCAGACCTAACTCGACATAAGCTGCCGCATTTGCCGGATTTTCGGTGACCGCGGATTTCAGCTCCTGGATCGCCTCTGAGTAAAGCCCTTTCCGGGATAAGGCCGAACCCACCCCACAACAGGCCATCGAGGCATTCATGCCAAGCTGCCGCGAAGCCGTAAAGAGATTCAAAGCCGAGTCATGGTCGCCTGAGGACAGATATGCCTTTCCCAGGTAATAGTGAGCCTCAGCATACTCAGGGCGTAAGGAGATAGCCATCGCCAGGGATTGCATCGCCTCGCTAAGCTGCCCCTGCATGACCAACGCAGAGCCGAGAAGACAGTAAGCTTCAACATAGTCAGGCTTCAGCCGAATAGCTTCCCTGCACTTGAGGGTGACCGTGTAAAGTGATGACAGATCACCTTCGATAAGACCATCCATGACCGTCTTGCCATATTCATAGTGAGCTGCCGCTGTATCGGGTTTAGCGATAACGGTTTTTTGCAAAGCAGCGCTCTTATTGTGCATATGACCCCTGACAAATAAATGAGTTCTAATAACGACTGATAAGTTTCTGGTATTTTAGTATATCAGCATTTTTATTTCAACTTCGGAATTAGAAAATGGGGTTTTCTTGATGGTAAGTATAGAAACAGGCGTACAGAGAAGGATTTTCAACCCTGTGCCGCCCCGCCCATACAAACATCGCCAGGGCATTACTTTCCCACCGCCCGTGACATAAGGTTTTATTCAGTGAGTGATTATATCGAAGTCGTTAGCACAGGGTACTCAGAGTGACCTCACTATGGATTTCTTCACCTGGTTCGAATCGAGGACGGGCAAGCTTCTGAACGATCGGCAGAGAGACTCGGTCAAATGCGACAAGGGAGCTGTACTGGTCTCGGCGGGAGCGGGCACTGGCAAGACGACGATGATCACTGCCAAGGCGGCTTACCTCCTGAAGGAGAAAGAGCTGAGGCCCGACAGGCTGCTCATGCTCACCTTCTCCCGGGATGCGGCTGCGCACATGAGAGAGGAACTCGAAAAGGTAGTACCTGAGGCTCGTGAAGCAACAGTAAGCACGTTTCACGCGTTCTGCCTCGACATCCTCAAAGCCGGGGAAAGCGACACGGGCATCAACGAGAGGTACCGGGTGCTTGCCGATAGAGATGCGGAGTTCATGCTCTGCAAAGAGGCGGGTGTGCCTGCACCGCTTGCGGGTCACTACGTATCCAGCATCCAGCGGGCTAAAGACATGAGCCTGACCTGGGCAGATTACGAGGGCTACCTCGGACAGATCGAAGCCCGCATGAAGGCCGTGTTCCCGGATGGAGACCTGGAGACTTCAGCGGCCACTGCAGTAGTCAGGCTTCGGACAGCACAGCTCAAGGATAAAGCGGGCAAGGAAGAAAAGAAAAAACTAGTGACTTTCACCGACCTTTTCAAAGAGTACAAGTCCTACCTGAAGTTCCTCCAGGCATGGAAACACTACGAGCAGATAAAGGCAGAAAAACTGCTCCTCGACTACGCGGACATGGTTCGCATGACCATCGACTACGCGGACAGGCGGGGCAATGAAGCGCTATCAGGTAAGTTCGACTACGTCATCGTGGACGAGTTCCAGGATACCAACCGGCAACAGTACGACCTGCTAAAGATCCTCGCGGAGCAGTGTAAAAACATCACGGTAGTCGGAGACGTGGACCAGTCCATCTACGCGTTCAGAGGAGCCTACCCGGAGAACATCGAGACGTTTAAAGAGGAATACCAACCGGCATGCTTCGATCTCACAGATAACTACCGGTCAACAGACCGTATACTTCGGACAGCATACAGGCTGATCAGAACCAACCACGAAAACCCGGCCGGGGCAAAACAGCTTCAAGCCCACGATCACCGGGAAGGATCCAAGGTCGTGATGCTTAAAACTAAAAACCAAAACGAGCAGGCACGACACATCGTCGAAGAGATCGAACGCTTACGATCTGAGGGCGAAGCCCCCGAAGACATCGCCATCCTGTTCCGCTCATACTCATCGCTCCCGCCCATTGAAGCTGCGCTGAAGCAGCGGGATATACCCTACCAGATATCGGGCACCACCGGCTTCCTGAAAAGGCCGGAAATCCGAACGGCTTTAGCTTACCTGTACGTGGTCGCAAACCTGGAAATGCCCCGGCACGGGGCGGATCAGCTGTGGTATAAGCTGCTCCGGTACAGGTATGGAGTATCAGCCCGGGACGTCCACCTGCTCTCCCGGGCAGCCAGAAAAGATAGCATCCAGGGTGTGCTGACGGGCAACCTCCCCGCCGGGCTTTCGGAAGATGCCCGCACCAGAATCACGCACCTCATCGAGAAAGTAGACGAGCTCCGGGCGTCAGCGATCAAGTCGCTGCCGGACCTGCTGCTCGATGTCTACGAGATCTCCGGCCTCCCCAGGGAGTTCACCCACAACAATGACAAAGAAAGCAAAGTAGCTTTACTCAACCTCAAGGCACTCCACGATATAGTATCTGGTTTTCAGGAGATGTATGGCACGGATCTGCAAGGCTTCATCGAATATGTGGAAATGCTCGACGAGATCGGCGACGAGATCGAGATGCCGACACAGGATACTCTTGACGGAGTCGTGCTCAAGACCTGCCACAGCGCCAAAGGCCTCGAATACCGGCATGTCTTCATCATAGACCTGGCGAAGGATAAGTTCCCCCTGTTCAAAGGAGGAAAAGAGCCGCTCGTCCCGGACGAGCTGAACGACAGGTACGCTGACGTGTTCCGCTTACCTGAAGCCGAAATCGAAGAAGCGCTGAAAGCCAGAAAACGGGACTTGAAGCTAAAGGAGGAACGCCGACTCGCCTATGTCGCATTCACCAGAGCCAGAGAACAGCTCAACCTGTGCTTCCCCGCCAGCTGCGGAGAAAGCGAAAGACAGCCGTCGCAGTTTCTGGCCGAAGCATGTTACGTCGATGACCAGGCACACCCGGACATCCAATCCGTCGAAGACACGAAAGAGACCGCGGGAGCCTCAACGCAGGACAGCGACCTGGACCGCAGGAAAAACGAGGTCAAGCGCCAGATCATCGCAGCCCTGGACGCCGAGCCCGGCCTCGCCCTCTACAACCTGTTACTATACCAGCAGCTCTGCCGCCGCCCGATATCCATCGGCGGCCCGGAAGCAGCCATGGCAGAAAAAGAAGCCACAGCCATCCTGGCTGAGATCGACGACGGTATCCCCAGCGGCATGCGATTCGATCCCGGGGAAGTCAGATTATCGTATTCAGGATTGAAGTCTTACGAGGAATGCCCCAAGAAATACGAACTGCAATACCTGTTGAATATGCCCTCGCGAGTCAAGGATAGCGAAGGAGATAACCCGCTGAGCTTTGGCAATTTCATCCACAGGACACTGGAGCTCGGTGTCAAGCGGAAGATATCGGCCAGGGAAGACCTGGACGCCATCGCAGATGAAGTGTCCCGGCTACCAGACTACGCCTGCGTCGACAGAGCCAAAGCCGCAGTCATCTTCGACGTATTCTGGACTCGGAACAAGGATACGATCGGGAGAGCCAGAGGAATAGAAGAATTCTTCAGCTTTGAGATGGACGGCTTCAGGTTCACGGGCAAAATAGATCGACTCGACGCCATTAATACGGACGGCGAAGCCGAAATCATCGACTACAAGACAGGCAAAGAACCCGCTACCGAGGACAGAGAGCGCCAGATCACCATGTACATGCTAGCCCTACAACGAGACCCGGTTTTACGAGAGAAAGGGCTGGTGCCGCGACGGGCTACACTGGAGCTGCTGGAGGAAGAAAAGCCCCGGACCTTTGAATTAGGCGAGGATGGAAGCATGACCAGTTCGAGATGCAAGCCCATCGAAATCGAAAAGGTCAGACAGTGGTTCGTGGAGACGGCGCAGAAGATCGCGTATGATTATGAGCACGGGTTCGAAGTGATCGAAGATTGCGGACAGGTGGGGTACACAGGGAATTGCCCGTATAAGATGTACTGCCCAAGGTGGGGGTAAAGTAGTATGTCACTCATTTTGTTTTAGAGTATATAGAGGTGTGGGCCTTGTCTATGTTTATGGTGTGTAGCACAAAAACACAAAATTCTTTTTTAGAGGGACACAAAAACTCAAAGGCGCTAAGTATCACGGCTAAACCACTAAACGGACAAATACACAATTTAAACTACAAAAATCGCTAACTGCACAGCTATTAAAACACGAACAAGTTCCGCCAGGTGTCACGAACGCCACCAAATCAAAACACAGGTAGTGATAGCACTTGTTATTGACCGATCACAATATTTTTTCCTGATCTCAGTTTATTACCCGGGTTATGCCTTCTCCTATATTGGTATCATTAAAATTGATGAGCAAACCAAGTCTTTGTTAGCTAAGCCTGAGGTATGTTAATAGTTGGTATTTGTGAATTGGTAAAACTTTTTCTACTGCTTTGAATTCAAGTATGAGGCAGTCGTCCACCATCATATCTATCATGTAGTGCTCGTCGTAGATCACGCCACCGTAACTGATGGGAAGTTTTACCTGTCTTTTTACGGAGTGTCCCCTTTTTGTTATTTCTATTTCCATGAAGCGTTCATACACTCGTTCCAGCAGTCCTGGGCCCAAGTTTTTATGCACGTGATATGCCGAATTTACGGCAATAGTGGCAGCATCCTCCACATTTTGAGGAATCTTTTCATACTTTTTCTTAGCAATTTGGTTAGAGTACATTAAATTTCACTTCACCATCAAATATTATTACATCAATATGCAAATAAGTAGTACTTGTTACTTTCGACAGAAATGATACAAGAAGAAAGCTATCACTACCTGTGTTTTGATTTGGTGTCATTCGTGTCACTTAGCGGAACTTGTTCGTGTTTTAATAACCGTGTGCTTCGTGACC
>CAZJRS010000099.1:0-10407 GCA_964548585.1 uncultured Methanocella sp. | reverse complement strand
GCATTCCTGCAGACACATTTTCTCTCCGCGGGTACTGTGCATATGCACCCCACGACGTAGTCGGCCAGTATGCTTTCGATCTTTTTCATGGCTTCGAGTACTTCTTCGTGTGTGACTGCCTTCGATATGCCGGCCGCATAGTTGGTTGCTACTGCTATGCCCGCATAGCACATGCCTAATTCTTTTGCCAGGACGACCTCGGGCACTCCTGTCATGCCTACCACATCACCGCCGAGCATTGCATACATCCTGATCTCCGCGGCCGTCTCAAACCTCGGGCCTTCTGCGCATACGTAGGTGCCTTTATCGTGTAGCGAGATTCCTTTTCGGGGCGCTGCAAGTATGCACTGGCGTAACTCCTGGCAGTAAGGTTCTGTCATGTCCGTGTGGACGACACAGCCGTCTTCCTCGAAGAACGTGACAGGCCTGGATTTAGTGAAGTCGAGGAACTGGTCCAGCAGCACAAAATCGCCAGGACAAATCGCTTCACGCAGACTCCCCACACTGGATAACGCGATGATCCGATCTACCCCGGCATCCTTCAGCGCCATTATATTAGCCCTGTAGTTGACCCTGTGCGGCGCACAAGTATGGCCTTCGCCATGCCGGGGCAGGAATATGAACTCCAGGCCATCAACGTTCTCATAAAAGAACAGTGTGGCATCTCCATACTTCGTGTTTACCAACTTTTTCTCTTTCAGGCTACAGCCGGGTACTGAGTAGAACCCGCTGCCGCCGATGATCGCCGTGCGTGGCATACGTTGGTATAGAGACGCATTCTGATAAAAGGCTTCCGCATTCTCATTTCTCTGTGGTAAAAAAAGTAAATACCTGGTGTATAAACTTATTTCTGACAAACGTAGAGTCCGTATCCAAAGTGCCCGACGTACTTGTACATCTTCTGCGTAGTATCTATGATTCTCTTCGCCTCGGGGTTGGTCGCGTACAGCCACATGGTCTTGATGGTCGAGGTTATGAAAGCGCCTGTGCCGTCTGCTTTCTTTGCTTTCATCTCTGTCTGTGGGTCTGCCACGTAATGAGCGGCATCCACGGTCGGGAACTGTCTTTGGTATAGATCTCGCCAGTCCTCGAACGTCAGGAAGCCCTGGTTTGGCCTCGAGGAAAATGCGGTGAAGATCGCTTCGAGGTCTCCCAGGTCGTCGGTCAGGCGCTCCTTTGAGTCTCGGGTGATGCAGACTTCGTTGTCACAGACTGTGCCGCCAGGCTTGAGTACCCTGCGGTACTCGGATATGGCTTTCTCGACGTCCTCGACGAATACCGTGACCGATTCCACAAAGACCGCGTCAAAAGTGTCATCTTCGAATGGAAGCTTTCTCGCATCACCCTGGCTGAACTTCGCCTTACCATCAAGGCGCATTTTTTTAGCCAGCGCCGTTGCTTTTTCAACCATCTGGGGCATGATGTCTATGCCGGTGACATTACATCCCAGGTCGCCCGCCAGCCGGCAGGAGGTCTTGCCTATGCCGCATCCTACGTCCAGCACGTTAATGCCAGGGCTGATCTTCGCTTTTTCTATCAGCACATCCGTAGCAGTTTTGCCGCCGATATGTCTGGCATAGCCTGTGGAGGCCAGCATATCCAGGTACGAGAAGCTTTTCTCACTGTCACCCATGCCTTATAACCCGTTTATTATTATCTCTATTAAAATATATATGATAGGGTTTAATAAAGCGGGTTGCGCGGTTCAATTTACTGTATTTTGGTAGCGATAGGGCACCTATAATAATGATAGTGGGGGTAGACAATCATTATCCTGATCAGGTGCTGTGTTTAATAATGCCTCTGTACCCTTGAAGGAATATGATCGCTGCGCTGTGCCAGAACACCGATTACACGGATTGCACGGATTGACACAGATTATTTATTGAAAAAGGACGATGATCTCCGATTTTTATCAGTATCTGTGGCAATCTGTGGGATCGGTGAAATCGGTGTCCTATAAAAAATTTGATTCATGGTTACTCAGTTATACGCTGTTTAAGCGCCAGGCTCGCCAAGTACCATCAAGGACCCGGTGATGAAAAGTAGTTTTTGAGGTAATGCGGATGAAAAGCCTTGAGGTCAGTGAGTGCCTTGAGGTCAGTGAGTGCCTGGAGGTCTGGAGGATCGAGGTCGGGGAGTGCAGGGAGGTCCGGGAGAACGTTTAAAGTGGGAGGTCAGAGAGGTCGGGAGGTCGGAGAGGCCTTATTAATATTATTACTCTCTGACCTCCCATTTTTAAAGTTCCTCCCGAAACTCCTTTACCTCCCAGACCACTCCGAGACCTCCCGGGCACTCCCAGACCTCCGGCTTTTCATAGAGCGTCAAGAAACTGGTTTGTATTGCAGGAACTAGCCTTTTACTGCTCTTAGCAAGCTTGGCGGTCCTCGGCGAGCTTGGCGTTTAAACAGCGCACCACCGGGTAACCGCAATTTTTCATAGCCCCTACTTGAAATACATCAATTTCATGATCCAGTTCTGTAAGTAAGAGAGACCTTCGTCTCGGTCACAGCACAGCGTTCGTATTGCTGAGTCATACCAATGCAAAAGCCTGTTTCAAAGTTGAACCGCTTCTGAATTATTCGACACAGTACCTGATCAGGCATAAGCCGTGAAAACAAAAGATCAAACGCTGTCTCCCTTATCGAAAAGATATTATATAGTCTGGGCTTTTTCATTAAGTACGCTGGTTCACTTATGGTAGGTTACTCAGAAATCGGCATTCTCGGCAGTCTGTTACTGGCGTCAGCATTCTTTCCCCAGGCCTATCGCCTGCTGAAGACCCGGAGTGCGAAGGATATCTCGCTTTTCTATCCGCTGATTCTCTTCACAGGCTCGCTTTGTCTGGCGATCTACGGTTACGGAATCGCAGACATGATCGTCTTTTCCCTGAACCTTTACGCTACGTTGTGTAACCTGTCGCTGGTGCTGCTTAAGTTATATTATGATAGTAAGGGTAAGGGCAGGACTCAGGAAACTGAAAAAGAAATAGAACAAGAAAAAGAAAAAGAGAGCCCGCTGGAAGCGGGCTAAGGTGCTTATACTTTCACCTTGCGCTTTGCGACTTTGACCGGTATGGCTTCTACGCTTGCGCCGTCCAGGAGAATTCTGGCCATCAGGTCGTTCTCGACTTCCGATATCATGGGAATGCCGGTGACCCTGGTTGCGCGCTCGGATATTGAGGCGATGTCGCCGCGGGCGATACAGTGGAGCTTGAATTTCCTGGCTCCGGCCATCAGCTGCTGCAGGCCTACGCCGACCCTGTCGTGCCAGTATGTGTACAGGCCTATGGCGCCCATCGGGATGTTCTTTACATCTTTGCCATAGATTTTCTCCAGATCGCTGTGGGCGATCATGAACTTGTTGGGGTCTGACGTGTATGCCTTGGCAAACTGTGCCGGCAGGTCGTTCTTCTTGGAGAGCTGGGCGAAGTAGTCGGCCTTCATCACCGCAGTAATCGGTGCCCTGGCCATTGCGACGGCCTTAACGGTGGGTCCGGTGCCGAGGTCTGACATGGCCATGGACTTGTATATCTGGGTCTCGTTGACGAAGCCGCCTGCGAACGCTATGTCCGGGACATACATGCCATTCTCTTTCATCATGCGGACACACTGCATGACCTGCGCCTGCAGGTACACCGTCGGAGTCGAGCAGTCGTTCATCATGGGTACCGGGCTCATTCCCGTTCCGCCGCCCGCGCCGTCGAACGTCAGCAGATCGACTTTAGCCGCCGAAGCGCACTTCAGGGTGAAGGCGGTTGCTGCGGGGCGGTATGCGCCAGTCTTGAGGAAGACCTTTTTGGCGCCCTGTTTACGCAGCCACTCAATGTCTTCCACGAAGCCCTTGAACTCCGGGAAACCGACTCTTGAGTGCCTCTCGAAGGTTTTGAACGCGCCATCCTTGAACGCTTTCTGGACTGCGGCATCCTCTGGGTCTGGCAGGACTATGTAGCCTCTGCGCTTGAGCTCTAGTGCTTTCTTCAGGTCGTAAATACGGACTTCGCCGCCTATTGCCTTGGCCCCCTGGCCCCACTTCCGTTCGATCACGTTGACTTCGAGCCTGGACAATGCGTAGACGTCAGTGCCGAGGCGCTGGTCTTCTACGTTAGTCTGGACGACGATCTCGCCGTTCCTGCCATCCCAGAATTCCCTGAACTTGTCCACACGGTACTTCAGCTCAGGGGACCTGGTCACTTTTCCCTTCGTGATTACGGCGTCCATGTCCATGCCGCAGATGTTCTCGCCGATCACCTGGATGCTGCCCGATATGGCCGCACCGATGGCGAGGCCGTCCCAGTAGTTCTTGGCTACTGCAGTCGAGCCCAGTCCTGCCGTGAACACTGGTACTTTCAGGGGTACACCGCCGACAGACGTGGTGATGTCGGCTGACGGGAACGTCGCCTTATCTGAGGTTGGCTCGATGCCCCTGGCGCCGATCACGTCTGTCAGGATCTGGAAGTCAGACCAGTCCAGGCCGTAATCTTTGTTGGACGAGGCTGTGGAGTGCCCGAACCACTCCGTGTCGGGGTACAGTACTTCTCTGCCACGCAGGGCGGACTTTCCAACCTCACATAATGTTTTACAATCGTGGATACAAATCGGGCACATGCCGCTTGTCGGATTTACATCTTTCTTGCGGACAGACGTGTCCGTAGTCGAACGCGAATTCGCGTAAATATCACTCATAATAGCTTCACCTTTGAAGGATTCTATTTTTCACTTCATATATAGGTTGCTTAGCTTGCTTTCTCTCACTGGAGCTCAAGGTATATTAATAAGGAATTTCTCTCTGTTAACGATAGTTTGCCATCGTTTCACCTGTTTTTTACATATGATCGGGAAATGTCTGAATTGCTTTACCGCAATATTTAAATATACGGGATGCCTGATTTTCATGCCGACTCTCGGTCGCAGGTATCATGCGTGGAATACGATTGTACGGTCGCAGGTAAAACTTATAAATACTTTATTTGTATCTATGAAAGAGGAAGGAGAGAAATAAGATGGCAGATTTCAAAATAGTAGTTTCTGATCCTAAGACTGGAAAGGCCTACAACATGGACGTCACCGGCCCGAAGGTCAACAAGTTCATCGGCAAGCCTATCGGCTCAGAGATCGAAGGCGACCTCGCAGGTCTCCCCGGGTACACGCTGGTCTTGACCGGCGGCTCAGACCAGACCGGAATTCCCATGAGAGGAGATATCCCCGGCCAGGTTCGCAGAAGGATCCTCGTCGCTGGCGGCGTTGGCTACCACCCGGCCAACGATGGCATGAGGAAGAGAAAGCTGCTGCGGGGCAACGAGATCAGCTCTGAGATGGTACAGCTAAACGCTAAGGTAATCGCGTACGGCGAGAAGACTCTCGACGAGCTTGTGCCGAAGAAAGAGAAGAAGGCAGCAGCACCCGCAATCCGTGGAACTTTCAAGTAAAACTGGTGTGGAGCATCTGCTCCATCATCTCTTATTTTAGAAGCTGTTCTTTAAAAAAGATTTTAGTGAACTTTAGCGGTGCTCATCTGTCCCGTGCCATCTTGAAGTACTCCAGGTCGTCGATGTGGTCCGGGATCATCAGAATGCCGTCGACTTCCAGCAGGATCTTTAATGTGATCCACTCCAGATGTCTGTTTACCAGGCATTCCCGGATGCTTACTTCATTACTGTCTTCTATGTGTAGGTCGATGAGCCTCTTCCTGAGGACGCGACGGACAACCCCTTTGACCTGGTTGATGCTGGCGGCTTTCTTAAAATCCTCATCATCCAGTACAATCCTGACCAGTTCTTCGTCACTGGGTTTCATCAGAATCCACCTCTGGTAGTAATACTGATTCTTTCTCTGACCGTTATGTAACCTCTGTCTCTTTTTTGCATAAAAGGTTTTACCCGGTATTCCGGGTGATTAGAACCTGACTCGTCTTTACCATCGGCAATCTGTTGTGGCAATCTGGTTTTCACCGTGATTGCACTGACGTATCCAGCGCTGCATACATGCCTCCGGTGTATAGATAATTATACTAGTATTTTATTGTATCAGGGGGTATCTGTTGCTGTTTATTAACGATCATTTGGGGGAATTATTCACCGCAAACACTAACAATATATTTAATTCTAAATAATATACATTGATTTGCTTATTGAGGAGGGTAGTAAATGAGTAACATACTGAAATACGGAATACTCTTTGTACTGGCAGTGGTCGTCGCATCGATGATTGTGCCTGCTGGTGCGAACCTGGTCGGAACTGCTTTTGGTTTCCCGACGATTGTGCAGAATGGTGCTACTACTGCGTTCAACAGGGACACGGCAGTTGCTACTGATACTGAGGCATTCGCCCTTGCGTTCCCGAACACTGGTGAGGGAATCATTGATGGTTGCCCAACGACTGGTGGTTTCACTGTTGGTCTGCCGACGATCGCTCAGACGGTGGCTCAGACTCAGGTTCTGACACACTGTGACTTCGCTCAGACTGAAGAGAACGCTGCGTTCTCGTATCCGTTCGTCGGTGTCGGCGGCGTATCGATTCCGGGCTTCGGCTTCGGCTTCTAAAACTAAGTATTGATATCAATGAGGTAGGAGGTAGACTCTCCTACTCTCTTGCCCTTTTTTGTTATCTTCAGCGCTTTCAGTGCAGGCTTTTCCCTAATAATGATCGGATTTAGACAAATATGCCAACTGGAAGATTACGAAATATCTGTCAAAATAGTCCTGTGCCGTTTGATCCTGTTTGGTTAAGTGGCAATATCTGGGTTCAAATCCAACGCATGTCTTTATCAAAAGCTTTATATGTAATTGGTATTCTATCATAAATGAACGTATGAATAAGTGTTCATTTGTTCACGGTTTTCCTTTTACGGGCAGGAATCATATGAACAAGTACTTCCAAGAGACCCCCCTACTAAACTACAAAGAACCGTCCATCTCCCAGCTAATTAATAAAAGAGGCTGGATGGCGATGACCGACAAGGAAAAGATCAGTCACATATATGGTTTTGTCAAAGACGAGATCTTATTCGGCTACAACCAGTCTGACACCATCCCGGCATCGGTTGTTTTAAGAGATGGGTACGGGCAGTGTAACACGAAAGCCACCCTTTTTATGGCCTTGCTCAGAGCGGTGGAAATTCCCTGCAGGTTCCATGGGTTTACCATTAATAAACGACTACAAAAAGGAGCTATTGAAGGAATATTCTACAGGCTTGCCCCAGAAGAGATCATACACAGCTGGGTTGAAGTAAACTATAACGGTTGCTGGATAAACCTGGAAGGCTTAATCCTGGATATCAATTACCTTACGCGCGTACAAAAGATGTATCCAGCATGCGAAGACTCTTTTTGCGGTTATGGCGTAGCGACGACTAGCTTTAAAAATCCCCCGGTTAACTGGACGGGCGGCGATACCTACATACAAAAAGAAGGTATCGACCAGGACTTCGGTATCTATGACTCCCCGGATGAATTTTACCGAGAACATGGTGGGAATCTAAAAGGCATGAAAGAATTTCTGTTCAAGCATCTTGTCAGCAAACTGATGAACCGAAACATCAAACGGATCAGAAATAAGTCCGATTGAAAAACTAAAGTGTCCAATAAAAGGTGGCCTAACCATGGAATTGACAGTGATCGTGGAAAACACGAAGCAAAATGATACCAGTCTCATCACAGAGAACGGGCTTGCATTCCTGATTGAGAAGGATGGCAAACGAATTCTATACGATACCGGTATGGGTAAAGACAGCTTGATCAAGAACGCGAAAATACTGGGCATCGACCTCTCTAACATAGATATGGCTGTGATCTCCCATGGACACCTTGATCATTCTGGCGGGCTTATGGAGTTCCTGCAGATCAATGACAAGGCGACAGTATACCTGAAAAAAGAGGCGCTCCAACCCCATTTTGTCAACTTGTTGTTCTTGAAAAAGAATGTTAGCATAGATACTGGGATAGGTAAAGAATACGCTAAAAGGCTGAAATTCTTAGAATGTATGTGCGAGATCGCTCCCGGCATTTATCTCTTAGCTGATATAGTCAAAAAGTACCCGATACCTTCGAGTAACCGGACTCTGTACGTTAAAGAAGCGGGGAGGTATTCCCCTGATACCTTCTCGCATGAGTTGTTTATGGTAGTAAAAGACGCTGAGGGACTAATCATCTTATGCGGCTGTGGCCACAACGGGGTTAAGAACATAGTGAGTACCGCTAAGGAAGCCTTTCCGGATGTTAGGGTTAACTCTGTAGTAGGCGGCTTCCATTACCAACTCGGCAACCTGCCGATAGCAAAAGCAAGCAGGGATGAGATCGTCGAGACTGCCGAATGGCTGCTCTCGGAGGGTGTCATAAGAGTTTACACCGGCCACTGTACGGGTGATTATGGTTATGATCTTTTAAAGACGGTATTGCAGGACAGGATGAGGCGGATTTATGCGGGTCTGAAAATCAGTATCCCTGAGAGTTTAACAGATGCCCACCTAAATAGGTGATTGACATTGATCAAAGAGCTTTTGAAGGTTTTCGTATTATATTTGGGTTGTTACCGTTAAATCGAATATTCTGTTGAGAGATTATTAACTATCGTTAACAATAACAGATGTTAAGATCTCACGATCAAATCATCTGGGGGGATGGCTATTACGGGTATCATCAACAGGCATGGCAATAATTTTGATTTTCTAAGGCTAGTGGGCGCATTAATGGTCATACTCTATACTTGTTACGCGGTACTGGGTGCTCACCTGCAAGACCCGTTCGTGCGGTTGACGAATGGGGTGCTAACGACAGGGAGCCTTGGCGTAACCGTCTTTTTCATTATCAGTGGCTACTTGATCACTATGAGCTGGGATAAAAAGCGCGATATTGCAAGGTTTGTCTGGGCAAGATTCCTGCGGCTAGTACCGGCGCTTATCGGGGTCGCATTGTTCACGGTTTTCATCATAGGGCCAATAACGACCCACTTAAACATATGGAACTACTTTACCAGCGGGATAACCTGGGGCTACCTAAGTATCGTATCTGTATTCTTCCAAACCTATAGCCTGCCCGGAGTTTTCACCCATAACCCGATCGACAAGGTGAATGGCGCATTATGGACGCTGCCCCTAGAATCTACGATGTATTTAGTAGTTTTAGCTATCGGAGCACTGGGCATATTATATAAAAAACAACTAGTAACGCTCGTCAGTTTATCCGTGATAGGCATCTTCATTTACACCAACATCCATGTGGTGCACACATTCGCGCCAATTATGCCACACGATTCAATCGACCTATTAAAAATGTTATTATCACCAGCTCACCCATTTTTTTTCATAATCGGTTCACTTTACTACCTCTACCAGAATAAAATAAAGTATGACTTACGACTGGTGGTATCAGCCTTGGTTATCTGGGTGCTAACGTTCTGGAATGCCGATCTATTAATGCTGTCATCGTTCATTTGCCTCCCGTATATCGTGTTAGGTATCGCATTTACCAGTATTCCGTATATTAATAAAATAAGTAAAAATGCCGACTTGAGCTATGGTTTATACATATATCACTATCCGGTGCAACAGACTATTGTAGAGTTTTTTAAGCTCGATCCGTTAATGTTGCTCGTCACAACGCTAATCATCACAGTGCCTTTATCCTGGCTGTCCTGGAAGCTAATCGAAAGTAAAGCCTTGAGTTTAAAAAACATTGACTTTAAAATATTTAATTTGAAGCGAGTCTGGAGTACTCGTTAAAATAGTAGGTGATTACTGTGTCATTAAAGCTTATATCTGGCGTAAAAGACCTATTAAGCTATGTCTATGATCTGAGAGCAGAAATTGTGATCATAGCCATACTCTTCACCATCTTCTATGTCGTAGGATTTTCCGCAAGCCTGAATAATCAAAATACTCAGGGTACGACAGCCCCGTTATCACCAGAAAATGTCGCATATGCTCAGTCTATGACGACATTCTCCTCAATCCTCAGTATAATACTAACAAATGTCGTGAACAGCCTGATAGCAGTGATACTTGGATTGGCTCTCGGATTCGTCCCGGTTTTATTTGCCATCACCAACGGGCTAACAATAGGTATGTTTGTAGGTACTGCCATGCCGAAAACCAGTATTTTTTTACTAATCGCTGCTATGGTACCCTACGTGACCTTTCAGATACCTGCACTACTCCTGACTTCGGCAGTCGGTCTCAGATTAGGCTATAGTCTGATTAAAGTATTCAGTGGCAGGAAAGGAATGCTTTATGAATCTAAAAAGAGCCTTGCAGTATTTATCTTCCTGATATTACCTCTTCTAATCCTCGCTGCGATTATCCAGGCAACGATAAGCAATCCTCTCCTATTATCTATCTCCGTTTAGAGTTTAATCCTGGTGAAAATCGTGCAATCTATCGACCTTAAGATTGTGCCGGCTACAATTATACTCT
>CAZJRS010000098.1:3592-10898 GCA_964548585.1 uncultured Methanocella sp. | reverse complement strand
ACGAGGACGATGATTCCCAGTACATCAGCAATACCAAGAATCGTTAAAAGTCTTTTATAGTTACTAAAACTGGTATACCGCTTGTACTCCTTATCAATAAAGGTCTTGCCTAAATGCTCCCGGTTATACTTGCCCAGTGACACCAGAACAAGAGCAACTAAGTAGATATTAACCCCTGTGCCACCCACTAGAACCCATGTCGGGAAATCCGACATCCCCAGGCCTTTCGCCACCGCGTATACAGATACGCATGACACAAAGAGGACCGTGAGGATTACCGAAATATGCTCAAGCGACTTTGCGATTGAATCCAGGAATTGCTGCTTTAACTCATCTTTAGATATGTCTCCTCGCAGCGTTTCTTTAAACCGATGCATATATTCCCCAGGCATTGACGGGAGATATATGAAAAACAAGGCGAACAGACCTACCGTCAAAACGGATATGACCAGTGAGTCCATGCCCAGGACATTACCGGAAAACCGCTGAACCAGCTGAAAGTAGCACAGTAAAAACGTTAAAGACAGTACAGGGTATAAAATGAGGCCTATTCGTCTTTTTTTACGGGCATAAGTCCAGAACTGAATAAAATCGGCCCTTGAAAACGAATTGTATGGGTTATCATTTTCTAGTGGAGCGATTTGTTCAGGAGGTTGAAGGGGGGTCATATGTACTCACTCAGGTTTTTTCGTAGCACGGATATGCATACCATTGAACAATTACTAATAGTACATTATTTTGATTGATATACCTGAGCTCCACACAATAAAAGAGGTATTAAGGTCGCGTCTTGCGCCGCCGGTACTTTTTCTTCCCCTTGCGGTCTGGGTCGGCTGTCTTGAACCGCTCCCGGGAAAACTGGCGCAGGCCTTCGATGGTGCCCATGAAGGTGCCGTCAAGCAAGTATACTTCGGATTCTTCGAGGTGTACGGCTTTTGACGTGAACAGCGGCCCCAGCAGATCGTTATGGAAAGACTCGTTGAAGGCGATCCCGCCGCACAGCTCGTTGAAGGAAGGGACGATGAAAAGCTCCGGGTCGCACCACTCGAAATCGTCGGTTTTGTAGTTGGCTGCGACTACATCTCGGTCAAGCTTAGCCCGGATCCAGGCCTGCTTCGTGATCGTGTGGCCGACCACATCCGTCAGCTTGATCGTCGGATGGTTATGGGAGATCACCCAGTGCTGGCACTGAAGCAAAGCTTTGTCCGGCCACGTATGCCCGTGGAAATAGGCAACGCCATCGATGATCGCACCCTTTGAGTCGTGCAACGTGATATCCGGGTTCCGGGGAATCAGATTCCCGATGCCCCCGTCGTGGTTGCCCGGGATGATTTCTACCACGGCGGTCTTCGCGATCTCTTCTAAGAAGGCTGGCACCTCCCGCTCCTCCTGGAAAGATGTCCGGGGCACATTATGTTTGATATCGCCTAAAAGGATGATCCGATCGGGCTTCGCATCCTCGATATAGCCGTTCAGCCGGACAATACGTTTGGCTACCTGAGACGGGATGTTGATCCCACTGTAATATAGATCGTATTCGATGCCCAGGTGGACATCGGCGATGACCAAAGAAGTTTCATCGTTGGTCACGACCAGCGCTGGAGCGTCGATTAACGGAAGTAAATCAGGCATAGAATTGCTGGAAAAGACTGGCTCGTCTAAGTTCATATCCTTTTCTCCAGCATGAAGGCTGTAAAGGAAGGGAACGGAAAGGAGTATTAAACTCAGCAAAGACCGGAAGATTCCCACATTATCGGGTCTGAATTTATGTGAATACCAATGAGGTTCATTTCAGAAATAAACATGTTTGCAAACGGATGTGACAACCCATAAGTAGGGATATACTGAATTGGAACATTACTATTATCCCAGTCCTGATCAACGATATAGCAGATAATTAAAGCTACCTGGATAATCAATATTAAGCCCATAATAATAATGATTAAATTTTTTTTATTTACCACAATAAACGCCGTATATGTAATCAGTTATATTAAATATAAATCTTCTCCAAATGTTGGATGATGAATCGGCATGTTAAAAATCGGCCTCTCTGACCTCCCGACCTCTCTGACCTCCCAGTTTAAAATTACTCTCTGAACTCCTTTACCTCTCTGACCTTTTACCTCCTGACCTCCCCATACCCCCCACACCTCTGGGCTTTTTATGGAACGCCAGGTTTGGTTTAATGGATTAATGACGAACCACTTAAAAGTCCCGGGAGAGCCTGGACACATATCAAGCTGGCCATATGGTTATGAATAGTGATTTTTCATCTGAACATGTGAAAAATCATGTGGTCAGAGAGGTACGTGGAGGTCTGGAGGGAATAGGTCGGAGAGGTTCGGGGAGGGTAGAGAGGATTTTTTAAAAGAGAGGTCAGAGAGGTCGGGAGGTCAGAGAGGATATTCTTGAACTACCATTTTCGGCACACTGATTATTACACGCTGCCCTCGGCAAACGTTATTACCCTTTAAGCCTGTATACAAAGTAGAAGGTCATATCGTGTTTATCGGCGTGGATCACGGCACTACAGGCATCCGCTTTGCAGATACAGAAGGGCACTGGGTGGAGATATCCCGGAAGCAGGCGAAGGATATGACTCACGATCAGATTATATCTACGGTTCTCAAAGGCCTTGCCGTGAAAAAGTCTGACGTAGAACTGATTGCTGTCAACTACTCCATGGGCGATGGTATCTCGAAGATCACCCCCATAGGAAAAGTGCAGAACAGGGGCATCATCAGCAGGGAAGGTGCAGGTGTCCACATCGGCGGGGGCACCAATGTTTACGATGCCATCGCTACGTCAGGAATGCCTGCAGTAATCGTACCTGGCATCCACCGGGGCAACTATGGCCACCCGTGCTTTAAAGTATATTCTCATGGGGCCAGTGCTGACAAAGTGGGGATTGCCTATAATGCGTTCCTGACTGCCGGTGACAGGGATTTTATCGTCTCGGATATCAGCTCTAATACGGTGACGATGGGCGTAAAAGATCAGAAAATGCTGGGCGCCATCGATGCCTGCATCTTTGCACCGGGAGTACACCACGGGCCGCTGGACCTGCAGGCGATCAGGGATGTCGATGCCGGGCTGATCACTGCCAACGATGCATTTTCAACGGCCGGAGTCACGAGGCAGACCCCCTTCAAGACACTTGACGTGCTGCTCGCGGCGCTGGAGCACAACGATCCGGATGCGCTCTGGGCATTTGATACCATCGCCGTTTTCGCCGCGATGGAAATCGCCTCGTTTTTGCTGCTGGTGCCGGACGCGAGGATATTTACCGCAGGCTCGGTCGGTTCTATGAACCTGGTCAGGGACCGTATCTCGAGACTGACTAGGAAAGAGATCACAGTCCTCGGTAAGATGTCAGCGGCCGTGGGCCTTGCCCAGATCGCCCGGGACGTGCATGGCGGCAAAAAGGACATCCTCGGCATCGGCGTAGAAGATTTTGGGTAAGTTTTCCGCACTGTCGTACATGCGCCACCGGGAGAGAACGCCGAGGTCTGCCAGCTTATACCGGATCTGAGCGAAATTGATTCTCCGGGCGGCCATACGGTATTTTAGCTCCAGCAGTTTTTTCCCCATCTGACAAGAATCCTTGAACACTTTTACTTTTGACAGGTTCAGGGTATTGCCCCCATTATGGACCCAGTGCACTGGAAACTCGAAAATCTTTAATCCGGCATGCTGGCAGATGATCAGTAGTTCGGTATCCCAGAACCAGTGTCGGTCCTGCACCGAGCCGATCACCTCGACTATCGCTTTTTTGTCAAACCCCTTGAATCCGCACTGGTGGTCGTACAGCGGAGACCCGAAGAGAAACCTGACCATAAGGTTGTAGACTCTGCTGGCAGCATCCCGGACCAGAGGCCGTTTTGTCTTCGAGCCTTTTATCAGCCTTGATCCGGTGACCACAGAAGCACCGTTCGCCAGGCCGTCGATTAATAGTTTCGTATAGCGCAGGTCTGTAGCCAGATCTACATCCATGTAGATCACATAGTCTCCTCGGGCCATTTGTATAGCGTTATCGAGTGAGGCCCCTCGACCTAGTCTGGTATCGCTGTGTATCAGGACTACATCACAGTTTTCTCTGGATAGTCGCTTTGCTATTCGACAGCTTTCGTCCGTCGAGCCGTCCTCTGCGATGATGATCTCAAAGGAACTGCTATTCTCGCTGAGATAGCTTCTCAGCCGCTCAACACAAGCCTCGAGCCTGTTGCCCTCATTGTACACTGGCAATATTACACTTAACATCATGTGTTGTTTTCCCCCCTCAAATCGTACAGCTTTAACATGTTATCCTGGCGACCTATGCCAGTTACGTTTACAGCCCCGGTTACGTTCCCGCCCGACCACTCATCGGAGGATACCACTGTCCCGTGAGCTTTCACCCAGTCGGTAATTTCAGTCTGGCCCATGCCGGGCATGCCGGGCATACCATTTTGCTCATTACCGGGTAGCTCCCCTGGCTGGAGCCTGTCGACTGCCGGATCAGCCTCGACGTTGTCAGTACGGTTGAGCCGAGGGAAGCCGGAAAACCCAGTCATGTCCATAGTTAAAAAGTACCTGATCTCCCCGGTGGAAACCATATCTTCAAGGTTCTCGACAGTCAAGATCGGATCGGAGCCGATAAACCCGCCCACAGCCATTACCGGCTTGCCGGTGGATAGCATGAGCCCGGAAGCCGTCATCGCGTTAGGGACAGCCACAAGGAAGCGTTCGTTGCTCGTATGGTTCAGCAGGAAGGATACAAGCCCGGGATTACTGGTTTCACCCATACTCCCCGGCATACCCATCCCATATACCTGGTCCTGGCCGCTGGCACCGGAGCCCCCCGGCCAGAAGCCAGCGGTGGACAGCTCCGGGCCGGCATACGGTATCGTAGTTTCCGTGTGGTATAAAATGGGAGTGAGTGACCAGATGGCCGGGGAGATTAGTAAAACGATGATGCCGGAGGCCATCAAAGGTTTCACGAAGCCAGAAAAGGCTTCCATCTTCGCCGTTTTTGCGTATACGAGCACAATAGCCGAAGTAAAGCAGACAGTACAGATAACCGGTATCAGCCAGGTCCGGTAATCGGGATACCGATACAGGATCACGGATTCGATGGTGGCGGTAACCACCAGGGCGAGTGGCAGCAAAAGCGAATAGGTGCCGCTTCTTCTGTATTCACCCCACATCTGGGTCAGGCCGATCCCAGCTAGAGCAGCGATAGGAGGGGCGAGAGTGATGAGGTAGTAGCGGTGGAAAAACCCGGCAATGCTGAAGTAGATCAGCATCGGCAGCATCCACAGCCCCCAGAAATAGAGCGAACGTAGTTTATCTGTTCGCTCGGTGTCAGGGCTTTTCCGGAGTATCAGGAAAGCGGAAACGAACCCCAGGATTGCAAGTGGTAAAAGCCAGCTGATCTGACCTGCCATCTGCTGATTGAATAGCCGGAATATGCCAGCGCTTCCACCTTCGCCGCCAGGACCCATCATACCCCCGCCCGAAGGCATTTCAAGATCGGCAGACAGTTCTCCCGAAGGTGTATCGGCATCGTACTGGCCGAGCATAGTCCCACCGGAAATGGTAGATGACGTACCCATACCCATCGCGCTGCCACCGGGCAAGATCCTCTGGAGGCCATTATAGCCAAGCGCCAGCTCAAGCACGGAGTTGGTCTGGCTGCTGCCCACGTAAGGCCTTTGATCTGCCGGAGTCATGTCCACGATGACCGCCCATGACAGAGAAACAACCAGGAGAACGGCAATCGCAAGCGACAAGTGCTTGATTTTACTGCCGGTTTTTAGTGCTGGCGACATGAAGTATACAAGGAAAATTGCAGGCAGGATCCCAAAAGCCTGGAGCATCTTCACGTTGAAGCCTAGCCCCACCAGCGCCACGCTCAGCAACAACAGTTTGAGGTTCCCCCGTTCTGTTGCCAGGATAAGTGACCAGGCTGCCAACAGTAAAAACAGGACCAGAATTGTATCCAGGTTATTAGTCCGGCTCACGGCCGCAACGACAGGTGTCAGCGAGAACAGGAGAGCAGAGAGGAGGCCGGCTGGCTTCCCAAAGCTCCTCTGTACCAGGTGGAAGATCAACGCCGTCGATGCTACCATCGCCAATGCCTGTGGCAAGATCAGACTCCAGCCCTGGAAGCCGAAGATTGTGACGAACAGAGCCTGTATCCAGAGGCCGAGTGGCGGCTTGTCCACACTGACAAAACCCCCAGAGTCATAGGACACGAAAAAGAAGTTGTGAAAGCTCGTCAGCATGCTCTGAACAGCTGCAGCATAGTAACTATTGCCGTACCCCTCGTTCCACACCGCATAAAAGCTGAGAAAGCCCGCCAGCGACAGTATCAGCGCAAGGCAGATATGCTCCCGCCCAAACCTGATCTTAAACATGGATGATCACACCGGTTATTCGTCTACTCATATCTAAACCAGAAATCAGAACTAGCTAATTAAACCTAATATATTAGTGCTTTTATTACCGAACAACTAGAAAGAATCCAGTTATGATCTCGTGCGTTAAACCTTTAAGGAAAATTAACGGAAGATGCGGAAAGTGATACGCTTGTTGAGGGCGAAGTTCCAGATGAAAACGACCAACGTAGCAAAGACTCGCGAAGCCATGACCATACTACCCGCAAACAAGTATTGAACCAGGCCGTAAACGATGAGCTCGTTAAGCGCCAGCCCGATGATAGCGACCGACAGGAACGAGCCGAACTGAACGTGGACCTTTTTATACGTGCTTCCGAAGGTAAAACGCCTGTTCATGAAGTAGTTTAGCACAGTGGAAGCAAAGTAGGATAACGCCAGCGACAGCATGTAGAATATACCCAGGTATCCGGCCAGCAGATAGAAGATCACCCAGTCGACGAGAGTCGCTACGACCCCAACGCCGAAGAACCGGGAGAACTGCCGATAATCCCCGTATACCCGGGATAAAAGTGCATCGACTTTAGCCGGCAGTCCCACAAGCCTCACCTACTTGCTACCGAACGGGGAGGAACCGTTAAACACCCAGGAAGTCGTATCGGGTGAAGAAGTGGCCACCGGGCTATTGCCAGTAGATATACCCTGCAGACCAGACTGCTGAAGCAGGCTCGATATAAGCTCGCTCCCGGACGACTGGCTCGCAGTAGAGGGAGACTGCCCGGTCGTAGTAGCAGCCTGGCCAGTGCTGGCCGTGACTGGCAAAGAGTCAGTAGTATTCTGGGATGTGCCTGACGGCATCTGACCACCCGAAGGCATCTGACCACCCGAAGGCATCTGACCACCCGAAGGCATCTGACCACCCGAAG
>CAZJRS010000098.1:2086-3492 GCA_964548585.1 uncultured Methanocella sp. | reverse complement strand
GGCATCTGACCACCCGAAGGCATCTGACCACCCGAAGGCATCTGACCACCCGAAGGCATCTGCATGGAGCCATCGGGTGGCATAGGCATAGAGCCGGAAGGCGGCTGATTAGCGCCGGAAGGAAGCTCTGCGGCGACAGACTTCGAAACCGAAGTATTGTTTGCAGGGGATGCTTCAGACATCTGCGTATCGTTTGTGAAGGCATTTAACCGGCTGTCACTGTCATTGAGTAACACGTCATCCATGCGATAGGGGGTCGTATCGTTCGCCATAGAAACAGCCATTCCATCGGCTGCGCTGCCGGGGATCTGGCCACCGGTCCCGGAGCTATCCCCGAGAAGTAGAGACAAGATGCCCACACTAAGTAAGATATTCGCTATGCTGATGGTGAATATGCCGAAGATCAGGACTGATAGAAGTTTCTTATCCATGGTTTGCTCTCCCTGTTAAGCAGCTGTCGTGCAATAACAGTTTAAGCTATTGAAGAAGACAGATTGTAATAACTATGCGAAAGAAAGCAAAGAAAATTAGGTGTTCAGGGATGTTTATGTCAGGCCTTAAAGGTTTGACAAACGTTAAACGGTCGCGAGCGGGTAGTTAAGAGATAAAAGGGCACAAGTGCCCTAATTCTCCCAGCCGGGAATCATTTTGAGGAAGTACCGGTGGAACCTCAGATCTTCCGTCAGCTCTGGATGGAACGCAGACACAAGCAGATTCTTCTGCCTCGCAGCCACGATGAAATCATCGCACTTCGCCAACACCTCGACAGTTTGACTGGCGCTGACAATGGCCGGTGCCCGGATAAAGACCGCATCGAAGGGCTGATCGAACCCTTTGATACTCAACGGCACCTCGAAAGAATCTACCTGTCTGCCAAAAGCATTACGATTGACCGTCACGTCCATCAGGCAGAAAAGCTGCTGCTTCGTCTTAGCCACTTCTTCGTCCCCGTGGCTCGCCAAGAGAATTAACCCGGCACACGTACCCCAGATCGGCATACCTTCCCCGGCTTTAGCGATGATTTCCTGTGCAATGCCCTCCCGCCACGCCAGCCTGCACAGCGTTGTGCTCTCCCCGCCCGGAATGACAAGAGCGTCACACGTCGGCACAATGCCTGCATGTTTTATTTTAACAACTTCGCCCTTACCACTAAGAGCACGCTCCATGGATACTACGTGCTCCTCCACGTTACCCTGAATAGCGATGACACCGATCCTCATGATTACTCGCACTGCTTCCGATATGATACGTGAGAGGTTTAAAACTTTTCGACACCGGCAATGATTAAATTCACCACAGAGAACATAGAGACAGCCACCACAGAGTGCACAGAGGCTTACCACAGAGACACAGAGACGGTCATGAGATTATTGATAAAATAACCACCGGTTCTCTGTGCCTCTGTG
>CAZJRS010000098.1:0-1986 GCA_964548585.1 uncultured Methanocella sp. | reverse complement strand
CCTCTGTGCACTCTGTGGTAAAAAGGTAGTAGTTATTTCCCACTTCCGGCGATAAACAATAAATCACTCAGTATAGCGCTGGCGGTCTCGACTGATCCTGCGCCTTTCCCAATCACCACGATGTCGCCTGCCAGCTCCGTTTCGATGAGGGCAGCGTTTAAAGTCCCCTGGACGGCGAGTGGGTGGGTTTTTGGCACGAGCCGGGGGCTGACTTTGAGGATACGCTCACCACCATTGGGCTTGACTTCTCCGATCAGCTTGACTACGTAGCCTTCGTCGCTGGCTAGCTTCAGCGCTTCCAGGGAAACACTGGAGATGCCTTTGACAGTGACATCGCTGAGGGTGACGTTCATGTCGAAGATCGCGTTTGCCAGGATGACCATTTTCAGGGCGGTGTCAATGCCCTCGACGTCGTACGTGGGGTCGGCTTCGGCATAGCCCAGTTCCTTGGCTTCGGAGAGCACCATGTCGTAGGGCAGCTCTTCGGCGATCATCCTGGTCAGGATGTAGTTGCAGGTGCCGTTGAAGATACCCTTGACGCTCTTGATAGAGTTGCCGGCGAGCGGTGCCCGTATCAGGTTGAAGACAGGCATGGCTCCGCCTACGGTGGCTTCGAACAGGAAGTGTACGTTCCGGGATTTGGCGAGGTCGGTAAGCCTGCGGTACTGGTTAGCAACCGGTCCCTTGTTAGAGGTGACCACATGCTTGCCGCGGCTCAGCGCTTCGATGATATAGGACAGACCGGGTTCCCCGGTCTTTGCGTCGGTCGGCGTGACCTCAATCAGGATGTCGTAGTCCACTTCTTTGACCACGTCCAGGCTGGACAGGCTCACCCGCTTCAGAGTACCGTCCCGCTTCTCTTTGAGCACAGTAGCCGGATCAAGTCCGGCTGGGTTTATGACAGCACCCTTTGAGTCTGTCACGGCGACCAGCTTGAAGGATATGCCTTTGTCGGCATACTGGCCCTTGCTGGAATCCAGCACCCGGAGGACTCCCTGGCCTACGCTACCCATTCCGATGAGAGCAATTTTTAATGATTTCATACCCGTCTACGCCTCCGTGTCGATAGGCTCGATAACCAGCAGGTCTTTGTCGTTCGCAATGGCCCGGAGCAGGTTCATCGCTTTCTTCGCCTCTTCCTTGCCGGCAGCGCTGATCCCTATGCGAGCCGAAGACTTCAGGCTGATGCCCGGCATGCTCATGGCCAGGTCCGAGACCTCCGCATACCCGGTACGGTCGATCTGGTCGATGGTGTCCCTGATATCCGAGTGGATGATATGCCCCACCAGGATGACAGTACGATGCTCCAGCAGCCGGGCCTCGTTGACCCGGATGATCGCGATGTCACGTGATTCCAGCCGGTACTTCAGCTCTTCCAGCCCGTCGGCGATGTCAAAGGTCACCTGGATAGGAATCGTGCCTCGCGGCGTACGTTTCTCATGGTGATGCACCACGCTGACGACGTTTCCGCCCGAATCAGATATGGGTGCGAGTGCGTTTACGAGCTGCCCGGGGATATCCTTCAGCTCTAAATCCATTGTAATTCTCATCTGTCCACCATCGAAAGTGTCATACTATTTGTAGCTCGGCCGAATATAAGGTTATTGGTTATACTATGGAAGTTTCTGAAGCAATCGGCCTCCGGCGGTCGATCAGACGCTACAAAAACGATGAAGTGCCCCCGGAGTACGTGGAAAAGATCTTGCAGGCAGGCCAGCTGGCGCCTTCGGCAGGCAATCTCCAGGGCCGGGAGTTTATCGTAGTCAGGGATACGGCAATACTGGAAAGAATCTGCGATGCGGCGCTAAAACAGCGGTTCATCAAAGAAGTGCCCGTCTGTATCGTAGTCTGTACCAACCTGCCCAGGACGAAGAGCAAATATGGCCTCAGAGCCGAGCTGTACGTCGTCCAGGATACGGCTGCATCGGTCATGTGTATGATGCTACAGGCAGTAGACCTAGGGCTGGGAACCTGCTGGGTCGGGGC
>CAZJRS010000097.1:0-11940 GCA_964548585.1 uncultured Methanocella sp. | reverse complement strand
GCGCCGTATACCGGTTCGGGCCTCTGACCGCCCAGGACATCTCGGAAGGTATCTACCGCATAGCGGCGAAAGAGAATCTGAAAATCGAGAAAGACGGCATGGATGCGCTCATCTACGTCGCCAGGGGCGATATGCGGAGGGCTATCAACGCGTTGCAGTCGTCGGGTACCATCGTGAAGGACATCACCGCCGATGTGATCTATCAGACCACCAGTACTGCGAAGCCTAAAGAGATCGAGGATATGCTCAAGCTTGCCTTGAACGGGCAGTTCCTGGACTCGAGAAACAAGCTGGATGAGCTTCTTATCACGTACGGGCTGTCCGGCTCGGACATCATCGAACAGATCTATCGGAGTATGTTCGACCTTGGGCTGGACGAAGACATCCTGGTGGCGCTGGTCGACCGGATCGGCGAGGCGGATTTCCGGCTTACAGAAGGAGCCAGCGAGCGAATCCAGATCGAGGCGCTACTGGCACATTTCAAGATGCAGGGGTCAGTTTCTAAGAAGGCGTGAAGTTGAGCTTGAAGGCTGATGCTTTCATCTCACTTCGAATCCCGGCTATTGTTCATCACCTGTCTTAGTGCCTCATCGATGTATTCCGATATATCCAGGCTACGCTCTTTAGCTACGATCAGCCCTGCCACTTCCGGGGTCACCAGATCACAAAGCTCCCGCTCTTTTTTCCTTATGATGCTCGTAACCGCCTGGGCTTCGATACCCGAATTGACCAGCAGTATTTCTATCCGTTCGATCATCGGCTTTTTAATGATGTCCTTGCCCGGACGGAAGCCTGTGGGTACTTCTATGATCTTGTAGTCGAAAGCCGGGGAGATCTTACCGTCAGTCTCGGTGAGCAGACCTGCCTGTAGGGCTGCATCAACGACCTCTCTGCTTTCGTCCTGGGTGAACCATTTCAGGTCCAGCGACAGGGCGAAGGCGAGCTCAGTTCTGGTGAGCCTTGCCTTTCCCCGGGCTTTGAAAGCCTGTGCTATGACCCGTTTAAGTTCGTCCATGCCGGTACAGCGCTCCGATCATGATTCCTGCGAGCACGACCAGTACCTCGAAGCCAGGAACCGGGATTGGAAAGCCTGCTCTGCCTGTGGCCGCGGTTCCCGATTTTTCCATTTTAAGGATGACTGGTACGTCCTTATCCAGGACCGTTACCTGTAAACTCCCGTTGCCGTATCCCGGGGCACTGATGTCGACAGTATGGTTGCCCATGGTCACGTTAGCCGTGAATGCTCCGGCGTCATCGATCTTGACCGGAGTCTTGTCGACAAGTACCGTCGCATCGTTGATCCGCAGGCCGGTTTTTTCGTCCATGACTATGCCCGTGATAAAAAAGGTCTTGCCATCTTCGAAACTGACTGTGCCTGCAAGGGTGGCGTTACCAGTTGCAGCACCATGGTCGATGGAGTCTGGTGTGGCCGTAGTGACTGGCGAAGCGTTTGCCATGGGGGTCGGCGTAACCGTACCGTTTGCGATGGGTGTCGGCGTGATAGTCACGTTAGCCTGTAGCGTTGGTGTCACAGTCGCTATTGGCGTCGCCGTAGGTGTCGGAGTCGGTGTGTTGACCATGTCCCGGCCGATCATCAGGACTCCTGCCGGATTTGAGCTCAGGCTCCTGAACGTATAGCTACCCGAGTCGGAAACGCCCGAAAACTGGAGCGTGGTGGTAATCGATCCCGTAGCTCCGGCGTTCACGTTCTCATAGTTATATGTCTCGATGAAGCCGCCGGTGCTGGTCTCTTTCATGTTCGAGTCCAGCGCTGTTCCTGTTTTAACGTGACGCTGATCGACAAAGCCTTTGTTCAGCCAGGGATCATAGGCAACCCAGACGCCTTGTTGCGGATAGTACACTTCCACCCATGCGTGTAGTTCTTTTCCCCACTGGAACTGGGCATAGCCTTCAGAACCGGATATCACTATAGGTACTTTGTATGGTGGATTATCGTTGACAATGCCGTTTACATAGCGTGCCGGGATATTGGCTGCCCTGAGCAATCCCAGCGCGAGGTTTGCACGGTTGACGCATGTGCCTGAACTGCTATGGAGTGACGAAATCGCGTCCTTCTGGGTTCCCGACCCCTGGGTGGGGATGCTGGTCCGGACAAAGTTCATGATCCGGTCTACCGCTTCAGCTTCCGTCGAAGCTCCGGCGACCAGTTCACCGGCTTTACCTACGATCTCCCCGCTGGTCGACTGCACCATGCTGGTAGGATTTATGTACTGGTACATCCCCGAAGGTACGCTTGACGGGCGGGGTTCGGTGAATACATCCGGGGCCGGATTGCCTGTGCTGGTGGCATCAAACTCTGTTTTGACATTGATTGTTTTGCTCCCGGTAAACCCATCCAGGCTCCACTCGTATTTTTTATAGTGGTTACCGAAGGAGTCAGTCTGTATGTCCGATACTATTGTGGGTGCCGGGTCTGCGGTGATCTGGTGATTGTTGACGGTCTGCATAAAACCGCTGACACTGCTCGTTTCGTAGACTGGTGCATAATATACGATCCTGGCGCCATTGAGACCGACACAGTTGAGGTTATTAGCGTAAAACGTATCAGTCACAGTGACATGGGAACTTGAGCTCATCGAGCCTCCGACGATGATGGTGCCGGAAAGCGATTCCGCATTGACTGCTGTCACGGTCATTGCATAGCAGGAGGTAAACAAACAGGTGATAATAATAAAAGAAAAAAGTCGTCTGATGAGCCATCGTTTTTCTTCGTTCATCAAATCTACCTTCTATTCAGCCTTTGAAGTGTTTTAACTGTGTTTCGATCGTGTTTGCGATCTCCTCCGCTATCGTGCGACCCTGGCCATCTACCGTAGCCACCTGGATGTTGAGTTTGCCATCGACCGTTGCGCGGACGATAAACACATCGTTTTGTAGTGACATCCTGTTAAAGTTCCTGTCCAGGTATGAGTACTTGACAGTAAACCTGAAATCGACCGAGCCGTCGGCCGTTACCGTAGGCAGCACAGCAGCGAGGTTCTGGGGTGTCAGCGGGAGAAAATCCACTCTTTTTTCGGCAATCTCCACCGACACTTCTCGCTTTGCCTTCACCGAATCGACATGGCTTTTTACGTCAGGGCCCGTTGTCTCAAAATCCGCCGACCCGCCTTTCCCGTGAATGCCCGCAATCGCTTTGATCAGGTAGCGCATGTCTGCGCTGTAACCATAATTGCGCTCGAAATCTATATTCGATGGAAAATGATAATAAATCCGTTCCATAGGAAAATTTGCTCCTTCCCCTTTTTATATAAGCCTTGGAGGTGATGCCAGATATATTTTTTGCGCCTGCCACAAAACAATTTGGCTACCTGACCAATCGAGTACTAGGGTAGGCGTCAGTGTATAGTCGCTCAGATGGTGGCTGAAGCATAAAGTCGGTCGTGATGTTCACACTCTGGATGATGATTTTTCGCATAAAAAGCAGGCTGAAATATTTGTACAATTACAATCATGAGTGCATGAGATCACCATGATGAGGATTGTAGAACTGGTGCCGGAAGATGAGTTCACTGACCTTGGGAAGCTTAAAAACTTCTACGTTGACAGTATCATTGGCTGCCTATCTACCATGGGTTATGCCGCGATACATGTCGACAAGAGCGAGTACTACAGCTATGAGCGGACCATCATCGTGGATACCAACGCGCCGGGTGTCGTTGTGGCCAAGGTGGTCCGTGAACATGATCAAAAGGCAAAAGAAGCGTCCTGTGTGCTGGTCAGCTAGATCTGTGATTCTGGGTTTATCCTCCGTAGCCGTGACGCTGCAATGTGCGTCTTGTTGCGCGGTAACAACTTCGATCGCGGGCTCCTAATACTATCATGCCCCCGTGGGGCATCCGAAATCTTTTATATGATCGCCACGCTGTTTCTGGCTGGTGTCACCATGATTGATACAGCCGGCCTCGGAGCCATGATCGTTCTCATATTTCTCATTCTGTTAGCGTTAGTTATCATTCTCTGGCTACTAAAACCCAGTAACCGGAAGATCGAGGCGGACCAGGTTAATGCCACGCCCATACCCTTCGACGATAGCAAGTTCATGAATGCGTTCATGGGGCCTGTCTACGAAGACGGCCTTGAGCACCTCGAAAATGCGGTCGACTCGATTTTGAGCGGCTTCGACATATACGAGCATGGATCCTATGTCGAAGCGGCAGAAGAGTTCATCGCTGCAGCTCACAGCACAGATGAAGCTTCGCTCAAGTTCCGAGAGGTGCTGGCTATGGTGGAGGACCAGGATACCGTCCACACCAAAAATGCCCGGTCCCGGCTGATCGAGTGCAAGGGATTTAAGCAGGGTGCGGAGGACATGGAGGCCGCCTGCGATGCCATGCTGGCCGGTAACAAGGGTGAGGCGCAGGCACTGATCGAGAGGGCGAAAAATCTTCGCAAGCACGCCCGTGAGTGGAAAAAATAATCTCAGGGGATCCCGGCACCACCGCTTATCTGCATGTTGACCATGCCCTGGGCGATGATCTCATATTTTATTGACAGGGCGGTGCCCGGCGGTGCCCGCTTCACCATGTCTGCGGCGAAGGTCAGGTCCAGGCAGGTCTTAGGGTGGGTCATTTCGTACTTTGACAGGGTTTCCGGGTAGAGCAGCTTGGAGGCTACCGCGGGTGAAACGCTGAACATTCCGGCTATTGCCGGGAATCCCGGGTTCTGGGCAAGCATCGTGAGCAGCGCGTCGGCCGGTTTTACGTTTTCCGGATACTTGGCCGAGATGCTGGCGAAGTACGGGGTCTGGGTAATCCGTACTATTGCTTCTTTGACAAACTCCCCGGTCAGCATTATCTGGGTGTAACTCGACGACAGGAAGTTGAACACCTGCTCCGAGTCCCTGATGATCGAAAATACGTCCCTGTAGCCGTCGAACGTCTGGGGCAGGCGGTACAATGATAACTTACCTTCTTCGATTTTGATTTCCAGATCATCGCAAATCTCTTTCAGCGCCGCCTTGACCTCTTCTCTGTCCGAAAATCCTGAGAACGGATCGGAGGTGATGTCGTGCACTGTTACAAAGTCGGTCTGCGTGGTCAGGTACATGATCATCCTGATCGCCTGCTCTTGATTTTCAATGGCCATGTTAGTATTCGATGTTTTCTCTTAAAGATTTATAAACATTGCCACGGTTCAGGGTGTCACCCCGGCTAAAGCTTTATCATGACCTGCGAGAATGGATGTTCGAATGGTGCATTACACGATCATTGTCTCGACCATGGACTTCGCCAGCGTCACAATCCGTGACTCCCTCTTCCGGATCGGCTTCTGGGAAAAGGTACACGCCGACAACCGGTTCAAGATTTACCGCCAGGGCCAGTTCGAGCTTGTCGAGATCGACGATTACCACGTTTTTCAGGATGGTATTGACCGGGCGCTGGAGGCCGTAGGTTATCGATCGGAAGTGATTATCTTTGCATCCAAGCACCGGAGCAAAGACGGGCGTAAGACCCTTACCGTGCACCATACGGGTAACTTCGACGAGGCCCGGTTCGGGGGGCGGCCGCAGGAACTCGCCACTGCAGCACCCCGGGCGGCTCTCTCGGTGATCCGGAGTCTCAAGGACTCGGTCACCGGTTACAACGTATCCTATGAGGCAACTCACCACGGCCCGTCCGAACTGACCGTCCCGTCGGTCTACGTGGAGATCGGAAGCACCGATGTAGAGTGGAAAGATACTAAGGCAGGTGAAATCGTCGCGAAGGCAATCCTGGCTATCCGGGAAGACCCCGACGTGCCGGTCTATGTGGGTATCGGTGGAAACCACTACGCCCCTCGTGAAACTGCCCTTGCGCTGGAAGCGAATGTCGCTTTTGGGCACATCATCGCCGAGCATGCCATCCCTTTACTGACCGAAAAGACTTTTGTCCAGGCTTTCGAGCGGTCAGGGACCAGACTGGCCTACGTAGACCGGAAATCGATACCCGTAGAAGGGCGAAAGCGAATCGAGGACCTGTTGGCTTCGCATGGCTTCGAGTCGCATACTGAGTCTTACATAAGGGACGTTGCCCTGAACCCTGTACTGAAATGCCCGCGCCTGCACGACCTGATGCTGTCACGAGGTTTATCCGTACCCCAGGTGCCTGAAAGCTTCCGGTCTGTCATGCCGGAATGCAGCCCGCATAAGTGCGGGGCTTGCCCGTTCGGGGTGGTGGTCGAGGTCAATAAAGATTTGTTGTCCGTGACCTGTAAAGTAGATCAGGAGGGCGCGAAAAAGCTGTTCGCCGATCAGCCGGCGATTTACTTCCTTGATACGAATGGTTGCCCTGCGCCTGTACTTATAGGCCTGGAAAAGAGGCCGCTGGACCAGGCCTCCCAGAAGATTACCGATGGATCCATTGCTCTGCTCAGGACCCGCTATACTGTCAAGTATGATTGCATCGAGGAAATGTTATACCTGACCGAGCGCAAGTTCGACCCGGAGAAGGCCCGATCGATCGGTGTCACTGCGGGGCCAGACTTTGGCCGGCTTGCCCGGGGCGAAACTATCCGTTTAAAGGGCTGCGATATTTCCTCCGATCTCGTTTTTTCCGAATCGGTTACACGAATAAAATTAAATAACTATTCCTACAATAGTGGTAGTGGGGATGGGGCATTGGAACCCAGTATATTTAACACAACCACTAAAACGGCTAAAGTTATCGATAAGAAAGGCGAGATCATCGATAGTGAAGAGCGCCAGGCGCAGATCATAGACGGCGAAGGCCAGGTTGCCCCGTCAGCCGATATCGGCATCTCTGATGAAGAGATCATGCAGATGATGAAGGATATGAAGACCAACGTCGTGGTTGTCGGCTGCGGCGGAGGCGGTTCTAACTCCATCGCCCGCATGTCCCGGGAAGGCATTACCGGCGCTAAGCTCTTCGCGGCTAATACGGATGCACAGCACCTGCTGCATACTCAGGCGGATAAAAAATTCCTGATCGGCAAAAAGCTCACCAGGGGCTTCGGAGCAGGGAGCCTGCCAGAAGTCGGCGAGGGGGCCGCGAAGGAGAGCCTGAACGAGATCAAGGCGGCGCTGGTCAAGGCGGATATGGTATTCATCACCTGCGGCCTCGGGGGCGGCACCGGCACCGGCTCGGCACCCGTGGTCGCCCAGGCGGCAAAAGAGGCGGGAGCGCTGACGATCTCAGTTGTCACGACACCCTTTAAAGCAGAAGGGACGATCAGGAAAAGAAATGCTGACTGGGGACTCCAGCGTCTACGGGAATCCTCGGACACCGTTATTGTTGTCCCTAACGACAAACTGCTAGAGGTCGTTCCCAATCTGCCTGTACAGAAGGCGTTCCGGGTGGCTGACGCCGTGCTGACCCATGCGGTCAAAGGCATCACCGAACTGGTGACCAAGCCGGGCCTCGTGAACCTTGACTTCGCAGATATCAGGACTATCATGTCCAACAGCGGAGTGGCCATGATCGGCCTCGGTGAGGCCCGGGGCGAGAACCGGGCGATCGAGTCGATCAATGCTGCGCTGGACAGCCCGCTGCTCGATGTGAACATATCCGGAGCTACGGCGGCCATCGTTAACGTGACCGGCGGCGAGGATATGAGCATCAGCGAGGCGGAGAGCATCGTAGAGCAGGTATCGAACAAGATCGATCCCGAGGCGAGAATCATCTGGGGCGCACACGTCGACCCGGATCTGGAGGACGCAATTAGAACGATGGTGATCATAACGGGCGTGAAGTCGGATCAGATACTGGGTAAGAGCGATTCTATCCCCCAGGATAACAAAAGCATCCGCACGCAAAAGTTTGGCATAGACTTCATATCCTGAACTCTATGCCCGAAAACTTTATCCGTTAGGACATTATTATCTAATTCGTCTTTTCTTTAAATTCATTTGAAGGACGGAGATTATTGTGGCAGAGAAGGCAAACCCAAACCAGATATCGCTGGGTTCTATCACCGGCGGATTAAGGCAGTACATCAGGATCTTCCAGTTGACGCGCAAGCCGAGCAATGAAGAGTTTCTCACGATTGCCAAAGTAGCGGGCGCAGGCATACTCCTGATCGGAGTCATAGGGTTCGCAATCTACCTGTTCATGGTGTTGCTGCCCAAGTACTTTATGGGCTGATGGGGATTCAGATGGCCGAAGAAGCACAACAGGGAACTACGAATTCGGCGGTCTTCGCCGTCAAGACAACTGCTAACCAGGAACGGTCAGTAGCAAACATGATCGCAATGGTTACCCGCAAGGAGAACCTTGATATACGGTCGGTACTCGTGCCTGAAGAGCTGAAAGGCTACGTTCTGGTCGAGTCACCCATGTCAGAGATCGTAGAGGATGCTATCAAGAACATTCCTCATGCCAAGACCGTAGTGCGGGGTGCATCGTCGATCACCGAGGTGCAGCATTTCCTGGCGCCCAAGCCGACTGTCACCGGCATATCCGAGGGCGACATCGTCGAGCTCACTGCCGGCCCGTTCAAGGGTGAAAAGGCACGTGTCAAACGCATCGATGAGGCCAAGGAAGAGATCACGGTCGAACTGACCGAAGCTATGGTGCCCATACCCGTCACAGTCCGGGGCGACATCGTCAGGGTGCTTAGCAAGGAAGAGACCGGGGCTAAAAGATAAGGGCACCACCGGTGCCCTTTTAGTTTCTTCTATCTGAATATCAGTCTATCGCTGCCGCTATACCTTATCTGGTAAGCGCGGTACAATAGTCCAATCATACGTAGCTGGTTTTTAAAACGACCGTGCAATCATTGGCAGTGCCGGTATTCCCGGCAATGTAACTACAGCAACGTTTAAATATTATATCAGTAATAAGCAGATCACAATTCCAGGTGAATAACCATGGCAGATGTAGTTGAAGTACTGGTTCCAGGAGGAAGGGCGAATCCAGGTCCCCCATTGGGTCCGTCGCTCGGTCCACTCGGAATCAACATCAAGAAAGTGGTCGACGAGATCAATGCTAAAACCAAAGACTATAACGGTATGACCGTTCCAGTTAAGATCATCGTCGATGCCAGCCGTAACTTTACGGTTGAAGTTGGAACGCCACCGACATCTGCGTTAGTTCTTGCGGAATTGAAGCTTGAGAAGGGCTCTGGTACACCAAACACTAATTTCGTTGGAAACCTGACCATTGAACAAGCACTCAAGGTTGCCCGTCAAAAGAAGGATGCGATGCTCAGCTATACCATGAAGAGCGCGGTCAAAGAGGTCGCGGGAACATGTGTAAGCATGGGTGTCACGCTCGAGGGCAAGAAACCGAAAGAATTTATCGCAGACGTAAATGCGGGAATATACGACGATAAACTGTCTCAGTAATTATCATCTAAGATAGATGATCCTGCACTGACATTTTAACAGTCGTAGTAGACCGAAAGGTCGTGGACTACGGAGGAATTATATGGCAAGAAAAGAAACGGTCGAAGCTGTCAAGAAAGCACTTGCAGATCGACCAAAAAGGAATTTTTCCGAAAGTGTTGATCTTGCTATCAATCTCAAAAACATAGATATGAGCCAGCCCAAAAACAGGGTTGACGAAGATATCATCCTCCCGAGCGGGCTCGGTAAGACCATCAAGGTCGCCGTTTTCGCCAAGGGTGAGGTCGCCGTCAACGCAGAGAAAGCTGGCGCAGACTATGTCTTCCCACCGGAAGAGATTGATAAGCTGGGGTCAGACAAGCCGAGAGCTAAGAAATTAGCCGGCGAGGTTAACTTCTTCATTGCTGAAACAGCCTACATGCCTACGATCGGTAAGAGGCTCGGTACTGTGCTCGGCCCGAGGGGCAAAATGCCCGCTCCGCTGCCGCCGCAAACCGACGTCACCTCGCTGATCACCAGGCAGAAAAAGTCGATCAGAGTCCGCTCTAAGGACCGGCTCACATTCCATGCCACCATCGGCACGGAAATGATGACCCCCGAGGACATTGCGGAGAACATCGACACGATCATCAAGAGGCTTGAGACGAAGCTCGAAAAGGGCAAGCAGAACATCGACGCCATCTTTGTGAAGACGACGATGGGCCCCGCTGTGAAGGTGATGTAAACATGCAGGCCGAAGTAGAGGTACACCACAGTGTCCATATTCCCCAGTGGAAAAAGGACGAGATCAAGAAGATCGTGGATGGAGTGCACTCCCACAAGGTCGTAGGCATCGTCGACGTCCGCGGCGTCCCGGCAGATTCGCTGCAGAAAATGCGGCGGAACCTGAGGGGAAAAGTCGAGATGCGCATGGTGCGCAACACGCTTTCAACCATAGCCTTTGACTCGCTCCCCGAGAGCGACACGGCTAAGGGTCTCGTAAAGTACGTGGACGGCCAGATGGTGATCGTATACACCGATCTTAACCCGTTCAAGCTTTACAAGTTGCTGGAATCGACCAAATCCAAGCGTGCAGCCAAGGGTGGCGACGTGGCGCCAACAGACATTTTAGTGTCCAAGGGTCCCACCTCGTTCAAGCCTGGCCCACTCGTCGGAGATTTCCAGCAGGTCGGCATTCCGGCAGGGATTGAAGGCGGCAGAGTGGTCATTAAGGATACGAAGGTCGTCGTCAAGAAGGGCGAGAAGATCTCCGCCAAGCTGGCAGAGGCGCTCACCCGGTTAGAGATTATGCCCATGGATGTGGGTCTAAGTCTCATGGCGGCAGTCGAAGGCCACATGCTCTACAAGCCCGAAGAACTGGGTATTGACGACACTGTGCTTCGTGGCATGTTCACGAAGGCAGCGAGCGAAGCGTTCAACCTGAGCATGGAAGCAGGCATCACGACCAAGGATACCATCGAACCGCTCATACAGAAGGCGGTCATGGAAGCCAAGGCGCTTGCGGTTAACGCACCCATATTCGAGAAGGACGTCATGGACCTAATCATGTCCAAGGCTGAGATGGAAATGCTGGCCGTTGCAAAGCTGGTGGCTGGCAAAGAAAATGCACTTGATGAAGAACTCAAGGCAAGATTAAAATAACACTAACTGAAGAGGTGTCAATAATGGAATACGTCTATGCAGCACTTTTACTACACAAGGCAGGAAAGCCCGTGGATGAAGCAGGAGTCACAACCGTCTTAAAGTCGGCGGGAGTCGAGGTAAACGAGGCACGTGTCAAGGCCCTCGTCGCAGCCCTGGAAGGCGTCAACATCGATGAGGCCATCTCCAAGGCAGCATTCGCAGCAGCACCTGCGGCAGCAGCCGGAGCTCCGGCAGCAGCCTTAGCCCCTCTCGAAGATGAGGGCAAGAAGAAGGAAGAGGAAGAGGCATCCGGCATGGAAGGCCTCGGCGCTCTGTTTGGTTAATTAACCAAACTCCTTTTTCTTTTCTTATTTTTTAAAATATCCGTTTTATACTAATGTAACATCGCAGGATCAGTTACTTTTTACGGTTCAAACCTAAAAAATCCGCTTTTATCCGTAGGGGATTTTATTAGCCGGCATACCAAGCGGTTAATCCGCGATATCTTATCGCCCGGCAGAGGAATCTGTTATTACACTCGAACAAGTGCGAACCGGCATCATCGGATTAGATCAACTGCTCAGCGGCGGCTTCGTCAAAGGCTCGACCGTGCTTGTTTCCGGCAGCTACGGTTCTGGAAAGACGCTGCTAGCCTTACAATATGCTTTCCACCAGGCAAGGCAAGGCGAGAAAGTCCTCTATGTCAGTACCAGCGAACCCGTCTTTAAAATCCGGCAGTTCGCATCCAACCTGGCTTTCTTCGACGAGAAGCTGATCCGCACTGGCTATAACGGGCTATCCAGCAAGAAGACAGGCAATCACGCAGGCTTCGTAGAATTTGTCGAGTCCTCTATGGGCATCGTCACCGGAATCTACTTTAACGACGTCAGCTCGCTCATGGAAGAGATCCGCGACATGGTCAATGAAAACGGCATACAGCACCTGGTCATAGACCCCATAACAACGATTTCCATGCTGTATGACAGCGAATCCGCCATGCGCAAAGAAATCCTGCT
>CAZJRS010000096.1:0-11971 GCA_964548585.1 uncultured Methanocella sp. | reverse complement strand
ACACAACGACCACCCACCAACCACAACGACACAACGACCACCCACCAACCACAACGACACAACGACACAACGATTTATTAATAAAGCTTAATAAAAGAATTTTGGGAGTGTAGGAGTGTACCGGTTTTACCCCAAATCCAACGTGTATAAACTTGGCGCATAGAGGTAGATCTAAAAATGATAGAAGATTCGGGACAAACTCAATCTTTTTAGTAAAAATCGTTGTGCCGTTGTGCCGTTGTGGTAAAAAACGTTGTGCCGTTGTGCCGTTGTGGTAAAAAACGTTGTGCCGCCGTGGTTAATTATAAATCACCGTGACGTCGTGGTTATAAAACAGCGTTTTAGCGTTTTACTTATGCTCTCCCACAACAGACTTGAGCCGGGCCATGGCTTCTTGCATGCCTGGATCGGACTTGAGGGTCTCGCTGTACTCTTGAAACGCCTCATATAACAGCCCTTGTCGTTCATAAAGCATACCAAGGATCATATGTGCTTCGGCAAAGCTGCTACTAAGCCAGACTGCGGTCCGGAGTTCGGATATGGCCGTATCGAAGATGCCTTTTCGAATCAGTGAGAGCCCTCGGGCAAAACTGGCTTCGGCGGAACCCGGTTCCGGAGCGGTGACCTGGCTGAGCTCGGTCAGTGCATCGTCATACAGACCGGTGCGGTACAGGGTGATGCCGAGTTTAAAATGGGGATTGTCAGGCTGATAACGCTCCAGTACCAGGTGGAGATACCGATCGGCAGCAGTATCGATCCTTGCCTGTTCACCTTTCAGGAGCAGGATTCTGGCGCTGGCCGCATTATTTCCACTGTTCAGGCGCAATGCTTCTGAATATTCGCGGATGGACTCGGTAATCTGTCCTTTTCGATCGAGACACGTGGCCAGGCGGAAGCGGGCATCCGCATGTTCTGGGTCCTGGCCTACGATAAACTGGTATTCTTCGATCGCTTCACCCAGCAGACCTTCCCGCTCCAGCAACCCGGCCATAGTCATCCGGATTGCGATGCGGCCCGGGTCGGTTTCAAGTACAGCCCGGTACTCTGCTATGGCCTCAACAGCCCGCCCCAGCCGCTCCATGCAATGGGCTGCGGATATCCGGGATTCGGTCAGCCCCGGACTTGTCTTGAGAATATACCTGTACTCCTGAAGCGCTTCTGACACCAGGCCTTTCTTTTCCAGGCAGCAGGCCAGCATATAACGGGCGGAGACATAGTGAGGATTGACGATCAGCGTAAGCATGAACTGCCGGATGGCATCATCGGTCCTGCCGTTACGGAAAAGAAGATTTCCGAAATTGAAATGTGCCGTTGCATTGCTACCATCGATCTTCAGTCCCTCCTGGTACAAACGGATCGCATCTTCCGCATGATTTTTCCGTTCCATGCATTCGGCCAGGGCAAACTTCGCCCTCACCATACCCCGGTCCAGACGCACCGATGCCTGCAGCTCGGCGATGGCATCGTCTACACTACCATCCTGAAACAGGTGCACACCCCGCTCATAATGTGCCTTTGCCGCTTCCTCTCGACCCTGAGAATTGACCGGTAGTATAGACATTGCTTAAAATGTAATTACGATCTTATAAGTAATAATTCTTTTGGATTGATCAGAATATATGTGGTTAAGAGTACAGTTACAATAGCTTAAGATAGGTCATCTCGTAGCCCTGGTGGATATAATCCATAACGATCCGGGCGCAGGTTTCGTAATGTGTCGACTCGTCGCCAATCTCGAAGGATGAGGTAAGCAAATTGTTTTTTCGATCAGCGATCATATGATTGTCGTGGCAGATCAGATCAATCGTCTTATGCAAGTGTACTTCGCCTCTGATCTGGCCGTCAAAGGCTCCGTCGAGGGTCATGGTGATCATGACCCGGGGCTGAGAGACTGTGCGCCGGCATTGCCAGCAGTAGTGCTCCATGTCATACTCGTCGAGATTTATCTGCATGTCCATGAATCCTTAGGCTCATGCGTTTATAAATATCGGACGGACGCTCAATCCTGTAGATTAAGCGAGTAAGATATATATTAATAATTTTTTATAACAAAGTTTAGTACAGTGGGGGGATATGATGATTAAGGTTAAAATTGTAGTTATGCTCATAGCAGCAGCAATGATCGCCGTTTTGCCCGTAGGTGCATGGATGGGGCCAGACTATCTTGCCGGGTCGCTACCGCTGGCGGAGATTACTCCATACGGCACTGTCGGACAGGGGATCTACGAGACAGATACGTGGAGCTCAGGCGTGGGATCGGCAGCAGCCTCTGACTCGTTCGCAAACAGTATGGTAAGCCCGTTCGGAGGACCGTTCTTCTCGCCATGCGGACCCTTCGGGGGAGCCATCGGCGGCATGGCGCAGACGGGACTGGGCGGTAACATAGGAACTCAGAATTCTGCCGAGAGCACAGCCTCACACACCACTGCCTTCGGCCTCGCACCACTGCCCGGCCTGGTCTTCGGCGGCTTTTAAGCGATAGTTCTGCGGATTCTACGGAAGGCTGAGAGGACAGAAAAATCACTACCGGGAAGGGGCAATTCCCGGTAACTTTTTTACTATCGTATATTTGTACTAATACCTAACACTGGCTCGATATTTACTACAAATCAATATTATACGCGGATAATTACAAAAAATAATAAAATTAAGAATTTGAAACACAAATCTTTTAACCGATGGGACATAACACTGTTAAATGATTATTAAGCAATCGTGCGGGGTTGTAGGTGTTGGGATTAAAAATAGATTATAAGAGCATTTCGATCAGGCTACTGGTTCTGGTCCTGATCATTACAATCGTACCTATCACATTTTTAACCTATAATAACTACCAGGTTCTCACCACAGACAAGGATGACCAGCTAAAAGACAAGATCCACGACGTATCTGCTCTTGTGAAGCAGGTGTACCACTCGAAGATGGATCAGGACCGGATCGATGCGATCAAGCTAAGCCAGGACCCCCGGATGATCCCCGCGATCGAGGGGCACAATGACACAAGGGTAAAAGAGATCGTCGATGTTTACTCCCGTAAAGGTCAGGTTAACTACATCATCACAGTGGTCGATGAACATGGCATAGTCCTTGCCCGATCGGCGACAAACCAGTCCGGCGACCGGACGACAAACCGGCTGATGTATGATGCGCTGAACGGGACGGGAAACTCGATCACCGACTTATTGGATAGCCAGGTGATCCAGGCAAACAACCTCTCTGCGCAGGTCAACGCTACGCACATGACGGGCGGACTCGCCATTATCAACGCGGAACCGATCAAGAATGCGGATGGGGAGATCATCGGTGCGGTCAGTATCTCCGAGGTGTTGAACAACAACAACGAGATCGTGGACTATATCACCAACGTGACAAAAGCCAATTGCACCATCTTCCAGAACGATACCAGGATCGCGACTACACTCAAGGATGCGAAGGGAGACAAGATCATCGGCACCCAGGTGCTCCCCGAAATAGCCGCTCAGGTACTGGACCAGGGTAAGCCGGTAGAGGGCATCTACGAGATCAACAATATGACCCTGTACACGTACTACGAGCCGCTGCGAAACGCAGATAACGTGACCGTAGGCATGCTCTTCGTAGGATACGACGTCGAGCCCGGGCTGAACCGGCTATACCACATGCAGGAACAAGCGATCATCACAGCCCTTACTGCTTCCATCATCTTCGTATTCATCGGCTACATCATGGTCCGCACTATCACCCGGCCCATCAAGCGGATTGTGACAATCGCCAACAGTATCGCCGCGGGCAACCTGGAAACCCCTGTAGAAACCGGTGCCAGTGGGGGCGAAATCGGTGAGCTGTCATTAGCGATCAAGCAGATGGTCAACTACATGGTGACCGATATCAAGGATCACATCAACTATAACGAGTCGATCCTGAAAGGCATATCGGACCCGATGCTGGTAGTCGATAACGAAGAAAAGATCACGTTCTTCAACGAACCGGCATCCGTGCTGACTGGCTTCACCAGAGAACAAGCGCTCGGCCAGAACCTGTTTAACGTACTGTATACAGGGCCGACTGAAAATCACATCAAAGACATCATCCTGAAAAAGGAGGTCGTGCGAGGCTTTGAGGTTTCGATCATCCAGAGAGCGGATAAAAAAGCCATCGTAAGAGGAAGCAGCTCGCCGATCCGAGATGCCAAAGGCAACAACATCGGCACGATCATCCTGCTGCACGACATTACAAAAGAGCGCGAATCCGATGAGAAGATCAAGTCTTCACTGCGGGAAAAAGAAGTACTCCTGAAGGAGATCCATCACCGGGTCAAGAATAACCTGCAGATCATCTCCAGCCTCCTAAACCTGCAATCGGGGTATATCAAAGATAAGCAAGCGCTGGGCATGTTTAAGGAGAGCCAGAACCGGGTCCGAACCATGGCGCTCATTCACGAAAAACTGTACCAGTCAAAAGACATTGCCCGCATCGACTTTGCGGAATACATCAAGAACCTGACGGGAAACCTGATCCGATCCTACGGCACAGGCGGACCTGTGAAGCTGACGATCAACGCAGACAACACCTCGCTGGGCATCGACACAGCCATCCCCTGCGGCCTGATCATCAACGAGCTGGTCACGAACTCGTTGAAATACGCCTTCCCCGATGGCCACCCGGGAGAGATCTGCATAGAGCTGATCCAGACAGATAGCGAAGAAAACGGCATTTACCGGCTGACAATTGCCGACAACGGCATAGGTCTGCCTGAAAATGTCGAAATCCGCAAGACAACAAGCCTGGGATTACAGCTCGTGACTACCCTGACGGACCAGATCAAAGGAAAGATCGAGGTAAACAGCGATAACGGAGCAAAGTTTACCATTACATTCATAGAATCCAGGACCAAGGCAAAACAGGCGTAGAAAAAATTATTATTTTTACTGGATGACCTTGAACCGGTAAAACATATCGTACTCAGACAGAGTGTCCTTGATCCAGCGGACGTCTGAGGGTGGTGTCTCTTTGCTCACTTTCACCACGACTTCCGGGAGCATGTCCCCTGCATCGCTACCCTCTGTCAACTCAAAGGATTGGACGAGTGAGGACAGCCGAAGGCTGTCGTTTGGATTTCCGAGCAAATTATATATCTCTTCTGCGAAATCGCTCATGGTACCACGAGTATACACTTCATGCGATATAAAATTGCTGCCGTAAAAAGGCAGAAGGGGCCTCACGTTTATTGCAGGACCCCATAGTACTTATTTTTCACCTTAATATCCCCGGACTGCTGATCTTCCGTCTTATAATAATACGGCCGTATCTGGTAACCGGCCTCAGGCGCCGGGAGAGCTATGATCAGCAAGCCTGTGGCGGGTCCCGAACCGTCCCCGATGATCCGGGAGGGGTACTTGTAGACCGTGTTAGGCTCGACGTCCTGTACAGGCATGGAAGAGTTCTTTTGATACTCGATCCTGAACCAGGTATCATCGGTCATCACAGGCTTGTCTGAGTCTACCTTCACATTGAGGACGTAAATTGCTTCACCGGGCAATGGTGTCATTGCTTCGTACTGCTTTGAGTACGTCTTCACGTTGTACGTGAAGTCAATGTGCGCTTCGTCGCTCCCCGGCAAGGGCGTAGGCGACGGAACCTGGGTAGAAGGCACAGCCGGAAGCGTCGGCTGCTGCGTCGGCACCGGAGTCGGACTGGCTGGCTGCGTACAGCCCGCGGTAAGAAGGATTAGCATCAACGATACCATGAGCACCATGGCTCTGATCACGTGGCCATTCATCATATCACCACTCTGATCACTGACGGTCACGATATAAATGTGCTGGTCTCACAGAAAAGGGGCATCAGAGTAATCCCATCAAGTAGTGATAAACAGGCTGAGGAGCTATTCATGCTCAAGACCTTTGCAGCTTTGCGTTTTACATTCAAAGGAATTCTTATTTCATAGTATTCGCATACCAGCCTGGACTTGCACAACTTCTACGCCCGCCAGCTCAAGTGCAGCCATGATCTTTTTTCCGGAGCAATGGCCGAGTATCGCCTTTTTTACCCCGGCTTCTTTAAGCACCTCGACCGTGGTGCTGATCCGGGCTTCGTCGGCGCTCTCGAGATGGAGTCCCCCGACGATCGTCGTCGGGTAGTGCCCGAACAGAGCTTTCACCTGGAGCATAGTGTTTACGATCCCCGAGTGGCAGCAGCCGCAGATCAACATCAGGCCATCGCCCGTATCTACCACGATAGACTGGTCATCCTTGATCAGATCAGTGCACATGGCACCCTTGTGCTCTTCTGTAAACCGGCCGTCGGGCTTCTCAAACGGAGTGATACGAGGGATCTCGCCAGTAGCCCAGAGGCCCCCGCAGATGCTGTACGGGCCTTGCTGGAGAATGATGTCACAGTGATTCCACAGCACGTTCAACTCGAAAGGCATACTAATGTCTTTGAGCTTGTCGTCCTTCAGGACGAACTTCTTATTGAAAGCCGGCTCAAGCGCCATCAGCTTGATAGTGCCCGACCTGTCGAGCGCCTTCAACAAGCCTCCCGAGTGGTCGTAATGGCCGTGACTGAGCAAGATCAGCCCCAGCCACCCGAAGTCCAGGCCAGCCGCCTTAGCGTTGTGAAGCAGTACATCACCGCTCTGGCCGGTATCATACAGCATCCGGAGGCATTTCGATTCGATGTGGAAAGAGATCCCGTGCTCGGCCTTGAAGCCGGGAGCCGCCGTATTGTTGACGAGGCAGATGATCTTACAGTCGGCCATACAGCTCACTTCCAGTAGTTCGCTTTAAATTTCTGACTACATCCATGAGTTTTTCACCCGGTATGCTCACGATCAGATCGCCGGACGCCAGCTTCATGTGCTCCCTTGCTCCGACGTCTGCCAGACAGTAGTTGATCTGGCCGGATAGGTAAGGATAGGCAACGGCAACAGAGCATGTCGCCGGGCCAGTCATGCCAGAGATGTACCCACCAGTCTCGAAAAGCGCTGCATCCACAAGCTTCATTGCTGTCAGAGAGTCGCAGACAATTAGTACTACATCGACATCTCCCTCGGCTTTCTCCAGGGGACAGCACATGGTAGCAAGGCAGGTTCCGGGGGGAATCCGTGGGCTTCGTTGATTAGTTCGTACCGCAGCCATAGGCGTACCGTACAGCGGGTACTTTTTCGAGAGCAGCGTGCCGTTTCGCTGCTCCGGCGCCATTTCCGCCAGGCCAAGATAGTAGGCCCCTCCACCACATTCCTCTTCTTTTTCTGTGGCATAGACGGTTTCGCCGTCCATCGCCCGGGCCCACATCTCGCAGAGCATGATGCGCTCGGTCAGCTTTTCTTCAGCAGGGCGCTCCGGTAAAAGTGTGATGGCGATGGGAGAACGCTTTAGGCTCAGGGTGGTTTTTAAAACCTCAGAGGCGGTGGCATGCTCTTGCATACTCAAAAGTAGGCGCTGTCTTTAGATATATTCTTTGTAATAAAGAAAAAAAGCTTAAAGCGCCAGCGCCTTAAGCTTCACCAGATTATCCAGATCGTTCAACTGTAGCCGGCTCTGTGACAGCGTATAGAGCACGTCCTTGATGTACAGGCTTCTCTCGATAGCCCTGGCGCTATCCATGTAATACCCGCTCTTCTTGAACGCCTCGTCCGAGTCGTGGTGCGTCACCTTGCCCCGGAGTACAAAGCCGTTGTCCAGGCTTAGATCATACACATATGCTCCCTGGAACACGAAGTCCCCCTGCTGGTTATCACTGGACTTCTTGCCCTGTATCTCGGCAACTGTGACAGGCAGCACCAGCAATCCTTTAGCTTTGTCGAACAGGAACGCCCGGTGATCGGTCAGCACTGGCGAATCGGTACCCCGGTCACCTATCACTACCTTATACATTTCCCGGGGATGCTCCACGTCACTGACATCGAACAAGGCCATCTTGACGCCCTGGTACCAGGCAAAGTCCAGGTTCCGGCTGGAAGTCTCCCCTTCGCTGGCATCTATTGCCTCCTTGCCGATACCGATGATATGCGTCTCATCATACGGGTGGATATAATCGCTGTATCCGGGGATCTTCAGTTTGCCCAGCACTTTCGGGCTCCTCGGATTCGAGAGGTCGATGACGAAGAGAGGATCCACTTTCTTGAATGTCACCATGTACAACCTGGAATCCATGAACCTCGTAGAATAGATCTTTTCCCCGGGTGCCAGACCCTCGAGTGAGCCGACGGTGTCCATGTCCTCATCCAGTACGTAAACATTGCTCGTCGACGGGTTTTTGGTGTCCCACAGGCTGCCGACAGTGGTCGCTATGCGGAAGTACCCATCATGCTCGTCCATGGAAAACTGATTCAGCAGGTGACCTGGGACATTACCCGAACCGGCAGAGCTGATCTGCCCGTTGTCCAGGTGGAACTTCACGACAGTCGTCGTCTCGTTGCCGGACGAACCTTCACGATAGTAGTAAGGGCTGCTCGACTTCGTTATGTACAGGTTATCCTGTGATGCATACAGTTCCTGGCCTGAGCCGGCAATTGTCTCCTTGACCAGGTCTTTGCCACTTCCGGACATGGATAACGAGCAGATCGTCACGAAGCTGGAAACCATCTTAGGCGGTATGTAGCGGATGTCCGTCGGCGCTGCTACCGGCTGGAAATCCCCTGAACCTACACGGTACACGGGAATGATATCATCGGCCTTCAGATTATCCCGGTAAGTGATGTACGGGTTCGTGTTGACGACAAAGTAAGCGTAATCCCCGATCATGCGAGATGTCAGATAGTTCCCTTCAATGTCGATCGTCTTAATCACATCAGGGTCCTCCCGGTCAGAGATATCGATCAATCGAACTGTGGTGAAGGTTGTCGGGCGCCGGATAGGCGGATAGATGCTCTTTTCACCATCTTCCCGGACCAGCGGCACATAGTAATTGTCGCTACTGCTGCCGAAGATCATCAGGCGATCACCCTTGATAAATAGCTCCTGCGGGGTAAAGTCGTCGTAGTCGGTCTTTGAGAGAATTTTGGCCTCGTTCGAAGGATATGCCTTTGCAATGACGAGATTATCCTTGCTCACCAGGTAAATGTAACTACCGTCCGTCTTGATGATATCAGCCTCGTCTACCCCGGCTACCTGCACATTCGTAGTCGAATAGTCCCGGCCTGCCACCATGCCGCTGGATTCGGCAGATTTCATCGCGCCCGAGGGGGCTGCTGCCGGCATCGGTAAACCCTGCGCCGATCGAGTAAGACCATCGGCGTAGCCCAAAGAGGATAAACCGGTGGAATTGTTAAATGCCTCGAGAAGGTCACTGCCCGAGGTAAACCTTGGCAGCTCCTGACCATCCTGCGGTAAAAATGGTATGACAGGGACGTCAGGTACAGTCCTGCCGTTGGCTACAGATATCACCAGTAGCACCAGGCAGACTGCTAAGGCTGCTACTGCGACAATATTGAATAAGGTATTGCGATAGATCGGCTTCATACAGATCAGCTCATATGTACAATAATGCGCCGGATTATAATTTAAGGCTTATTTAAACTACGATCGTGGCCGTAGTTATCGAAAAAATGTCGTGAAAAGGCAAATTGAGTAAGAACTACATTATTTTTGCGATCGCGGTTTAAATTCAACCGTCATATCAACAGGTCACACCATAGTCAGGCATATCTGTATATACATATGCAAATTATATTAATCGATGGCTGAAGCCGATGCTCTCCCAACTCAAACACCGCATATACAATATACTAAACATAGACGACCCTGACGATACTACCACCAGGCTCGTCAATGTCTTTCTGATCATTCTCCTGCTGATCAACCTGGCCGCGTTCATGCTCCAGACGTTCGAAGACATATCTGCCCGCTACGCCATGATATTTACTTACCTGGAAGAATTTTCTGTCGTCATCTTTACCGTAGAGTACCTACTGCGGCTGTGGGTCGCCGATCTTAACCCGCTATACTTCGGGCGGGTCACCGGCCGTCTCCGGTACATGTTCACAGACATTCTGGCCATCACCGACCTCATCGCCATACTGCCTTACTACCTGCCGATCGTATTACCTTTTGACATCCTGGTCATCCGGGTCCTCCGGCTGTTCCGGCTCGCCCGTCTTGCCAAGCTCGCCAGGTACTCTGACTCACTGGACATGATCGAAAGGGTGATCGTCAAACAAAGGGAATTTTTACTGATCACCCTGGCCATCCAGATGGTCCTGCTGCTCGTCTCGGCGGCCACCATGTTTTACCTGGAACACGAAGCCCAGCCTGAAAAGTTCGCCAACATCCTCAGCGCCTTCATATGGGGGATCAGCGCCATGACAGCGACAGGCTTCGCCAGCCTGTATCCAATCACCCCCCTGGGCAAGGTCGCCGGAGCTGTGCTGACCTTTTTTGAGATCATCGCTATGGCACTGCCCATCGGCGTCATCACTGCAGGTATCGAGCAGGAGATGGGCATCGCCCGGGAGCAGGAGGAACACAAGAAAAGCGTAGAAATGCGCCGGAGGTGGTTACTCAAGCCGCGCCAGGGCCGACCGTAGCCGGTGTTAAGGCATGTAGACTGTCAAAGAAAGATCTTCCACAAGGGCCATCACCCAATCATCGATCCAGAGAACTCAGTCGGCGCCAAAGCGCCGACCGTTCACGACAACGGATATAAACCATCCGCAATAATTCTGCCTCAAAGGTGAATGATCAGTGTTACCGGAGCATGTACTGAGGCACATAGACGACAACATGGAACGTTACGTAGACGAGCTGATGCAGTTCATAGCCATACCCAGCGACAGCATGACCTCTGCCCGCGCGGGGGACGTGAGAACGGCTGCCGAATGGGCACTGGCGCACGTCTCAAGACTTGGATTTAAGGGCCGGATATACGAAACACCAGGCCACCCCGTCGTCTTTGCCGAACTAATCTCCGACCCCGATGCTCCTACACTCCTCATCTACGGCCACTACGACGTCCAGCCCGAGGGCGACCTGAAAGACTGGGCTTCGCCCCCATTCACACCGGAGATCAGAGACGAGATGATCTTCGGGAGGGGCGCTTCGGACGACAAGGGCCAGCTATTCACCTACGTCAAAGCCATCGAGTCCATCCTGTCCACCGAGGGTAAGCTCCCGCTGAACGTCAAGCTGTTCTTCGAGGGTGAAGAAGAGATCGGCAGCCCCAACATGGAGGCCTTTGTCAGCGAGCACCGGGAACTGCTCAAGGCGGACGTCATTACGGTCTCGGACGGCGCCAAATTCACGAAGGACCAGCCAGCAATAGAATACGGCCTCCGCGGGCTGGTTTACATGCAGCTGGACGTGCACGGGCCCAAAATGGACATCCACTCCGGCGTATACGGTGGCGGCGTGACCAACCCGGCTACCGCACTGGTCCAGATCCTCAGCAAGCTGAGGGATGACAACGGTAAGGCGCTGATACCGGGCTTCTACGACGACGTCCAGGACATCGAACAGTGGGAACGAAACCAGCTGGCAGACCTGCCATTCCAGGCATCGTCGGTCAAATCGCTGCTCGGGCTTGAGACGCTGAATCCCGAGAAGGGATATACATTCCTGGAAAGCACCTGGGCCAGGCCCACCGTAGAGATCAACGGCATATGGGGCGGCTACCAGGGAGAAGGCTCCAAGACGATCATACCGGCCAGTGCAGGGGCTAAGGTTAGCATGCGACTAGTGCCGGACCAGGACATGGATCAGATCATCGCCCTGTTTGAGAAGCACGTGCACTCAGTGACACCGCCCGGCGTTACGGTGAAGATCACCAGACATGCAGCCTCGGAGCCTGTGATCGTCTCACAGACCAGCGTCGCCATCAGGTCTGCAAAAATGGCTATTGAGCACGCGTTCGGCAAAGAGCCGGTCTTTATCCGATCCGGTGGCAGCATCGGCGTCGTGCTGATCATGAAGAAGTGGCTCCAGGTCGAGGATATCCTGCTGATCGGCTTCGCCGATCCCGAGGACGGGGAGCACTCCCCCAACGAGCGGTTCAG
>CAZJRS010000095.1:0-12232 GCA_964548585.1 uncultured Methanocella sp. | reverse complement strand
CCGACAGGGATTGCGCCCCGCGCAGTTCGCCAGGAACGCCCGCGGCTGGGACGGGGGGTTGCCCGGCTCGCTGACGGAGAATGAGCGGGCGCTGATCGGCCGGGTCAAAGAGGTTTACTGCAGGCAGATCAAGGTCGGCTGCACCGGGTGCCACTACTGCCTCCCCTGCCCGGCTGGTGTCAACATCCCGGCTTGCTTCGAGTACTATAATAACGTGGGCCTCGGCAGTCCCGTAGAGGAAAAAATGAAGTACATCATGTTCGTGGGCGGGGGAGCCGACGGGTCTGGCCGGAAAGGGTATGCGTCCCTCTGTAAAAATTGTGGCAAGTGTGTGAAAGTCTGCACACAGCACATCGACATTCCGGCGGAGCTCAAGAAGGTCGCAAAGGCGATGGAAGGCCCGGAAACAAAGGTCCTCGACCTCATCTTCCGGCCCGCCTTCAGCTCCTATATGCGCTACGACCGGTGGAGAAACCGCAGAAGAGGTCGGGTATAGCCACCTTGTGGGTGGTATAGACACAGGTGAAAGAATGGAACAGAAAGTAAATAATCCCGGGGATCAGTTACCGGTGAAATCGCTACTGGTCGTATTCTCGTATCATCACATGAATACCGAGAAAGTCGCTAAAGTCTTCGCAAAAGTTCTCGACGCACAGATAAAAACGCCACAGCAGGTCAACCCTGAAGAACTAACAGAATATGATCTCCTGGGTTTTGGCGCCGGGATCGACAGCGGAAGACACTATAAAGAGCTGTTTGACTTTGCCGACATGCTGCCCGCGGTCGCCGGGCAGCAAGCGTTCATCTTTTCGACCAGCGCCATGGTAGGAGCTGACAAAGTTGCGAAAGACCACTCGGCGCTCAGGGAAAAGCTACAGGCGAAGGGGTACGTGATCGTCGACGAGTTCGCCTGTAAAGGGTATAACACGAACAGCTTCCTTAAGTACATCGGGGGGATGAACAAGGGGAGGCCCAATGCCGAAGATCTGGCGCGTGCGGAAGCGTTTGCCCGGAGCCTGAGGCAGGAACAGAGCGAGATGTAAAAACTGGCCGGTTGTAGCCCGGCCCGTTGAACACAGGAAGCCGCTGCGATAAAATGTTTTTCATCAGGTTAGCTATCGGAGCATGGCTTCTATTCAGGAGTATTGCAGATCATTTTCAGACTTGCGCCAATGGCTCATTGCAGTGGTTTTACCTTCACCCTTCGATGGTACCAGTATATCCCTGCCAGCAAGACGATACCCAGGACTGTGGCTATGCCATCCATCCAGGTACCAATTTCCATGCCGTACAGGCATATCATAGCCGGTTCGCTCAGAGGGACGACCGGAACAATCCCGGTTACCGGTTCGCCGGAAACGAATATCTGGAACACCATGAAATCCTCCAGAAAGTGAAAGCCAATCGAAGCGTACAGCGACTTCGTGACAAAGAACAGGTATCCGAGCAGCAGAGCTACAACATATATGCTCACGTAATACAGCGGCAGTTGAAGCTTGAAGATATGTGCGGCGATGAATACAAAGGATGCGATCGCTATAGCTGCCGGAGCGCCGAATTTGCCCATCAACTCAGACTGAATATAGCCCCTGAACAGGATTTCTTCCCCGAAGCCGATAAACATGGCTACGACGAGCATCAATCCAATGGATAGTACGATCGAGCTTACCGGATTATGTAGCAAGCCTACTGACAATATGTCCATGTGGCCTGTCAGTATGGTAATCGACACGAAAGACAGGACGAAGAAGGCATTTATCAGCATGCCAGAACAAAACAGCTTAATACTGTCGCCTTTTAATTTTAAACCGAAGCCCTTGACAGCAGACTTTTTACCATCTACTCTTGTGTAGCACAGGTAAGCGATCAATATCAGAACGATGTTCTGAGCAATCGTAATGCCGGCTTTCGCCCAGATGCTGCTTAAAAAAGCGTCAGCCAGTTCCGCGGACTGCCGGACATCGTCTACCGTCGCCGAATAGTACAGGCTTACCGCGACGCTAAAGGTTTCCTGTACTATTAAGGCGCTAACCAAAAAGGCGGTAAAGATCAGTGCTATCTTGAACAGCACGTATACTTTACCGCTCTCATCATTGATCAGCGCCAGGTTATATCCCACCATGGATCAGCGACCCGGATAGGTCTCCGGTAGAACTGTTTCGTTCATGATCCTGGTGAAGTCACGGAACCCTTCCATCGCAGCTGCATGACCGGCGTTCTCGATGGTGAAGGTCCGCTTCTTCGGGGCATCCAGGAGGTTGTACCACTCCACCGCGAGGTCGCGACGCTGGGGGAGCTCGTACTCTGCATCCAGTATGTAAACGGGCACCTCGAGGCGGGTAGCGTCCTTCCGGAAGTCTATATCCTGGAGCTGCGGGTACATGATTGTGTATACATCCATCAGGCCACGTACCGTATCCACCTTTTCGACCAGGTTATACTCTCCGGCCATGTTGTTCAACGGCCCGATCCCTGACGCGCTCTTAAGCTCCGTATATTCGGCCGGAGGGGTGAAATTCTCACCTAACCTGTCGTAGTAGGTCGCGACAATGGCTCCTGCATAGGGGTCCTTGTAGGGTGGCACACCGAAAGCTCGCATCTGATCGGCAAGCTGTTTGTCTCCAGTCCGGTTTGCGTAGTCCATCAGGTCATGATTGAGCCTGGTGTCAGTCTCCAGGACGTTGACCATCTGGCCGCTGCCGATGAACGCGTAGTACAGGTCTGGCCTTTTCTGTACTGTTTTGACGCCGAGGATGGTCCCGTAGGACTCGCCGAGAAGATAGATCTTATCTTCGTGGAAACGCTCACGCAGGTAATTCGTCAGCTCAATGGTATCCGCAGTAGCCTGATCTAGTGTCAGGGTAGATGCCGGATCCAATGAGGAGTATGACTTGCCGGTCCCGCGCTGATCCCAGCATACGACCACGAAATCCTTCTCCAGCTCACCGTATAGCACTCTTGGCATGGCGAGGTCGCTCTGGCCCGGTCCGCCTGCAAGGTACAGTAGTACCGGTTTATCGACACTGTATCCCCGGATGGATATGGCCTGATCATGACCGCCAAGCTTTACGGTCGTCAGCTCCGCGATGCTGCCAGCCACAGGCTTGCCATCGGCTCCGGTAATCGGGGGAGTCATCGCCGGAAGAGCGATCACGACTGCGAGGGCGATCAGCACGATCGAGGTGATCACCGTCGGTGTCCACCGGACGATAGTCCTCAGGAGGCCGGATGTGCCTGGTTCCTTGCCCGAGAGTCTCCGGCCTGCGTATGCACCAAGGCTGGCTCCGAAGATCATCGGCAACAGCGCTATGAGCGCAAAGAATCCCCGGCCGAGAATGAGCGCCAGGATGCCGTACATATTATCCAGCCTGATTCCGTCAACCGTCATGCCCGGGATGTCCAGCCACGTGATCTCAACTACGATCGCAAACATGGCGGGAGCCAGTAGCATCGCCCACCTGGACCGTGTTGCAAAGCCGGCGATCAGCCCGACCGCCAGGCTGGAAATCATAACTACAAGAGCCTGGGTCGATGTGGCCGGACCTCGCGGCATGGTCAGGAAGACGAGAATGCCGAACAAAACGGCTATACCTACAGCGATTGCAATACCGATCCGGCGGTCACGCCAGACAGCTTCCATATACTTCGGTAACGCCTTCTTATCTCGTCCGGCAAGTCCGAGTGAATTATTCTTCATACTGGGGTTAGTCATACAGTTGTGCCTCAAGAGACCCATACTCCTCAAAGGAATATATTCCCTTGTTTAATTGCGTGGATAAAGAAAAACATATATGTAGTCTCAAATGGTCGTTTTTTCAACGGGTCTGTGGAAAAAAGGGACAGTGGAAAACCCGCTGTCCATCAGGCCACTCAGATGTTCCTGTCGTGGGCAGTATCAATCTCACGCTTTTACCGGGGGTGGTACAAGTGCCTGATATACCTGTAGAGCACGTACCTGCGACCTGGTATATGCCCGGAGTGCCCTGGAGTACTCATAGATACTCTCGCTTACCTGGGCTTTATTGGCGGCGGTCTCGCTGTTCTCGCCCTTTTTCAGTTCGTCCCTTGCCATGTCCGTCAGCGCTTTCAATGGGGCATATGCAACGTCCTTCTTTTCCAGCTTTACCAGTTCAGAATCAGCCTGGCCTAGATATTCCAGCGCCTTTTCCCTCGCTGATCTAACCATATCTGCCGGCACCGATGCCAGGGTGATCTCCCAGAATGCGTTGGTCTCATTATAGATCGGGTTGAAGCTTCCAAGCCTCGAGCTTGTAGGGGTCAGCCCTCTTTTTGCCGATCCGAGGCAGACTGCGTACCTGCCCGCCGGTCCGTTGTCCGGCTTCATGACGCAGAGCAGGCCGTTCATCGCATTTCCGGTTGAGATATTTCCCCATTCGCCTGTCTTCATGTACCGCGCTGCGATGTCTTCCCAGCGTCCGTCGGGGATGGTGCCGCCATTCCTGTACATCATCTTCATGTACTCAAAGTCTATGTGACCGATACCCTTGCTCATCATGTCATAGAAGTACTTGTTCCGGTTACAGCTGCCGTTATATACCAGGCTCATGATGCCGGGCAGCTTTTGCTCGACGCTCCCGAACTTGTTCATCGGGACAAATTTACTGGTGCGCCAGCCTCCATGCACATCCCATACCCAGTCCTCCCTGTTATACTGCATCCAGCCGGCTTTGATGGCCTCCGGATGTATGGCGCTGTTGTTGGCGTAGAGGAAATCGGTCTCGCCCATCACTCCTGCTTCCCTGATGATGACCGGGTCCTTTCTGCTTTCCATGACGTAGCCATAGGTGCTGTCCGCGTAGAAGCCTCCGGCCGTACCGCTGTCTATTCCGATATCGCCGACCGGGTAGGTCAACTCCATATCCCTTGCCTCTCTGGCATTATTCGAGAACCTCAGGGTATGGAGCACCGAGGCGCTCCTCCTTAGCCCATAGCCCCAGTGCTCTTTGGGCTCGATCATCCTGGGCACGCCACCGTGGTGGACATATGCAAGGCCCTTGTCATTCATGCCCGGGTGCCCGAACATGTATACTGCCCCAAGGAGTGGCACATCGCCCACCGCCGAGAAAGGCGAGAATATGTAATTGTTCCCGGTTTCCGGGTACGCGACGATGGTGACCGAGTAGGTCGGGTCGTAGTCGCCGGAAGACCCGGTGACCAGCCTGCCATCCGCAGTGGCCCGGCCCCACGCAGCGGATCCGGAGCATGCCAGTGGCGGGAGTTCAACCAGGTCTTTACCCTGGCCCATGTAGTTGCTCTCGGGCGGCTTATGGCCGGTCCAGATCTCCAGCACATCGTCATAGCTCATGGGTACGCCCGCAGCAGTCGCACCGGCCGCCCAGCCTCTGCACATCTCGAGAACTTCCGGGGCATACTGCCTGATCTGGTTCTCCCATTGCCTGATGTGCCCGAGATATTCACCCGTGAACTTCCGGCCGGCTTTTCCTTCGAAGATCCACTTGCCGAAGATCTGGATGACCTGGGTTGCGTACTGGTAACCCATTTCATAGTCGGACCCCTTCAGGATTACAATCGGGTTGATCTCAGGCACCAGTGGAACCCCATCCGCAAAAACGATTTCTGTACCGGCTGAAGAGAGGTCCGGCATTTCATACTGTACTGGCTCTGCAGAGCCGGATTCCAGCAGTTTGAGGAGCTTGTTGCCGATGTTGCTGCTTTGCTCAAAGGCTTTGAATGACTTTTCCCAGTCCTCATTCGAGCGAGTCGAGCCTGCCCTCCTGGCATAATACTTAGCCCTGGTCAGCTCTGTCATCGCATAGTTAAACTCATTCACCCGCTGAGCGAAGGCCGGATCCTTGTAGCTCAGTTTACCCAGCTTCATGTTCACCCGGACCAGCAGCACTGTCAGCTTTTCAAGCTTCCCAAACGCACTCAAGGATTTCTTATTCCGGACGAAGAAGAGCAGCATTTTCATGATGGTGTTCCACCGGGAGTACCCGGGCTTAACCTTTGAACTATTGTCACCTGTACTTGAACGGCATTCTTGTGCGGACGCCATGAACTTTACACCTTGATGGATACTGGTGGCCTAAGAGATTTATGCTCATGTGAGCCGGCTGCGATAAAGAGAAATCAAACCGGAGGCCAAAAAAGTACCCTTTTTCAGAGCCCCGGTTGAAAAATCGGACATCTTTTTCTTCCTCCTGAAAAACCAGATGCAGGACAGGGCTGAAATTATGGGAAACCAGCAATGTATATATGATCTGAAAAGGATGGTAGTTACCATGGGTATCGGGCGAATGCACAGGGGATATACAGGGAGATACATCTCTCCCCAGAGGGTTTGATTAGCATGGACGAAACTGACGTCCGGCTTATCAAAGCGCTGGCAGCTAACTCGAGAATTCCTTACAGAGACCTTGCAGACAGCCTGGAGTTGTCAGTGAACTCCATCCACAAGAGAGTCCAGGCACTGGTTGACGGCGGGGTCATCCTGAAGTTCACCGCTTATTCTTCCACGAAAGCCCTGCCATGGCTTATGGTCGGCATCGCCGGCAGATCCGAAGCGACGAACCCCGGCGAGGCAGCTGTCCGGCTCGGAAGCCATCCCTGCACCCAGAGGGTGGGGCTGGCCAGCAGCAATTACCTGCTGGTGGTGGGTCTGCTAAGGGATATCCCCGAGATGAACCGGTATGTGAGCTTCGTGGTCAGCGAAGGGAAGATCATCAGCCCGAACGTCAGCCTAATTCACTATCACGAGCCTCAGGCGCTGGATGGAGAAGCGCTGACTAAGACCGACTACCGGATTATGGCCGCTATCCAGGACAACAGCCGGAAGCAGATCGCTGACGTGGCAGAAGAGCTGGAGATCTCGGCGAAGACAGTACGCCGAAGGCTCGATCGAATGGAAAGCGAGGGTCTTATTCACTACAGCATCAACGTGAACCTCGACGTCACGGGATACCAGTACACCGCGTTTCTGCTCAAGGTGAAAATCGGATCGGATTTCGGGCAGATCATCAAGACGCTAAAAGCAGAATATCCTGACTGCCTGATCACCGTCTGGAAGTACGATACCGCCCCCGACATCCTCAACGTCAACCTGATTGCCCGGACGACCGGTGAAACCAACAGCTTCAGGGACCGGCTCCAGAAAGAGGAGGCGTTTGAAAAGATCACGCCTTTGACGGTATACCGGCTACTATACTTTGACACGTGGCGCGAGGCGCTCATCCGGGAGAGGGCCTCGCAGGTAAAGTGATGGCCTGATGGCCATTTAGCGCCCTGGATAGGTTGCGGGCAGTACTGTCTCATTCAGTATCCGGGAGAGATTGTGAGCCTCTTCGAACGCCACTGAATGGCCCGCGTTTTCGAACGTGATAAGCTCCTTGTGGGGCGCTTCCAGTCCGCGATACCATTCCAGGGATAGGTTCCGCCGGGCGGTAAGTTCGTGCTCAGCATCCAGGGCGTAGACTGGGACATTCAGTTTTTCAGTGTCCTTCCTGTAGTCGATTTCCTGGAGCTGCGGGTACATGATGGAGAACACGTCAAACAACCCTCGGATCACGTTAACCTTTTCGACCAGGCTGTATTCGCTGGCCATGATTCCATAGGGCCCGACCCCGGACGCCTGGCCTTTCCTCATGTATTCTTCGGGCGGCGTATACGGCCCGGCAAGGGCGTCATAGTAGCTCATGACGGTCATATATGCGTAAATATCCCGGTATGGCGGCTCACCGTATGCGCGCATACTGGCACCGAGCTGTTCGTTTCCTGTCTTATTGGCGTAGTCCTGCACATCCTGCCATAGGCGGCGGTCTGTTTCCCTGGGGCTGACCATTTGCCCACTGCTGATGTATGCGTAGTACAGGTCAGGTCGCTGTTTGACCGTCTGTACGCCGAGGAGCGTACCATACGACTCGCCCATCAGGTATATCTTGTCTTCGCCAAACCGCTCGCGCAGGTAATTTGTCAGTTCGACCGTGTCAGAGACGGCCTGGTCGAAAGTCAGAGTCGACGCAGGATCTAGCGCTGAGTATGACTTACCATTCCCGCGCTGATCCCAGGAAACGACCACGAAATTTTTCTCGAGGTCACCATAGAGTACTCTCGAATAGGCAAGGTCGCTCTGGCCCGGACCACCGCTGAGGTAAAGAAGCACCGGGTTATCTGTGCTATTCCCGCGGATCATCACTGCCTGATCGTGGCCATTGAGTTTGACGGTCGTCAGCTCGGCGACACTGCCCGGCAGCGGCTTGCCATCCGGGCCAAGTATCTGAGGCGTGCTCGGGGGCAGGACGATCATGACCGCGAGCGCAATCAGTACGACAGAAACGATCGCCGCAGGTGTCCACCGGGCAACTTCCCGTAGACGGCTGGCAGATCGGACTGCCTGACCGGATAAACGCCTCGCGATCTCAGCACCGAAGCTTGCACCGAGGCTCATCGGCAATATGGCGAGCAAGGCGTAGAAACCCCGGCCGAAGATGAGCGCAAAGATTCCAAACGTGTTATCCAGACGGATCGCGTCCACCGTAGTACCCGGGACATTGAGCCACATGAGCTCCATCGTAAGAATGTGTGCGACAGGGGCTATCAGCATCGCCCACCTGGACCGCGTTACCAGGCCGGCGATCAGCCCGACTACAAGGCCGGTAAACATAACCAGTAACGCCTGCGTCGCGGTGACCGGGCCCCTCGGCATGGTCACGCCGACGAGCAGGCCGAACAGAACTGTTACACATACTGCGATGGCGATACCGATCCGACGGTCTCGCCAGACAGCTTCAAGCAGCTTTGGCTGCCGGTTTGGATAAGTCTTTGAATTCGTCTTAGTCATTCACCTGTGCCTCACAAGATAAATACCGCTTGAATCGATTGATGTACCTGTGTGAGGCACAGGATACAGAAAAATCTTTTTGTGGCCTCAAATGTTCACTTGTTCCAGGTGTCGGTTGAAAAAAGAGAAAACGTACTTTATCCTTCAACCAGTCCCCTGATGGCGCGATGTCCTTTTTTTAAACAAGCCCCATGTAAAAGGGTACATTTCCCACGTCATTTTGGTTTTTCTTTATTTCCGGCTGCTAACATGAGCCTAAATCTCTTGAATTCGTCCATATCTGGTGAGGCATAGCTACAGATCGTGCTGCCTGACCTAAACCGGAAAAATGTCCCCGGACTATGAGTGAGCGATATGAGACAGAATAATATTTCAACCAGAGCACTACTTAATAAGGAATCTCAGAGCTGTGATGAAGCTGAATCTTACCGGATTCTACACCAGTGCCCCCACTACCGCATAGGGCGGGGGACCCGTGTTTCCGGTGAGAACCTGTACTTCTCCTTCATCGAGGTGGCCGTTACCCTGCTCCACGACCGTCCCCAGATCAACGTAGAGCTCCTGGAAAAGGACCTGAAGATCGTCAAAGGGCTACTGGCACGAGGCTATACGCTGAATTGCCACGACGATGCCTGTGTTTCCGCAGAGCTCGGCATGCCGCCGCAAAACATCGAGGCGGAGTATATGGAAATCAGAAAAATGATCGAAGCCGTCATGGCTGATCATTTTTGAGCCCTATCCAGTATGAGAGATGATTTGACATGTCTGTTGAAAAGCCCAAGGGTAGGCCGTTTTCCCTCGGCATCTACCTTCTAATCGTATTTGCCCTGTCGTGGCCCGTCCAGATCGCGTTCGTCGTATACGGGCAGACTGAGCTGCTGAGCTATTCGCTGAGTTCTCTGGCCATGATCATGGTCACAGTGGGTACTTTCATAGCCGGTCGGTATGTCTTCAGAGATAGCTTTGCTGATGCCGGGTGGAGCCTGGGCAAGCCGATTCAGTATGTACTGGTCATCGGCCTTGGTGTCCTGCTGTGGGTTGTGCCTACGCTGACCGGCCTGCTGGTCGGCTCGTACAGCTGGCCTGCCGGCTTGCTGGTATCCCAGGTGGCACTCTTATTCCTGATCAAGTTTATCGGCGTGCTCATTCCCGCTTTCGGAGAAGAGTTCGGCTGGCGAGGCTATCTGCTGCCACGGCTGGCACAGATACACACTCCGCGGAAAGCATTACTGATCCAGTCCGTGATCTGGTGGGCGTGGCACCTCCCCGCTATCGTGGGAATAGGCTTCATGGCTGCCGGAACCGGCGCCGGAACAGGCGCAGGCCTGCTTATAACAATCATAGCGGTCATCCTCATCACCCTGATCCCGAGCGTCATGCACGCGGTCATATTCTCCTATATATGGGCGAAAAGCCGTAGCCTGGGCGTTGCCACTGTCTACCACGCGATCTACGATTCCCTGAGGGAAACCATGGAACGGACAACCGGGTTTGTACCAATCACCGATCTGTGGACCAACGTGATCATAACCGTCATCGGTTTGATCCTGCTACTGAAAGCAGACTGGAAAACCCTGCTTCCCGGGAAAATCGAGGCAAAGGCTGTTACGGAAAAATTGTTCAATAAGTAACTGACCATGGCAATGAAATTTGGCCTGAAGCTCTGGGCGAGGAATTTCAAGCACATAGCGGAAGCGGCAGAACTGATCCGGACAGGGATCTTTCAGTACCTGGAGGTAATGCCCGAGCCGGGCTACAGCGTAGACCTGTACCCGGTAGACATCCCTTACGTGATACATGCCACCAAGTTCAACCCGGCAAACGTGGCCGAAAGAGACGATAACCGGGCACTTATGCGCCTGAGTATCAAGTGGGCAGATCGCCTGAAATCAGCCGCAATCATCGTACACCCGGGTTTCGGAAGCCTGAAGCACAGCCTGGAGTTCATCAACGCCGAAGAGTGGCGATCTGATCCGAGAATTACCGTAGAGAATATGCCCTTTGTCGTGGACGGCGAACCGGGACGGCTGGCCACAACGCCAGCGGACATAAGCGTTTACCACCGATCCATATGTCTGGACATAGGCCACATGGTAAAATCTGCGCTATCCCACGGGACCGACTACCGCCACTTTCTCTCCGGGTTTTTGGACCTGAAACCCCGAATAGCGCACATCATGGATGGCTACAGCAACGAGGAGCGAGATCAGCATCTCGCCATCGGCGAAGGCGATTATGACTTTAGATATCTCGTGGAAAAGCTGAGCCGTGCCGGCATCGAATATGCTACGCTGGAGACACCATGGAAAACCCCCTCGGATACTGCGATTCAGCTGGAAAAGCTAAAGATGATCTTATAGTTAAAACAGCTTCATTAAGCATTTGTGGCAAGAAGACAGAAAGTATCTTCAGTGCCTAATACCTATTTTTCTATACAGGTGTAAATATGGCTGACAAAAAAATCACTTTGATGATCGAAGGCATGCACTGCGGCCACTGCGCAGCAGCTGTAACAGACAGCCTGAAGAAAGTGAAGGGCGTAAAGGAAGCCGAGACGGTTTTCACGACTGGCAAGGCAAAGGCAGTCGTCGACTCGGACGTGGCGAAGACCGACGACCTGGTGAAAGCTGTCGAAGAGGCGGGCTACACCGTGAAAAGTGTCAAGGAGTAAGACTATGATTACAAATGGCGTGGAGATGGAACAGCAAGGTATCAGACAGGTGGCCGCCCTCATGTGCGTCGCCGCAAGGACCGCCCCCAAAGGCAGAGGCATCGACAACCTTGTGACCCTGGTGGTCATGGGCGACGATCTCCAGAAGCTGTCGGCGGAAATGAGGCACATATTCGAGACTGGCGGCGACGATCCGCTGCTGAAGATCTTCCTGCGCGACGCAGGCAACGTAGACGCCTCGCAGGCAGTCGTGCTCCTGGGGCAGAAGAGTGTGCCCTTTAACCTCTCCATGTGCGGCTATTGCGGCTTCAAGGACTGCAAAGAAGCACTCAAAGCCGGTGCCACCTGTGCCATCAGCGCCAGCGATCTCGGCACAGCCACAGCCTCCGCCGTAGCCGTTGCAGCCCAACATCACGTCGACAACCGGATCATGTTCAGCATCGGCAGAGCAGCGCTCAACCTGGGCCTGTTCGGCAATGCTAAAGTGGTCATGGCTTACGGTATCCCGCTGAGCGTGTCAGGAAAAAGCCCCTACTTCGACCGCCAGCGACAGTAATACTCACCACTGGGGCACAGCTAACCATTTTTTACCACAACGGCACAACGGCACTACGTTTTTTACCACAACGGCACAACGGCACTACGTTTTTTACCACAACGGCACTACGTTTTTTACCACAACGGCACGACGGCACAACGATTACTACTAAAAATATGGGGGTCGTCCGGAATTTTCTGTAAAA
>CAZJRS010000094.1:0-12580 GCA_964548585.1 uncultured Methanocella sp. | reverse complement strand
ACAAAGAAGACCACTGGGAACTGCTCCGGATGGTCAAGCCAGAACACGTGATACCCGCACACGGGACTCTTGAGATGCATGCTGCATATTCTGAGATGGCAGAGGATACGGGGTATGAGTTTGGACAGACAGTGCACATTCTGAGGAATGGGCAAGAGTTGAGCCTTTAATTTAAGGGCTCAGATTTTTTTACTTTATATAAATTTTATATATATTATTTTACTTATTATCAAAACAATCGGCCAAAAGAAATATTCTGCGTCAGCTGTGATATACGTATGTTTAAGTAACTGGCTTTTATCTGAGTTTCTACCCTTATTTGAGTAATAATATGTGTATATAAAAAAGACCGATAACGCAATAGCGTATATTGGTAAAGCGCCTATCCAGATCCCTACAATAAGTGTAATTAATGATAAAATGTTTATAAAATTTATAAATTTTATTGTCTTATCTTTTCCAAGGATTATAGGTATAGTTTTTAGCTTGTTTTCGCCATCCGACTCGATATCTTTTATATCAAAAAAGATCGAGTTGGCAAATAGTTTTATGAACATAAAGATTAATATAAATATAATAAATAAGTCAATAGCCATTGAATAAAGAAATACACAGAAAAATGTTCCAAAGTACGTCCATAATCCAGTTGCATATATACTTTTGAAGCCTGGTATGTATCTAGTAAGCACTTTGAATATTGTCGTGTATAGGATACCACCAATAATTATAATCAAAATAAATAATAATATTTTATTATTACCTATTGCCATAATTAAAACTATAGATATAGCTATATATGCAATGATAATAATTGGAAATACTTTATTTTTTATGTTCAAATACTCATGTTTTTCTTTGTTGGTCGATACGTCTTTATTTCTTGCGATCTGGTAATCATATGTATATACAATTAGTGGTATTATATACGATAGTGCTAAAGCATATACATTCAGTTGCAGATCTTTTAATATGGATATGACTATCATCAGTGAAGGCCCGATTAATGCTGTAATATGGGCACCATACTTAATTTCATTAGTCAACAGTTTTAATAATCCATAATGCGTCATTTTCCAATGGTCCGATGATATTTTTAAATTAAACATTATTTAATTGGAGTTGGATTTTTTTTAAGAAATAGTATTTTATACCCCATTCCTTCATTTTGAATAATACTGATTTTGCCATCTATTTGATCTACAAGGGCAAAAATCAGATTAATGCCCAATGTTTTGGTATTAGTAATATCTATATTTTCCGGTAAACCTATACCGTCATCCTTTATAATCATCTCATAATTATCCGGACAGATCATTTTTATTGTGATGTTAATCGTTCCTTTTCTGGAATCTGGGAAAGCATGTTTAAATGAGTTAGATATGATCTCATTCATTATTAAGCCCAGTGGTATGGCAGTATCGATGTTAAAAGTCAAGTCACCGACATCTTTTTCAATTTTTATGCGCTCTTGATCAATGCCATATGAATAGTAAAGATATTGGATAAGACTATAGATATATTCAACAAAATCCACATTTGCCATGTTGTCAGACCTGTATAATCTTTCGTGAATCAAGGCCATCGATTTAATTCGGTTCTGACTATCTTTTAACATGATGTTAAATTCTTTATTGTCAACTATTGATGATTGTAATCCCAGCATGCTGGATATAATCTGCATGTTGTTTTTAACACGGTGATGGATCTCTTTTAATAATACTTCTTTCTCCTTAAGGGATGCAATTAACTTTTCTTCATCTTTCTTATGTTCCACAATTTCATTTTGAAGTGTATCATTTAAATTGTACAATTCAGAAGTTCTTTCTCTGACGCGGTTTTCAAGCTGATCATATGCGTTCATTAATGCATCTTCAGCATTTTTTCTCGCAGTAATATTTTCAGCTGTAAAAATATAGTTGGCTATCTTATTGTCTGAGGATCTAGTCGGAAATATTTTTATCATGAGGTAAATATCATTATTAGTTGATGTCACATATTTTACATTGTCTATGTAAACAATATCTCCTGACTTTACCTTTTTAATACTGCTATTTATATCAGAATTGAAATTGAAACTATTATCGAAAATATTTATGCCTTCGATAATATCACATTTCCCCAGTCCAAATGTATTAAGAAATGTTTCATTAGCCCTTATAATCATTCCCGTATTCTCGCACATACACATGGAATCTGGCGATTGTGAAATCAAATCTTCAACCAGTAGTGTGGTATCCTCTAATTTCTTATTTATTTCTTCAATAGAAGTTGTCTTGATATTGCTGAAAACATATGTAACCATTGTTACCGTTAAAAATATCAAAGCTATATCGAAAAATAGTTGTGGTGATGTAGTTATATTATATATTTCCAGGCTGTCTAATAGGGTGATAATATCACCTATAAAACTTAATACTGAATACCCAAATACGATAGAAAACAGATATCTCAATTTTGTGGGTATGTTTATTAATAAATTGGCTGTCGATAGGGATATTAAGCTTATATCAAATATGAGCATTATTACGTATACTAACGGTTTAAAGTTTCCAAATATATTGGAAGTATTTGATATATAAAAATATGTTACAATGATTAGAAATATAATATTTAAATAAATAACTATCTTTTTTACGAGGTTATCTAGTTTATTGCGCTTTTCGTAGAATAGCTTTGATAAAGTTAATATTAGCGGTAAGTAACTAATTGCCGCTATAAACATACCAATAGGTATGAATAATGGCGAATTTACTGAAACAGGTATAATATACCATATTATTCCAGCTATAATCAGTGAGACCATTGTCGCACCAATACTTAAAAATAATGATTTGGATATCTTATCTGTTTTTGAGTAATATAATAATATCGTTATGGGAATGCCAAGAATCAGTAACCCTACAAAGGCAATTACGCTTGTAATCGGGAGTTCATTCTCGACATAAGAATATATAATTAATACCGCTGTTGTCATTATAAGGGTTAATAGGGCTGCAACAAGGGAAAGGAGCAAAATTTTAAACCCTTTTACTTTTAAAATTTTAAAATCCATATTATTACCGCTAATACCCTTTAATTCCTTGTTGGTTTATCACTTAATATTTATCATTCTCCTAGAAAAAGGTTGCGATACCTTTTATTATATATTAAATATTATCTCTAAAAAATTTCAAAATAAATGCAAAAAAGTAATTATTTATTAGTGTTTAATGATCTTTAAGTTGGTTTTTTTATTTAAAATTTTAACTTATATAGATACATCTTAAAAATAATGGGAAAAATTATACCATCATATTTACCAGTGTACCAATCGTTTCTATCTCAATTTCAATAGTATCCCCCTTCTTCATCGGGCCTACTCCTGCGGGAGTCCCTGTCGCAATGACGTCTCCATGCTCCAGCGTCATAATGCCTGAGATGAACTCAACTAGCTGGTAAGGATTAAAGATCAGGTTACTGGTGTTAGAACTCTGTTTAACTTCTCCGTTCAGCTTCGATTTTATCGACAGCCCTATCGGGTTTATCTCAGTCGCTATAAACGGCCCGATGGGTGAGAACGTGTCGAAGCTCTTGGCTCGGGTCCACTGTCCGTCTTTCTGTTGAAGGTCTCTGGCTGTCACATCGTTAAAGCATGTGTAGCCCAGTATGTGGTCTTTGGCATGTTTCTCCGGGACATGCCTCGCACGTTTTCCTATTACGATGGCCAGTTCCGCTTCGTAGTCGACCCTGTTACTTTGCTTCGGGTAAACGATGTGCCCGTCGTGGCCGATCACGCTGGAAGCCGGCTTCATGAACAGGACTGGTTCTTCCGGTAGTGCCTCTTTCATTTCGGCTGCGTGGTCTTTATAGTTCAGCCCAACGCAGACGATTTTAGTCGGTTTGCATGGCGGAAGTACGGTTACTTTGCTCATGTCGTATTCCTTTCCGCCTATGTGCGAGTGTACTTTGCCTTCGATTACTTCTCCGATGAACTCGCGATGGTTATGCCTGAACCTGCCTAAGATCGTCACAGTTTAATCCTCCTTCCACTTGCATCCCTGGTATATTTGCCCATTTCGGACTTCAGCAGAGTCTCGCCGTCGAACACGGGTCCGTCTCTGCAAACTCTCAGTCCTTCGGGGTCCATGCAGCAACTGCCACATACTCCGATTCCACACTTGATGTACCGTTGCATGCTGAACTGGGCTTTACGGGCTACTTTTGCCTCGTCCAGTATTCCCAGCACCCGGTACATCATCTTTTCCGGGCCACAGCAGTATATCTGGGTGAACTTATTTAAGTCTATAGACTTCAGGAGGTCGGTGACATATCCCTTTTTACCATAGCTTCCGTCGTCCGTCGCTATCACCGTATCACCTGCCAGTCTATACCTGTTCTCAAAGTGCACTTCACTCTCGGTTCTGTATCCGGCCAGCGTCGTCACCTTTACGCCTATTCTGCTTGCTTTTTCCGCAAGCGGAGCCAGTGGTGCCGAGCCAACTCCTCCGGAAATCAGTAATATTTCCTCCCCGCCCAGTTCCCAGCCGTTACCATATGGACCGCGAATGCCTACCGAGTCTCCTTTCTTCAGCTTAAACAAGGCTTCAGTCGCTTCTCCCACGCTCTGTACGGTGATCCCGTCATCGTACGACAGGGTCATGGGGATTTCGTCGACGCCTCGTACCCATACCATCACATACTGCCCGGGCTTGCCTCTGAGCCAGTCTGAGACGTCGAGCTTGAATGTCTTGATCGTGGGTGTCTCATCGATGATTTCTGTTATTGTCGCGCTGATTGGTCTCATTGCTTTACCACCTTGTGAGACATACCGATAATGTCTGTGATCTTCATCTTTTTCCGGTCCAGGTAGTCCGAAATGCCCATCGACACAGACGCAAACGTGCCAATGTCGTCGTACACTGCCGAGCCTATTTCCACGGCACAAGCACCTGCCATCATAAATTCTATGGCGTCAGCCCAGTTGGAGACCCCGCCGACACCGATGACTGGTATGTCCAACACTTCGTATAGGTCGTAAACGCACTTGATCGCCACTGGTTTGACCGCAGGCCCGGACAGGCCGCCGGAGCGATTTCCCAGGAGGGGCCATCCTGTATTAATGTCGATCGCCATGGCTTTCAGTGTGTTGATCGCTACTACCGCGTCCGCACCCCCCTCCTGCGCCGCAAGGCCTATGGGCCTGATATCTGTGACGTTTGGGGTAAGCTTGACCCAAACCGGTGCTTTTACTGCGGTTTTAACCGCCTTCGTGATCGCTTTGACTAGCTCTGGGTCCGTTCCGCACTGCATTCCATATCCTTTGGCGTGGGGGCAGCTTACGTTGATCTCATATGCATCGGCGCCCGGCAAGCCATTTGCCACCATGGAGAACTCTTCAGGTGTAGATCCAAATATGCTAGCGATGACTGGTACTCCAGCTTCCTTCGCTATGTTCAGCTCCTGTCCGAACTCGCTAAACGATGGGTTGGGCAGTCCCATCGCATTAATATAGCCGCCATTGAGACGAATCATCGACGGGTTATGGTGCCCTAGCTTAGGCTCTACCCCGATCGATTTAGTAACCACGGCTCCCGCACCCATCGATGCGACTCTTTTTAGCGAAGCGCCCGTGGTCCCGAGCACCCCCGCCGCAAGTATCGTGGGGTTCTTCAGCGTGAGGCCGCCGGCGTTACAAGTGATCTTCATAGTATCCTGTTACAGAAGTGTGGGGATGGAAATATAATTTTTGATTCCCTGCGGGGAATCTTAGTGCAATAATCTGCCGGTTAAATTTTTTTAAAGCCTGTATGTGACCTGCTGAGTGATCTTGAATCCTTTCCGGCCCGCGATGAGATTCACGATGCCCCTAATGTTGTCTTGCATCAGCGCCTCCGGGCACTTTCCCCCTTCAATGGCCGCCAGTACGGCGGTAGAGAGCCCTCCTGTCTCCTCAAAATACAGTTCGTAGACCAGCGCGTCCATCAGCTTTTTGTCCAGGTATTTCCTGGTGCCATCGCTGCTACCTATGATAGCCTTAGCGACAAATGCTATGGCATCCTGAACCGGCTTCGATGCTCTTGGAATCGGCAGTGCCTCGATGCTATAGTTCCTCACGTTGTTCTGGGAGCAGAAGACTTCGAAGTACCAGTTCAGTACTGCGGAGTTCAGCAGCCCCAGCAGGTATTCAGGCTGAATGTCGGGGTCGGTGATTATGATCTGTTTAACCGAGTTGCCACACACATAGCCCGGGGGCAGCAAGGCGAACTTTAGCCGCCGCTTACAGGCTTTATTCAACGTGTTGCGGCCGATGATGCGGGGTGATTCGATGACCCTCGCAGATGAGGGTCTTTTCCGGAGGAACGCCTCTTTTACGGCCCATCGTGGGTTCGCTCCTGTCTCTGCCAGATCCACCTGGTATTCGTAGAGGTGGATTCCTTTGATAAACATGTTCCCGGTGGGCGTTTCGGAAATGTATTCTCTGTCGAGTGTCTCATCGAGGTTGCCTACACTGATGTTGCCTAGCGGTCCGGTTCGATCGTCGCCGCGAAACGGCGGCACTTTCTGGAGGTGTTCCAGCATAGCCCACTCGATCTGGGGAGCCCTCAGGAGCGGCACTTCCATCCGGCCATGTGTTATCGCCTTCAACTCCTCGGTATCGATCGATATTGACTCCCCGGCCAGGCTTGTTATGTCCGCTCCGAGCCGCAGATCAAACCGGCTTCCTGGGCTACCTCTGTGACAAACCACTATGGTTGTAGCCTGGTTGACGGTATCGAAAGCGTGAGAAGTTTCGGGGATCTCGATAATGTCTTCGACCTTGCAGGTTTCAAAAACGTGCTGTCTCAACCGCATCGACGTCGTTTCATTCAGGAACGACGAAGGTATGATCAGGCCCATGCTGCCATCATCTTTCAACAGCGCCAGGTTGCGCTCGACGAAGAGCTTATACAGGTTCAGGTTTCCTTCCTGCAGCCGATATAAGCCGCTTTTATGGATTCGGGCAGCAAAATCTTTCTTGAGTTTCTGGCCATCGTCCTCTCCCCTGTACATGCTCTTTACCCGCATGTACGGGGGATTACCCACGATTATGTCGAACCGTTCTACCTTATCCTTATCACCTGATGACTCTGGCAGTAACGCGTTGACATTTTCCAGCCTGAGCCTGATGTCTTTCCATCCATCATGCCCGGACTGCTTTAACAACAGCGACAGTCTGGCCTGGGCCAGCTTTAGGGCACGCTGATCTATATCCCGGCCTGAGATGTTGGTCTCCAGGGTATTTCCGAGAATCATGCCGCTGCTTTGTTGCTTGTTTTCAAAGGCAGACTTCAGCCTGCATAACGCCTCGGCTGCCGCCTGAAGGAACACTCCTGTACCGCAGGAGCTGTCCAGCACCCGTAACTTGTCCAGCGCTTCTCGCGCTATTTGAGCATCGCTATTTGAGCCAGCAGAGCACAGCTCTGAAACTGACTTATAGTCTTTATTTGAATGTGATTTTACCTGCCGCAGCAGCCACTGCCCGATTGTTCTGTCCGTGATGAACCGGGCTACCGTGACCGGCGTGTAAACGACCCCCGTGTCACGGGATACCTGACTTCTAATCCTGGTTCCGGGTGCTTCAAGTAGCCGGCCCAAATCCTCCGCAGGGTTGTCCATCGATCGAACTATCTCGAAGATGTTCTCTTGAGATGTTTCGCAGGCTGGTAATGGGTTCTTACTAAAAGAGCTCGAATCCTGCATCAAGCAGGATACGAGGGCATCTTCCGTATACGCTCTCGCTACTGCCTGGTCGCCAGCAAAGGAATCTGTTGCAATCGTGCCAATAAGCCGGAGGTACCGATCAGTGAGGCTAACGCAAAGCCTGTCCCGTGACATGGATTTATCCATCGGGATATGGCTTTTTGAACTGTTATAACTTTGTATGCCTATCCGGCCATTTAAGTGCGGTAAGAAAAACACGTTTCATGGGGGATGTGGCGATCTTGTAAAACAGCGATACAGTTATGCTATATGGCAGGGTTAATTCATACATTCTAAACCTCAGGAGGAGCATGCTGAGAATCAGGACCCCTTCCCGCATCCACATGACACTTATTGATATGAACGGCTCGCTGGGCCGAGTCGACGGTGGGATAGGGATCACGCTGGAGGAACCTTCTATCGTCCTGGAAGCCAGGCTTGCGGACACGGTGGAGGTCAGCGGAGACCCCGAGCTGAACGAGCGTATGCGGAAGGCGTGCGAGACAATACTGCCGGGCAGGGGTATCGATATCCAGATAAAAAAGTCCTACTGGAACCACATCGGGCTAGGATCCGGTACTCAGGCAGCGCTGGCAGCAGGTATGGCTATGTCGGCCATCTACAATCTGGGGCTGTCCCCGCGTGACGTTGCTTTGAAGATCGGCCGGGGCGGGACTTCCGGGATCGGCATAGGCTCTTTTGAGAGTGGCGGGTTTATCATGGACGGCGGTCATCGCATGGACGTGAAGAATGCTTTCCTGCCCAGCTCTTTTTCGAAAGGGGTGCCAACGGCTCCGATTATCCTGCAGCGAGACTTCCCGGAAGACTGGGACATCGTGCTGGCTATACCGCCGGCCCGCGGTGCTTACGACGTGTACGAGAAAGACATGTTCGCGAACATCTGTCCTATTCCGTTGCATGAGGTGGAGCGGCTCAGCCACGTCATTCTTATGCAGATGCTGCCTGCGCTGGTGGAACGGGATATGGATACCTTCGGCAAAGCCGTGAATAATATTCAGGAAGTAGGCTTCAAGAAACGTGAGATCGACCTCCAGCCCGGCGCCGGCGATCTTCTCGAGGCGCTCCGGTCGGCAGGGGCCGCGGGCGTCGGCATGAGCTCTTTCGGGCCCACTGTGTACGCTATCACCGATCAGCCGTCAAAGATCGAGGCAGAGGCGAAACGCCTGGTGAAGAACTGCACGGTTATTAAGACCCGGGCACGAAACCTGGGTGCAGAGATCACCGAGGTCTGATGATGAAGGCCTGGTTCGGGGAGCAGGTTGACGGCGGGTGGAAGATCGCAGGTAAAACACCTGCTGATCTGGCTGCCTTTGCCGGCTTCGCCGACAGCATGGGCTCGGGCGGATGTCCGGATTTTACACGCCTCGCCATCGATGCAGGGCTCTGCGATTCCGGCAACGATTACCTCCGCTTGATGCACCGCACTGCTATCGCGGTCGCTACAAGCCGCATCCAGGCACTTCTATCCAGCAAAGATGCTGATATTGTCCAGTCGATCAAAGCCCTTGACACCGTAAATGAGGCTTTTAACGAGGTTTCCGAACGGCTGGCGGAGTGGTACGGCATCCATTTCCCTCAGTGCAGAGCCCGTCCCCAGGAAGTGATCACCGCCGCCCTGACACTTTCAACTGCAGAGATCCCTCCCGGGGCGCCGCTTACGGCGGGTGATATCGCCGCTATACAGGGATTTGCCCGGCTTGCCCGGGCTTTACTCGACGAGCGGAAGAGCCTGGAAATATACATTACCATTTGTATGGATGACGTGGCTCCGAACCTTTCCGATGTTCTCGGCCCAATGCTCGGCGCCCGACTGATCGCCCGGGCAGGCGGCCTCGACCGGCTGGCCCGGCTTCCTGCCTCGTCACTACAGGTGATGGGGGCAGGAGAGGCGCTTTTCAAGCACATCCGCGAAGGCACGCCGTCTCCCAAGCATGGCTTCATCTTCCGGCATCCGCTGATCAGCGGCTCCCCCAAGCGCCTTCGGGGAAAAATGTCCCGCATGATCGCCGGTCGTGCGACCATCGCGGCACGAGTTGATGCATACTCCGGTGGGCGACTGGCTCTCGGCACAGACGTGCGCACCAGAGCTTCCCGGCTACGAAGCGGTCCAAAGGGGCGGGTAAAATGACTCAGATCACCGAAGTGAAGCCGGCTGGAAAGGATCATACGTACCTGCTGAAGGCCGGAGATGAGTTTCTTCTGGCGACCCGTTCCTCATATGCCGAAGGTGCCATCGAGTTCGAAGGTGAACTATACCGGCCTTGGACCCCGGTGACAAGCAAGCTATCGTCCATGCTACTCAAGGGGATGAATATTCCAATCGATCGACATTCCCGGGTATTATATCTCGGCGCTGCCAGTGGCACGACGGTGACGCATGTCTCCGACATGGTCAGCGAAGGTATCGTATTCGCAGTAGAGTTCGCCCCCCGGCCAGCCAGAGACCTGCTAAGGGTCATCGAAGGGCGGGACAACATCATCCCGATCATAGCTGATGCCCGATACCCGGAGAAATACCCCCCGTTCATCGACTGTGTCGATATTTTATACCAGGACGTCGCCCAGCCCGACCAGGCTTCGATCGCAGTCGCCAACGCTGAAAAATACCTCTGCAAAGGCGGCCATGTTGTGGTTGCCATCAAAGCCCGAAGTATCAGCATCACCGAGGACCTCGAAACCATCTTCCAGCGAGAGATCGGGATATTGTCCCAGAAGTTTGAGGTACTCGAGACCGTCTCACTCGAGCCACTCCATAAAGACCACCTGGCTGTACTATGCCGGTATAGTTCATGTGACTAAAACTACAGGGCACTTCGATAAACCATAAAGGGCATCGAGGCTATTTCCACAGAGGGCACAAAGTTTTGCACAGAGACACAGAGACTTTTTAAAAATTTTTAAAAAACGCTTACAATGTGAAGGCTGTCTCACATTTTCTATAATTTTAGAATAGGCCAGCTGTATTCGGATATGTGCGGGGATTTACCGTGAACTTTATAGAAACGAATATTTTTAAATCCTTTGTGTTGTTCTCTGTGTTCTTTGTGGTTAATCGTCTCTTTGTCTTTGTGGTTTTTCGTAGACACTTTAGTTTTAAGAAGTGTCGAGCATGATTAGCTCGTTACGTATAAGCTTGTTGATAAACTTTGAAAGCCGTTTTTCGACGTCTTTGTCGCTGCTTTTGGTGCGCTTGAGGATGATTTCCTTGATCTCCTCTACTGTGTTTTTACCGTCGCAGAGTTCCCAGACCATTGAGCCCATGGGGTTGAAGCGGAAACTGCGTTCCTCTGGTATGTCGATGAACCGGCCAAGCAGCTTCATCAGGGGTGTCTTCTTGTGGGGTAAGTATAGCTTGACAACATCCGAGTTCAGCCGCTCCCAGTCTACTTTGTCATTTCGGACCGGCCTGGACTGCATGTACTTTTTATAAGGGATTTTTACACCATTTCCCTTGATCGCCACATACCCTGCCATATAGAAAAACAGAGGCGCTTATCGGCTAAATATCTTTCTTTGTGCCTTCGGGCACAATTGCGTCTTTACGACTAGTGTCATTCTGCGTGGGGACTGCTGCAGCAATCTCCGCCAGAAGCTGCTCTTCGCTTTTCCCGTCTGCACCTATGCCCATTTTACGAGCGATTTCCTGTACTTTATCGGATGGTTGTTTGACCATCGGCCTGGAAACCAGCGGATCAAGCTGTGGTGACAGCTCTCTTTCAAACTCCCGCTGAGCTTTTTTCACTTCCGCATAAATTTTACCCATCTCTCGTAAGTACTGGGGCAGCTTGTCCGGGCCAAAGAGGAGCAGCGCCACTATACCAATCAGGAGAATTGAGTCAATACCGACCATGTGAATGCCAGAGAATACTGGGCATGCCGATTATAAATAGTTTGATCATGGGGCAGGGCGATCGCAGTACGATGTAATAGTTAATCCTTTATAAACCGGGATCTTCAATCAAAGTCTTTGTCTCCAGCATTTATTTTTATTGGAAGAGAATAGAAAATTATTTATTGTGAGCAACCTATTAATTTTTAATCGATTGTACTGGGGTGAAAACATGAGGGTTAAATCCAGGAAAATCCAGGGCGAGAACGAGGAACTGAACTCGCTGGTAGAAAAGCTGTGCACAAATGTCAAAGAGCTCTACTACTATAATGAGGAAATCGAGAAAAAGCGATCGCACCTGAACAATATGGAAAAAGAAATTTCGGATCTGGAGCTTAAAGCCAGACATGTTACAGTATCCATCAATAAATTACAGGCCAAAATCGCGCATCAAAATTAACAATATCGATATACCCAGAAATGACCGTATCACCGAGGCAGATCGTTGTGTATAAATGCCCCTGAGTTGAACCTATATGCCCAATTCCAGAGAACAAATTGTCTTAGCTGAAAACTCTATTCGCAGATCTCGCGGCCGTCCGGAGCTCCCCGAAGAAGATCGGAAAGCACGGGCCACGTTTAGTATTACAAATAAGACTCTGGAGCGATTTTACCAGGTATGTGATATTAATCACGAAGATTCCAACCGGGTTATCGAGGATTTCATGGCAAAATACATAGACGAGCATGGCAACCTTGAGATCATCCGCCAGCGAAGGGAGGAAATACTCAGAAAGCTGGAAGAGAACAGGAAAAAGCTGGATGATCTGGCCAGATACATGTCGTAGACTTACCTTCTATAAAATTAATAGCAACTAAGTAACGCCAGGGTGCCCATATCTCTCCCCCCATCGGGGAGCGATTCATTTTTAAGCAAATCGATCATAGATATTTCCGTATAATATCCAGACTGACATATTTATGTGGCTTTGAACAGGGGGAATATTTATC
>CAZJRS010000093.1:0-12641 GCA_964548585.1 uncultured Methanocella sp. | reverse complement strand
CTTGATTAGTATCCATTTAATGGCCTGTCGATTGGTTTATTATGGATAACCCGACTATTTATTTAAAAATAGAATTACCAAAACCCATCGAGAAACTTGGGGGAAATTTATGGAAAAGAATACTCAATATATAATTATCGCTTGCATTGTAGTAGTACTACTCTTACTGGCAGGCCTTGCATACATGCAGGGAACGCAAGGCAATAACGCAACACCCACGCCGACACCGGCCCCGGCAGCGAACGCCACACCGACGGTAACACCGACGGCAATACCAGGATCTGCGGCAACACAAGATCCAGCCGTGAACGCCACAGCATCTCCGTCCGCCATACCATCGGCAACCGCGACACCGTCCTCAACACCTGTTGTGACGCCCACGACCACGCCTACTGCGACTCCGACTCCGACTCCGACTCCGACTCCGTCTTCGACACCAGTGCCGGATATCGACCCGTACAAGAAGCCAGGGTGGCCGTTTTACAACAAGCAGTATGGACCGTCAGTGCCCACCTCTAATCAGGGAACAATCACCGTCATCGTCACTGACTGGGAAGATAATCCGATGGAAGAGCAATCTGTAGGTGTATTAGCCGGTTCGCACAATATGCCCAAAATGACAGAGTCATTAGTTACAACGGGTACAGGTGGGGCGGGAACCGAAAATGTGGGTTTCAAGATGGAAACTCCCGATACATGGCTAACCACAGGTTCTGACGGCTCGGCCTTCCTTGGCTCATTCGATTACGGTACATATACTGTTTACTACAGATATTCTTATCTTGTCGATCATTCTTATGGTGACGGTCTTGTTGGCGATGCAGGGTATTATTTCGATACAGAAACTGTGGTAATTGATGAAAATAACCGGAACATTGTAGTGAACTTCCAGGTTGAGCTTGGATAGTTTTAATCTGTATATTTTTTCTTTTTCTTTTTCTTTTTACGATTCTTATTACCCGGCAACCTGTATCAAAATATAGGATCTTTGCCTTACTCCCGTCGATTTCTCCTGGCAGCTGATTAGCCATGGCCCATCGAAGTATATATAAATGAAAATTGGGCAATCATTATATAACAAAGCTAAATTATAAGCGATCAACTATTACTCGCTATCTCGAGTAATACGTCGCAGGGAGTTGGGGGAAATGGAAACAAGCAACCAAAAAATGGGATTACCGGGACGCATTGAACTGTCCTTCAAGTCTTCAAAAGTCGCTTACGTAATGATCCTGGTTTTCGGCGTCGTAGCTACTATTCTGGAGCTATTGATCCTGTGCCTTTTGCTGTTTGGCGGTCCGGGCTTATACTGGCCTGCGGCTATAGGCATGGTCATCGTTCCGCTGGTGGCTCTCGTTGCCAGCGGGTCGGTCCTGGTATATGACTGGCTTAAGCCATCTAAAGAACCCTCGGTTAAAAGTGATATAGCCGTTCGTCCTCCGTCGAGTATTCCTCCCGCCCGCATCAGTCCGATATCCTCTAAAAGTACTATTGATCCGATCCTGGGGATCTGGTATAGCCGGAAACACGTCATGGTGATTTTTCACCCGAATGGTACCTATGACATGGCAGACGCATCTCGAAAAGGGCAGGCTGATGCGTATGTCGGGGGAACTTTCCGTAAGGAAAAGCCAGGCTGTTATAACCTTCATCCCGAGATCGCGGGGCTCTCCCAGGCAGATGCTCAGAAGATCACGTTTCCCGCTGTGCGTGGGAGGCAGCTTTTCCTGCAAGGTAGCAGACTTCACGATGTTCAGGATAGTTCCATCGAATTTTTCCGGTACGACGAAGGCAAGACGCAGGCTGGCTAACGTGTATGGCCAGGGTATTTCGTCCCTGGTTCACCGTAGTATGAGTATTGCGATAATGCCGCCGGCTCCGACCATCGTCACTGCCATGAGTATCGTGTAAGCCCCGAACTTTTTTGTCCCGAAGTAGTATGCGTATGCGACTCTGATTCCCAGGTTGACGAACACGGCAATCAGTATCGACACAACCGCAACCACTGGCAGGATTGACTGGCTCGACGCCAGTTCCGAGGCCGATATTGCAATCGCATCCACGTCGGCGAGCCCTGCGAACAGCGCAGTAATATACAGCCCGTAGCTTCCCAGGTAGCTGGCGGCGATCTTCGAGACGAACAGTATGATCGTGATCAGCGCGCCGAAGGTCAGGGCAGGTTTGATGCTGAACGGGCTGCCGAGTCGGATCGGCTGGCCCTGGTGGGACATCCTGTTGCTCTGCAGGTAGAAGTATGATGCGACCAGCAGGCCCACGATGAACATGGCGCCCAGGGGTATGTAGATGTAGTACAGCAGGGCCGGGAAGAATACCAGGACGATGAATGCGACCCGGATGAGCATGACCGCGTTGGCCAGGGTTGACGCCACCATTGCCTCGTTTTCCAGGCCTTCCACCTGCCTGGTATTTGCTCCCATTGTTGTCGTTACGGCCGTACTCGATGCCAGGCCGCCCACGATGCCGGTCAGGGCGAGCCCGGCTGTGGTGCCGAACCACTTGACGAGGAAGTAGCCGATGTAGCTGATGCCCGAGATGAACACCACGATGAGCCAGATCTGGTGCGGGTTGATGATGTTCGGAAGGCCGTACTGGGGCAGGCCGAAGTACTGGTCTGGCAGGATGGGCAGAATGACCACCGCGATCAGCGCGAACAGCAGCGAGTCGTAGAACTCGGTCTTAGGGATCTTGTGGGTGAATTCGTGCAACTGCTGCTTGAACGCCAGCAGTATTGCGCTCACAACCGCCATGATGATCGCAGTGCTGGGATTGAAGAACGCCATTCCGCCCAGCAGGAAGGTCAGGATCACGGTGATCTCCGTGGTAAAGCCGAGGTGTGCCTGAATGGTGGTCGACCTGTAATAGGCGATGCCCAGCAGCCCCATGATCGCGAGCAGCACCACGCCGAAGAGGAAGTAGCCGTTCTGGGTAAATGCCAGCTGAGTATCTGCTGTCATCCCAATCGCATTGGACGCGAGGTACGCAGAAATCCCACCCGCAAGCCCGGCCAGCCCGAAGGTCCTCAGGCCCGCGAACTTGACGTTGGTCACCTTCTCCTGGGCGATCTCCCGCTCGAAGCCCACGATCAGGCCAATCGCAAGGGCTATCAGTAGTTTCCAGAGGGGATCAATGGAAGGTGAGATGTAAGGTGTGAGGTCAACCATTTGTGATCTTTTTGCATATACTGAAATAAATACGTTCTTCTTGGCCTCTCATCGTCTCGCTAATCCCATGTTGTCAGAGCTACCTGGAGAATCTAGCGGTTGCCGGAGGTTTTCAGGGCTTGTCCCGCCTCAGCGGGATGCGGACGCATCGGCGGATGCGTAAGCGGCCGGGTAATGAACGCCGGCCGTTAGGCAGCGTTGCTTAGCGCTTGCGAAGGAGGTTCAACTGGCGCAGCCGAAGGCGCAGCCAGGTTGTACCGACGAGGGTGCAAGCGCGGCCCAGACGGCGAAGCACCCGGAAAACCGCAGGAGGCTGCCTCAGCAGCCGTCGACCCTCGTGAAAAAACAATAAAACCGATTAATCCATCAATACCCAGAAAACCTTCATATCCTCGCTGTCCTCGCTGTCCTTCGTAGGTATACACCGCCCAGCGTTCGTGTTGTTGAGTCGTTCCACAGCATGCTTCTGGCAAAAATCTTCAAAAACAAAAAAAAGAATTTTATTCTCTTAGGGCCCAATCCCGGCTCACGAGGGTATGATCACGGTATCCATGACCTGGATGATGCCGTTGGTGGCGGGTATGTCTTCCTTGACGATGAATCCGTTACCTATCTTGATGGAGCCCTGTCTCGGGGTGATCAAGAGTGTCTTGTTGTCTATGGTCGTGACTTTTTTAGCGTCAAGCAGCTGGTTTGCTGTGTATCTGCCCTGGATAATGTGGTTATTTAGTACGCTCTTCAGCACCGGGGTGTTGTTTGACAGCGCGTTTAATGTGTCCGGGGGTATACTCTTGAAGGCATCGTCGGATGGGGCGAGGATCGTGTATGGTCCCCCTGTGTTCAGGGTGTCTGTCATCCCGGCTTTATCGACCAGTGAGGTAAATGTCTTCAGGTTGCCAAGGTCGTTGGCGGTCTGGACAATGTTTTTCAGTCCGGGTACTACGATCGCGTTCGGCGAGGCAGTCGGGCTGGTCTGCGCGAAGGCGCTCATAGCCATGCCTAATAGCAAGGCTGTCAGCGCTATTGTAACCATAATTTTTCTCACTCGATCAACTCCTGCATAACTCGGTTGGAGACACAGATGTTATAGCTGATAGCTCGCATTGCCGGAAAAGAGTGGAGCATCTCGCATCTTCCGCGTCGTCAACCGTGCCTACGTTACGGGCTTTGGTGAGACTACGCTGTTTATTACTGGCTATGGGTATCCTTGTCTGGTAATTATGGTCGAGACGGTAGTGCTTTTTGCCGCTGTGCCACATGGAAATGCTATTATACCTATGGATTTATGATTACGCTGGAATATACTGTAGTATAGTGCCTCATATTCGGTGCAGGTGGGATTATTATGATTGAGCTTAATCGACCTACGGCAGGCAATGCTGGTAAGCGGCCTCAAGTCAGATCGCACGTGATCATCAGGGGACTGCTAATCCTTGTCGGCACGGCATCGCTGGCGCTCGCTATCCTAGGTATTTTTCTTCCGCTGTTGCCGACTACGCCGTTTCTTCTCCTGACTGCCGCTTGCTATGCCGGTGGTTCGGCCAGACTGTCACGGTGGCTGCTGAATAACCGGTGGTTCGGTAGCTATATCCGGAATTACCGGGAAGGCCGTGGGTTGACTCTCACTGCGAAGATCATCTCAGTTTCGTCGCTCTGGATCACGATCGGTTATTCGTCGCTTTTTGTGGTTAGCTGGCTGCCCGGACAGCTGATGCTACTGGTGATCGCTGTCTGCGTTACCCTCCACGTCCTGACCCGGCCCACGTACCGGCTTTCATAATCCGCTTATTCGTATCACATTTTTTCCTGCAGCGGGTTTAGGGAGCCTACAAAATCTGAACCGGTCCAATAATCAAAATCGTTGATCGGTATAACAATGCCTGTATACCAAGCCATTTTTGTCTAATCGAATGCTATGGAAATATTTATCTACTAAATAATATATATACAATATAATAATAAGTAATAGCTAGAAACTCTACAGGGGATCTACTTGACCAAGAATGTGTTACCCGTGCTGGTGGCTCTGGTGGTATTGTGTATCTCGCCGGTCATGCCGGCCGGTGCGACAGAAGCCACTGATCAGATCGATGTGAGCCTGGATCGAGAATCTATAGCAGCAGATGTGGCGACATCGCTCGAGCCATCTGCCACCGCCCCCACTTTGTCTGGCGTTGATGTGCCATCCTGGACCCCGCCGTCTGGCGCTCCAAAAAATCCTCAGATGTGGAACGCGCTGGGTATGGCGTTAGTGGCCATGGCAATAACCCTGATGGTTGGCTGTGCGGTGTATATCTTGTTGTTTAAGGGTAAGATGTAGGGTTCCACCTGATCGAAGGGCTTCGCAGTGCTATGGCCCAGGCATTATCCTCTTCAGGTTAACACCATTAGAAAGCTTGCCGGTAAGGGATAAAAAAGATAAGGCGCAGTCCAATTATCTGCGCCCATACTTCCTGTAGACCAGGAATAAAGCTCCGGCGACGATCAGGATGATCGCCCCGCCGATATACGGTATGTACGAGTCCACCGTGATGGTGATCCTGTAGTCCTTTTCTTTCGTAGCCTGGTCACTCTTTGCCTTGATGGTGATATCGTAGTCGCTGGCTACGATGTTCCCGGGCGGGGTGACCTTGACCCGGAAGGTCTGGGTTTGTCCTGCCTTGATGCTGTTGGTGCTGTTTGGCGACACCTGCACCAGCCAGCCCTCGGGTGCCTGGGTTTCAAGTCCGACGTTGGTCAGCGAGGCACCGTTGCCGGTGTTCGTGATGTACACGTCGATGTTGAACGCTTCCCCAGGCTTCGCAGAATATCCCAGCTTTGAGCTGGTCATGCTCATGTCTACGCTGCTTTTCAGCCTCAGTATAAGGTCTTTGCTGATCTGCTGGCCGTCCGGCGTCGTCACAACGGCCGTAAAGTTGTAGTCTCCGGTCTGGACGCTGCTCGGGGGGACGATCTCCAGCACCAGGCTCTTCTCGCCTGCTGCAGGGATGACGGTCTCAGCCATCTCTTCGATGCTTCCCGTGCTTTCCTTATACCTGTAGTACCAGTTGTCAGGCAATCCTGTCACAGACAACTTGTAGATGTTCTCTTTGGCCTGGAGGTTCTTGGTCCATATGTCGTAGTATATCTTGTCCCCTATCGAGGCGATCTTGGACGTCACCTTGGTGCTGACCTCCGCCGACTGGTTGATGCTCGTGATCTGGACATACAGGTCAATGTTCTTGTCATCCACCGTGGCGGTCACCTTTTTCTCGCCCACGCCGGTGGCTGCGTTCGTCAAGACCTCGAGGTTAACCGTCGTCGACTGCGTCTTCGGCACGAACACCTTGTAGATACCGTTGCTGCCGGAAGTGAACCTGAGGCTCCATCCAGTGCCGCTTGTCGCAGACAGTGTGTATGTCTTGTCCTCGTTGTTATTGTTCTGGATGGTTATCGGGAAAACCACTTTGTCGCCTGCGAGGGCAGTTTGGCCAGGTATGTTACAGTTCAGGATGGTGCCCGACGAAGATCCGGAGCTGCCGCCGGATGTCGGCTTAAGCAGCTCGTACGTGATCGTATTATTGTTGATCTCTGCGACATAAATTCTCAGTACGTCGAAGTAATTCCATCCCTGGTTCTCTACGAATGTATAGTTCTGCTGTGCATAGCCTTCCGATTTGACGTTCACATGGACACTTTTACTGCCGTTGATCATATCAAATCGCACGAAACAGACCGTGGGACTATCCGTACTTATCGTGGTTCCCGATTCTATTGTTCCCGATCTTATCGATGTATAGCCTTCTGTTGCCATTGCTGGCGATATTACCGGCTGTAACATGCATATGAGCAGCCCTATTGCCAGGGCTGCCGATACGATCCGACGGATCTTCATCTTACATCCACCCGCAGGAACTTGATGTATGCCACTGCGAAAGCGATGATTGTTTCCACAATCAGCACCAGGATGTTCACCCATACTGAGGCGATCGAGTCCCACAGCGTGGCCGGGGTGGGGTAGTATGGCTTGCTCGACGAGACCATGGACCTGAAGAGCATGTAGCCCTGGTTAAAGATCGCCGGGGCGATGTGGTTCTGGAAGTTGGATACCGGGGAGATGGAGTCGATCGCCTGGATGATCATACCCTGGCGCTGGTAGTACTGCTCCCAATCCTCGTTATTATTGATGGGTGGCACTGGTAGGATGTCCACCGGCTCTGTCGAGGCGTTGGCATCGATACCGATGCTTGATGTGCTGCCCGCAGCCATCTTCATGTCATCGACAGCGATTGCCGATTCTGCATAGTAGATCGGCCCGCTGTACTCGGGCGGGGGGCCCAGGATGAGCTGGGTGATGTTGTACGAGAACATGGAGAGCATGATCATGAAAATCACGATGCCGAGGACGTACATGACCGACATGGAGGAGTTTTTCGCCAGCGTGGAGGTCATCATGGCGATGGCGAAGAAGACCAGACAGTACAATAATGCCATCACGAAGTATACTGCGATGGCTGTAATGTCGCTCATCTGAGGTATCACGCCGTAGATCAGCATGATCGCCATCGTGATGAGGAATGTGGCGCCCAGCACGATGCTTAGCACTCCGAAGGCACCGATGGTCTTGCCGTTGATGATCGAGTCCCTGTATACGGGGTGGGAGAGCAGCGACTTTAGCGAGCCTTCCTCCTTTTCCCGGCTGATCAGGTCGAACCCGATGGCGATGGCAAGTCCGGCGCCCAGGAGCACGAAGTACTGGTTCAGGTTACTGAAGACGAACAGCACCGATGGCATCGGAGGATTGGTCAACTGTTCTAGCTGGTACCTCAGGCTATCGATCTCTTCCTGCGAGGAGCCGCTGGTCTCCGCTTCTGCGATCATCTTCTGGTACATGGCCACCTGCTCTTTGTACCATTCCTGCTGCGGGTTTTCCGCGGCAGCTTTCTTGTACTGGTCGAGCTGCTTCTGGTAGTCGCTCATGCCGTTGACCATCGCGTAGATGGAGACCAGCATGAGAACCGCGAAGATCAGGATAAACCGTCTGCTAGTAAGGTGGTCACGGAATTCTTTCACCGCAACGATCAGTTCTGGCCTCATATGTTTTCACCCTTGTAGATCGTATTCAGGAACAGCTCTTCGAGGGTCTCTTCCTTCAGGTGCAACTCCTTGATACGCACGCTGTGCCGGAACATTTCCTCCGACAGGTCTTCCCGGATATCTGCCGATGCGATCAGTACCGCGCTACCGTTGTTGTATTCCGCGCTGATGATGCGGGGGTCGTTCAGCTTCGGCATTTCCCCGATCACACTTATCTTGATCGTGACGTGCTCGTCCTTGCGCATCCTCTTTCGGACTTCGTCGGGGGTGCCCTGGGCTACGATCTTACCCTTGGAGATAATGCCAATGGTGTTGCAGACCTGCTGCACTTCGTTCAGGATGTGGGATGAGAAGAAAACTGTCCTGCCCTCGGCACCCAGCTCTTTGATGATCTGTCTAAACTCGATCACGCCCTGGGGGTCCAGCCCGTTGGTGGGTTCATCGAGGAAGACGTACTTCGGGTCGTTCAGCAGAGCCTGGGCCAGTCCCAGCCGCTGCTTCATGCCTCTGGAATAGCTGCCCACGGGCTTCTCGACGCCTTTCAGGCCGACCCGCTTGAGCAACTCGGCGATCCGTGCTTCAGCTACCGGATCGCTCATGTTATAGAAACGTGAAAAGAATTTCAGGTTTTGCTTCGCGTTCAGGTTGGCATAGAAGCCTACTCCGTCCGGGAGGTACCCTGTGATCCGCTTGGCTTCAAGCGGATTACGCGTGACATCGATGTCATCTATCCAGCACTTGCCCCCGCTTGGCTCGATCAGACCGACCATCATTCCGATCGTCGTCGTCTTTCCGGCGCCGTTGGGCCCTAGGAACCCAAAAACCTCGCCGCTGCCAACCGAGAGGCTCACCGAGTCTACGGCTTTTACTCCATCGTAGACTTTACTCAGGCTCTCTGTTTTTATCATATCTGTCTATTAATCATACACCTATGAAATATAAAAGCATTTTTTTAGCTACGGATTGAACTGTAGTTATTAGGGGTCACTGGTGCATTATTTTTAAAAATAAGAATCGTAAAGGAGTATTTTATTTCACCAGATCACTCCTGTTGGCGAGTAACAAGTACTCTTTTACCTGCTCATCGCTTAGCGTTTCGAATTCCTGGTAGTATTCTCCCACCGCTTCGAAATCCTCCGGTGCCTGGGCATATACCAGTGTAGCCACGTACTTGAGCTCCTCGACCAGTTCGGAAGGTATCACCGGCGTAGCGATCACGACTTCTTCCGGTCCCTGGTCTCTGATGGCCTCCACCGCAGCAATCATGGTCGCCCCGGTGGCTATCCCGTCATCCACGATGAAGACTGTGCGTCCGAACAGCTTCGGAAAGTCGCCCAGGCCGGTGCGGAGATTGTCCAGTGTCATTTTCATGTCTCCCAGGATCCGTCTGGCTTCCCCTCCTACATATTCCCGTGAGATCTGCCACCGGTCAACCATTGCCTGGTCAAGCATGACGGCACCGTTCCATGTGACCGCTCCGATGGCCAGCTCGGCATTGAACGGGGTGCCTATCTTCTTGCTCATGATCACGTCGAGGGGTGCATTAAATTCCGTGGCAATCTCGAAGCCGACCGGGACGCCTCCCCTGGGGATTGCGAGCACGATCACGTCTTTGCCTCGAAACGCGCGTAGTTCTTTAGAAAGAATTTTTCCTGCTTCAGATCTGTTCCTGAACTTCATGGTTTCACATCACGCGGTGATTTCACTGGTAGGGGTTTCTGCTTTTCGTCCTTTCAGCAGTTCTGACATCGTTATGGTAGTGATGTACTTGTGTAACTGCAGGAATCCGCCGATCGCATCAAAGGCTTTCACTTTGCCCTGGATGGATTTTTGAGTCCCGGGGTCAGGCACGAGGAATACCAGGTGATCACAATCCGTCCAGAGCGAACATAGTGCACCTGCTTCAATCACATCCGGTTGTACGTCCCCGCTGGTTGTGATGATCCTGAAGGCTATCTTGAGCTCTGGCAGATTCGGGTGCTCCTGCTTTGACCAGACCTGATCGAGGTTGCCTGCGCCGAGGTTCACATTATGCTCGATTTTGTATCCCAGCTCACTGCCCACGGTATCGCAGGCGGCATTCATGCTTTGCTCATCCATGCTGTTACCCCCTGAAAGTTTGTGTTAACTCCTGTGCCGGCTATGTGCCGGCCAGGGATGTAAATCCGATATAACGATGTTCTGATGTATCGAAAAAGAGCTTATCACCGCATAGAGCGAAATTGAGCCAGTATACACCCGCTGTCCATCCTCTGATGACCCGCGGAATCCTTTGATGATCATTAATAAGATCACATAGAAGATATAATGGGAGATCATATGGCTGGCGTTGGCAAAATCGGAGACTTTGGCAAACCTGAATACGGTCTTGACACGGACGCGGAAAACCGACTCGATGTGACCGACCCTCTCGTCGACGAGACCATCCCCTTTGAGCAAAGAGTCAAGAGCCTGGTGGAACGGGGAATGAGCCATGAGCAAGCTGTGGAATGGGTAAATCATGCCATGGAAGATGTCAAAAAGCGAGAGTTCCGAAAACGGGACATCCTGATCGAGCAGTCGGAGTTCCGTAAAGAGCTCGGGGAACTAAAGAACTGTACCCCGGTTGACGAGAGTTGCCTGATTCCGGGCCAGGGGGGCGAGGGGAATAAATCACCTGAAGTAAGCAGAAGACAGGGCCCACTACCCCAAAGATGAGTATCTAAGGGATAATTTTCTAACTATTTGTCCTTTTTGTGCTAATCCGGGTACTTTATCTTCAGATCTAGGCTAAGTAAACTGGGCTATTAACAGTCTCGCAGTAAAGACATGCGGCATCTAAATGATCCTCTCGCTTCCTGCCACGGCCACTATTTTCAAGTTTTTATCCCCCAAAGGAAAAACCTGCTGTGTGTGCCAGCTTCCATCCGGGCGTCTTCTTTGATCTTTTCATAGTCTGTATCGCAGCTCAGGAGCAGGTATTTTAAAAACAGGTATACGTTGAAAGCATAGTACTCCTTTGCCAGTAGTGCCGCATCCAACGGCTTGATCATGCCCTGGGCAATCATTGCCCTAAAGGCTTTTTCCCAGAAATATACCGGCTGGTCGAGCAGTTGTCTTTCAAAAAAGCTCCTTATCATGGCATTTCGACAAATCTCGATGGAGATCATTCGCCAGATCTTCTGTATCCGGGGGATTTCCATGCTTTCGTTGAACTTTTTCCATGTCATATCCATCAGGCCTTCGGGCCCTGAAGCCCGCAATACCTGATCAATCAGCTCACTCTGGTTTCCTGAGTAGTAGCTGGTCTTGCCCAGCTCACTGATAAAATGCTTCAATATCGTCTCGAGGATCTCGTCTTTTCCTTTAAAGTGGCTGTATATCGAACTTTTCTTAATACCTACTGCTTCGGAGATCTCCCGCATGGACGCTGCTTCAAATCCTTTTTTGGAGAAGAGATCAATCGCTGCATCTATGATCTTCTCTCTTGTGGTGATATCCGCCATAGCATCAGCCTGTGGGATATCCACTTTGGTTGTAGGGGTGTTCGAATCCAACTTAAACGCTCCCAAATTGTCTTACTACCGACCGGTCGGTTGTATAACCTAGTGATTAGTCTTGTAAACTATAAAAAGCTACCGACCGGTCGTTAGTGGCTTTGAATTGCAGGTGTCGAAGCCATGTAAAGGCAGTGCGTTGGGACATTGTATCTACGAAAATGAAGGAAATCGAACGCTGCGCTGTGCCAGATATGACAGGTAAACAGAATACGAGTACCAGACCCTTGCTAATGAACGACTCAACAATACGATCGCTGCGCTGTGCCAGTGCCACACAGATGCCACAGATTAATCTGGATTCCACGGATTGAAACTAATTTCACGGATGAGGTCGATTTCACAGATTACTAGTCTGTTCAAGTTTAATCGATCACTCCCCGGGAAGAATCTGTGTAATCCAGTATCCCCGTGTTTACTCTCTGATCCATTGTGCCAGTTTATTATTGGGGGAAATACAACTGTATATGCTGGAATCCCAAAAACGCCAAATGGCCAAAACGCCAAACCGCCATTGTATATGCTGGAATCCCAAAAACGCCAAACGGCCAAACCGCCAAACCGCCAATGCTAAAAATATGGGATCGGCATGCATGATATCGGTAGTAAAATCCTGCCTGACCGATTCAATGCTCCCAGACTAGTTTCAAATTTTACAGCCAGAATCAATCAAGCCATGTTATACTAAAAAGCGTTTGGCGTTTTGGCGGTTTGGCCATTTGGCGTTTTTGAAGCCTATCCATAGTTGACGTTTTGGCGTTTTTGAAGACTAACTATAGTTGGCGTTTTGGAGTTTTGGCAGTTTGGCGTTTTTGAAGCCTGAATCTTGCCAGGCAGGTTTAGCGTT